>NZ_CP034245.1:3079860-3387846 GCF_003931875.1 Microbacterium sp. 10M-3C3 | reverse complement strand
CGGCGCGCGACGTAGCCTTAGTCGGTTGACTTATGCCGTAACGGCAGTCCCGACAGATCCGTCCCCGGCCCTGAGCTCCCGGGCGACACACCTCCGGAAGTGATCTCATGAGCAAGCGTACGTTCCAGCCCAACAACCGTCGTCGCGCCAAGAAGCACGGTTTCCGCGCCCGTATGCGCACCCGCGCCGGCCGCGCCATCCTCTCCGCTCGTCGCGCCAAGGGGCGCACCGAGCTGTCCGCCTGACCGCAGGTGCTCGCGAAGCCGAACCGACTCACCCGCGGATCGGATTACAAGGTCGTCGTCCGGCGGGGTGCTCGGTGTGCGGGTGCGCACACCGTCACGTACGTCGGAGACGCCGGTGGATCCTCGCAGGCTCGGTTCGGCTTCATCGTGAGTCGCCAGGTCGGCACCGCCGTCGTCCGTAACACCGTGCGGCGTCGGCTGAAGGCGATCACGGCCGAAGCTCTGCCGTGGGTGCGCCCCGGGGCAGACGTGGTGATCCGCGCGCTGCCGGGCGCTGCATCCGCCGACTACGCGGCACTCCGCGACGACGTGCAGCGCTGCCTGCGACGGAAGGCGGCCGCATGAGCACGTCGACTCTTCCCACCGCCTACGTCGGTCATGGGCACCTCGCGCCGTCGCGGTTGCCGGCCTCGCTCCCCCTCGTTCCGCGCAACCTCGGGCTCGCGCTGCTTCACGGCTATCGCGCAACCATCTCCCATGTTTACGGCGATGTGTGCAAGTACTATCCGTCGTGTTCGGCGTACGCCGTCGGGGCGGTCCAGCAACACGGGCTGCTCAAGGGCGTGGCGCTGACGGCGGCACGTCTGGCGCGCTGCCACCCCTGGGCTCAGGGCGGCATCGACGATGTGAAGCCGCATCGCGATTTCCGCTACGAGCTCACTCCGCACGGATTCGTCGTGCCCCCTGGAAAGGATTGATCCGTGCCGGATCTCATCGGAATCGTCTTGTGGCCGCTGAAGTGGCTCGTCGAGCTCGTGCTGGTGGCGTGGCACGCCGTCTTCACCGCGATCGGTCTGCCGGCTGCCGAGGGCATCACGTGGGTGCTCTCCATCGTGGGCCTCGTCATCGTCGTGCGCTCGGCGCTCATCCCTCTCTTCGTGCGGCAGATCAAGAGCCAGCGGAAGATGATGGAAATTGCTCCTGAACTGCGGAAAGTTCAAGAGAAGTATCGGGGCAAGAAGGATCAGCTCTCTCGCGAGGCGATGAGCCGCGAGACGATGGCGCTGTACAAGAAGCACGGCACGACCCCGGTGTCGAGCTGTCTGCCGCTCCTGGTGCAGATGCCGATCTTCTTCGCGCTGTTCAGCGTGCTGAACGACGTGGCCAAGCACGCGGCCGCCGGCATCGGCGGTGTCGGCCTGCTCGACTCGGAGCTGACGCAGCAGTTCTACGACGCCGACCTCTTCGGCAGCGCGTCGCTCCACGAGAACCTCACGACGGCGTGGTCGAACGGCAACACCTCTGCCGTCATCATCCTCGCGATCCTCGTGGTGCTGATGATCGCGTCGCAGTTCTTCACCCAGCTGCAGATCATCTCGAAGAACCTCTCCCCCGAGGCCAAGACCGGCCAGGCCTACCAGATGCAGCGCATCATGCTCTACATCCTGCCGCTGGCCTTCATCTTCTCGGGCGTCTTCTTCCCGCTCGGCGTGGTCATCTACTGGTTCATCAGCAACCTGTGGACGATGGTGCAGCAGTTCATCGTCATCCGTGAGATGCCGACTCCCGGCTCCGACGCCGCCAAGGCCCGTGAGGAGCGCCTCGCGCGCAAGGGCAAGGCGATCGACGCGAACGGCAAGGTCGTGTCGATGGAGAAGTATCAGGCCGAGCAGCAGCGTCTCCTCGAGGAGGCCGAGAAGGCGCGCGCCGCAGCCCCGAAGCGGCAGCAGCCGGTCGGGAAGCAGCGCGCGAAGAAGCAGCAGCAGCCCGGCCGACGACCCGCGACGCCCGACTCCCCCGCATCCTGACGATCCGAAAGTCCCTGTGCCATGACTCTTGACCCGACCGACGTCTCGGATGCCCGCGAGTCGGTGACCGACGAGCAGCTCGAGCAGGAAGGCGACATCGCCGCCGACTACCTCGAGGAGCTCCTCGACATCGCGGACATCGACGGTGACCTCGCGCTCGACGTGCGCGCGGGTCGTGCATATGTGTCGATCGAAGCCGACGGCGGCAGCTCGCTCTCGCGACTCTCTGATCCCGACACTGTGCAGGCGCTGCAGGAGCTGACGCGTCTCGCGGTTCAGAACCGCACGGGACGCTTCTCCCGACTGATCCTGGATGTCGGCGGTTCACGGGACGCGCGACAGCGCGAGCTCGAGCTGCTCGTCGAGCGCGCCATGAAGCGTCTCGATGAAGGGGCGTCGCAGGCTTCTCTCCCCGCCATGTCGAGCTACGAGCGGAAGCTGATCCACGACATCGCAGCGGAGCGCGGCCTGGTGTCGGAGTCGTACGGCGAGGGCGCTGATCGCCACACCGTTCTCCGCCGCGCCTGACGTTTCACGTGAAACATCGATGACCGAACTCGAGAACGAGCCCGACGTCGCGCGCGTCGTCTTCGGTGATCGGCTCGATCTGGCGCGACGCTTCACCACCGCCCTCGCCGAGCACGGTGAAGAGCGCGGACTCATCGGGCCGCAGGAACTGCCGCGGCTGTGGACCCGGCACATCCTCAACAGCGCGGTCGCAGCGCCGCTGTTCCGCGGTCGCGTCGGCGATGTCGGCTCCGGGGCCGGTCTTCCGGGGCTCGTGCTCGCGATCGCCCGACCGGATGTGTCGTGGGTGCTCATCGAGCCGATGGAACGGCGCACGACGTGGCTGCTGGAGCAAGTCGATTCCCTGCGATTGGACAACGTCGAGATCGTGCGGTCGCGAGGCGAGGAGTGGGACGGAGCCGGCACTCTCGACGCCGTGACCGCCCGCGCGGTGAGCGCGCTGCGCACTCTCATCCCGATCACGGCGCCGCTGGTCAAGGACGGCGGCGAGGTCATCCTCCTCAAGGGTGTCAACGCTCAGAACGAGATCGAAGCCGCTCGGAAGCAGATCCGCCGCTTCGGCCTGGTCGACGTGCGCGTGGAGATGCTCGGTGAGCATGTGGTGGACGAACCCACACGCGTCGTTCGCGCTCGCGTTTCCCGCTGAGCTGCGTGCCGAGCGATGTTTCACGTGAAACGGCGGCTGGCAGACGATAGATGACGGTGCGGGCCGTCGACACAGTCGTGGCTGGATGTGCGCGTCGCGGATCGCCCCGATGATTCGCCGCATGATGTTCGGCGCACAGCGGAACGAACCGCCTCCACGCGCCAACCAGGCGTTTCACGTGAAACATCGATGTGCACCGAGCCGTAGGGCACTCGATTCCGCGACGCCATACATGACGTGCTGCTCCCGCTCGCTCTGGCGTGATGGGTCTCTGTAAGCCGGTGGATCGGAGCATGCGTCACACATCGAATCGGACGCTTCGCCTCGCTGTGCCCGCCGAGTGTCCGACGCTGTGTGCCACCGCCGCTCTGACGGTTTCGGATGAGCAGAAACCGCAGGCTGCTGAGGCCGACGGCAGCGTCGCGTCGGCGGGAGATGGGGGAGGCCGCAGGTAGACTGATTCGGTCCGGTTCTGTGCGGTGAGGGAGAGCGTTTCACGTGAAACAATCCGACGAGTCCGGATCCGGTGTGTCCTTCGATTCGCCCATCGCCCGAGAACTCGCGGAGCTTTCCGCACGACGACGCGCGCTCGAGGCGACCACGGTCGAGCTCTCCGGGCGCACGCGCGTGCTCACCGTCTCGAATCAGAAGGGCGGCGTCGGCAAGACGACGACCGCCGTGAACCTCGCTGCCGCGCTCGCCTCCGTCGGTGCGCGCGTGCTCGTGGTCGATCTCGATCCGCAGGGGAACGCGTCGACGGCGCTCGGGGTGCCGCACAACGCCGAGACACCGAGCGTCTACGACGTGCTCATCGACGAGTTCCCCCTCGCCGACATCGTGCAGCAGAGCCCGGAGTCGGAGAACCTCTTCTGCGCACCGAGCACGATCCACCTCGCAGGGGCGGAGATCGAGCTGGTCTCGCAGGTGGCGCGTGAGCACAGGCTGCGCACGGCGCTGGAGGATTACCTCGCGTCCGCCGACCATCGCATGGACTTCGTGCTGATCGACTGCCCACCCTCGCTGGGGCTGCTGACGATCAACGCGTTCACCGCGGCGCACGAGGTGCTCATCCCGATCCAGTGCGAGTACTACGCGCTCGAAGGCTTGAGCCAGCTCCTCGGCAGCGTCCGCATGATCCAGAAGCACCTCAACACCGCGCTGCACGTGTCGACGATCGTGCTGACGATGTACGACGGTCGCACGCGTCTTGCGCAGCAGGTGGCGGAGGAGGTGCGCTCGCACTTCCCCCAGGAGGTGCTCGACACCGTCATCCCGCGCTCGGTGCGCGTGTCAGAGGCGCCCAGCTTCGGTCAGACGGTGATCGCGTACGACGGGCAGTCGGCGGGTGCGGTGGCGTATCGCGAGGCGGCGGTGGAGATCATCCGCCGCGGTGAAACGGAAGAGAAGGAAGCCTGATGGCGAAGAGGACTGGACTGGGACGCGGCATCGGAGCCCTCATCCCCACGGCGGAGCCGACGGAGGCACGTCCGGTCGACGTGTTCTTCCCTGGTGCACCCGCAGTGGGTGACAGTGCGAAGCCGGGTGGCACGTCCACGGATGCAGGCTCGACGCGGTCGTCGGACGAGGACCTCGTCGCGGTTCCCGGCGCGCGTCTCGTGCACATCGACCCGCACTCGATCGTTCCCAACCCGCGCCAGCCGCGCACGCACTTCGATCCCGACGACCTCGCGGAGCTCGTGCACAGCGTCCGCGAGTTCGGCGTGCTGCAGCCTGTGGTCGTGCGCGATGTCGGGAACGGCTCGTATGAGCTGATCATGGGGGAGCGGCGTACGCGTGCCGCGCGTGAGGCCGGCCTCGAGAGCATCCCCGCCGTCGTGCGCGACACGTCCGACGAGAACCTGCTCCGCGACGCCCTGCTGGAGAACCTGCACCGGTCGCAGCTCAACCCCCTCGAAGAAGCCTCGGCCTACGAGCAGCTCCTCGCCGACTTCGGCATCACTCAGGAAGAGCTCGCGTCCCGGATCGGCCGGTCCCGTCCGCAGATCAGCAACACGATCCGTCTGCTGCGCCTGCCGGTTCCCGTGCAGCAGCGCGTCGCCGCCGGCGTGCTCACGGCGGGTCACGCACGCGCGATCCTGTCGCTGGATGACGAGACGCAGATGCAGCGCCTCGCCGACAAGATCGTGAACGAAGACCTGTCGGTGCGCGCCGCCGAAGCGGCCGCGCAGGGTCTTGCGCCGCGCCGCGCCACGCGGCCGCAGGCCGGCGCGCGACGCGGCCAGCTCGACGAGGTCGCGGAGCGACTCGGCGACCGCCTGAACACGCGAGTGAAGGTCTCTTTGGCTGCCAAAAAAGGCCAGATCGTGATCGATTTCGCGTCTATTCAGGACCTCAATCGCATCCTGTCGGAGCTCGGCGAGGAGCCGTTCGGCGGCTGATTGCACACAGTCCGAGCCAGACGGCCCGCACGCGGGTGAAGGCACGTACGCTGGAAGCATGTCCGCGCACGACGACCGCCCTCGCCGCCGGGCGAGCCTCGAAGTGCTCCGTGCCGAGGCCGCCGACGAGCGCTCCGTGCTCATCCACGAGCGCCTCCTCGACGGGGAGGACCCGTGGGAGTTCATGGAGGACCTGCCGTCGGTCGATGAGCTCGTCGTCCTGATGCTGCGCGCGGAGAACATCGCGAAGAACGGCGGCGCGCGCCCGAATCGTGCGCGTCACTACCGCGTGCTCCGGCAGATCGCCCTGGACTACCCGCCGCTGACACGGGCGGTGTGGCGGCTCCTCGGCGAGGACGAGGGCTACCGCCGCTGGGACGCCAACGTGCGTCTCGACGCGTCCTGAACGGCGTCGCTGCATCCCTCCGAAATGACAGAACCCCGCCGACCCGGAGGTCGACGGGGTTCTCGTGCGAGGAAGCTCAGGCGAGGAAGGATTCGAGGTCCTTCTCGAGGGCGAACTTCGGCTTCGCGCCGATGATGGTCGTCTTGACCTCGCCGCCCTGGAAGACCTTCATCGCCGGGATCGAGGTGATCTGGTACTTCATGGCCAGGTCAGGGTTCTCATCGACGTTGAGCTTCAGGATCGTGATCTTGTCGGGGTTCTCCGCCTGGATCTCGTCCAGGACGGGCGAGACCATGCGACACGGTCCGCACCACTCGGCCCAGAAGTCGACGAGCACGGTGCCGTCGGCCTGGAGCACATCCTGATCGAAGGTGGCAGAGGTCGTGGCCTTTGCGCTCATGTGCATCTCCTCCTCAGAAGTCGGTCGGTGGATATAACGCCGGATGCGGCGCGGTTGTTCCTCAGGCCACGCTGACGCTGGTCGCGTCGGGCAGGCCGTCGATCTCGGCGGCGTCCGGGGCGGGAGCGCCCGCGTCGCCGAGGGCGGCGAGGTAGTGCTCGACGTCGAGGGCCGCGACGGTGCCGCTGCCGGCCGCGGTGACGGCTTGACGGTAGGTCGGGTCGATGACGTCGCCGGCGGCGAAGACACCGGGCACGGAGGTGCGGGAGGTGCGCCCGTCGACCCAGACGGTGCCCTCCGACGTGAGGTCGAGCGCGCCGTGGACGAGGTGGGTGCGCGGGTCGTATCCGATCGCGACGAAGATGCCGTCGAGGGCGAGCTCGCTCTCCGACCCATCGACGGTGTTGCGCAGGCGCACGCCGGTCACGGCCTCGTCGCCGAGGATGTCGACGACCTCGCTGTTCCACACAAACTCGATCTTGTCGTTCTTGAACGCGCGCTCCTGCATGATCTTCGAGGCGCGCAGCTCCTCACGACGGTGGATGACGTAGACCTTCGAGGCGAACTTCGTCAGGAACGTCGCCTCCTCCATCGCCGAGTCGCCGCCGCCCACCACGGCGATCGTGCGCTCGCGGAAGAAGAAGCCGTCGCACGTGGCGCAGTAAGACACCCCGCGGCCCGACAGCCGGGACTCGCCTTCGATGCCGATCTTGCGGGGGGCCGAGCCGGTGGCGAAGACGATCGACTCCGCCTCGTGCGTGGCGCCCGACCCGAGCGTGACCTTCTTGACGGGCCCGTCGAGCTCGAGGCCGACGACGTCGTCGTAAAGCACCTCGGCGCCGAACTTCTCGGCCTGCTGCTGCATCTTGTCCATGAGCTCGGGGCCCTGGATGCCCTCGGGGAACCCGGGGAAGTTCTCGACCTCGGTCGTGTTCATGAGCTCGCCGCCGGCCTCGACGGAGCTGGCGATGACAAGCGGCTCCAGGTTGGCGCGGGCGGCGTAGATCGCCGCCGTGTAACCCGCGGGGCCCGATCCGATGATGATGACGTGACGCACGTGCGTCGCCCCCTTCGTTGTTCCAGAGCGTTCAACCCATGGTAGCCGCGGGGTATTCCCCCGCTCCGGCCGCCACGAGACTGTCAGCGACGCGGCAGGAAGCGGCGGATCATCGCCGTGGCGGGCTTCAGCTCCGGCGCGCGGAAGACGGCGAGGATCCCGGCGTACACGGCGAGGACGACCAGACCGACGATCGCCGCGCCGGCTGCGCCGAGGAACTTGTCGGCGGTGATCCAGCCGTCCGCACCGCCGAGAAGGACCAACACTCCGTAACCGGCGGCAGCCGCGGGGATGGCGGCCAGGACGAAGCGTCCGAGACTTCCGAGCCACTGCGCGGCTCCGATCCCCCCGAGGCGGCGGTGCAGCAGCACGGTTGCGACGATCACCTGCACGGTACTCGCGACCGCCTGCCCCAGAGCGACTCCGGCGGCGAGCTGTGCGACAGGGAGCGACGCTGCCGCGGCCCACGCAGAGGCGGCGACGAGCACGCACTGCAGAAGCGTGAAGAAGAACGGCGTCCGCGTGTCGTCGTACGCGTAGAACGTGCGCTGCACGACGAAGAGGACCGCGAGAGGGATCAGGCACACGAGGAAGCCCCACAGCACCTCGGCGGCGGCGACCGCCTCATCTGCGCTCCCGGTGAAGATGCGCG
The DNA here is from genome assembly GCF_003931875.1 of Microbacterium sp. 10M-3C3. Taxonomy (NCBI): domain Bacteria; kingdom Bacillati; phylum Actinomycetota; class Actinomycetes; order Micrococcales; family Microbacteriaceae; genus Microbacterium; species Microbacterium sp. 10M-3C3. The sequence continues at coordinate 3,379,765 of NZ_CP034245.1, read as the reverse complement.
AGGCGGGGATGGCTGCGACCGCCAGCGCCGCGGTGGCGGCGACGATGAACAGGCCGAGCACCCGGATGCTGCTGACGATGTCAGCGCGGACCTCGTCGTGGCGCCCGGCAGCAGCGTGACCACTCAGCCGTGTGAAGTACGGCGTCCCGATCGACAGCACGATGATCGAGTACGGGAGCATGAAGAGCAGCCACGCATTCTGCGAGACGAGGACCCCGGCGACCTTCTCTGCGGCTTCGGACAGGATCTGGGACTGCACGAGTCCGGCGAGCTGTCCTGCGACGACCATGAGGAACGTCCAGCCCGCGAGGCGGCCGATCTGCCCCAGACCGACCCCGCGCCAACGGAAGTCAGGTCGCACGTGCAGGCCGGAGCGGCGCCAGAAGCCGAGCAGGATCGCCGCCTGCACGACGATGCCGAGGGTGGCTGTGCCCGCCAGGAGCGCGATCATTCCGGGATCCCACGCCGACGGCTCGGCGCCGAACAAGAGGATGAAGGCCCCGAAGCCCGCGATTGAGACGACATTGTTGACGATGGGCGCCCACGTGAACGGGCCGTAGACGCCACGGGCGTTGAGGGATTCTCCGACGAGCGCGTAGAGGCCGTAGAAGAGGATCTGCGGCAGACACCAGTAGGCGAACGCCGTTGCGAGTGCCTTCTGCGCCGCGCCGTACTGTGGCGCGTACAGCTCGACCAGCACCGGCGCGGCGATGCTCGCGACGACCGTCACTGCGAACAGCGCGACCGTGCCGAGTGTGAACAGTTTTGAGACGAACGCGCGGCCGCCGTCGTCGTGGGCGGCCGCCTTGACGATCTGCGGGACGACGACGGCGCTGAGAAGCCCGGTGGAGATGATCGCGTAGATGTTGTTGGGCAGCTGATTCGCGATCGCGAAGGCATTGCCGCCCGCGGATACCGCGCCGACCGCTGACACGAGAACGACCGATCGCAGGAATCCGGTCAGGCGGCTGACGATCGTGCCGGCGCCGATGAGGACGCTCGCGCGGCCGATGCCGCTCACGGGCGAGTCTCCGCATCCGGGTCCGTGCTGTCGGCCTCCGCGGAGTCGACGCGCACCTCAGGTTCGAGCACGCGGGGGTCGAGCGGGGCGGGGTCGCCGTCCGCGGCGTCCGCGGCGGCGCGGAGCTCACGCGCCCGGCGCCGGCGACGGACGGTGCGCACGACGCCGACGCTGAGGAACAGCACCATGATCACGATGAGGATGACGAGGCCGATCGTCTCCCACTCCGCACGCACCTGCACTTCGGCACTCTGGACCTGACCGATCGCGACGCCGGTCGGGCTGTAGAGCTGCATCGTGACGGTCACCGCGCCGTTGCCGACGCGCGAGCGGACAGGGATCGTCGCGCGCGTGTTGCTCGCGGCCGACGCCACGACCTCCGTGCGCTGGCCGACGACCAGCTGGGGATTGTTGGGCTGGGCGATGAGCTCGACCCGGACCGGCCACGGCAGGTCGTTGCGCACCCACGGGGAGAAGGTCGCGTCGTAGCTGACGAGGTTGAGCACCGCCGAGGGGAGGATGCCGACGGCGTCGAGCGTCTCGCGGGTCTGCGTGCGGTGGGCGGCGATCGCCTGGGCGGCGGCGGGGTCGGAGCGCCAGGCCACGGCGATGAGTTGGAGGATCTCCGCCCGCTCGCGTCCGGTGAGGAGGGCCGGGTCGTCGAGGATCGTCGCGAAGCTGCCGATCGTCCCCTCGTCCGCGAGGAGCTGCGTCAGATCGGCGCCTCGGTCCGGCGTCGAGGCGTTCGGGGCGACGGTCGTCTCGACCGGCGAGGCGGCCGCGAGCGTCGTCATGTCGATCGCGGTGACCCCCGGTGCGGTCGTCGCGGTCTGGATCGCGGTGCGCAGTGCCGCACGGTCGCGGCTCGTGGCGCCCCGGTCGACCGCGACCACGAGCGGCTGTCCGGCGCTGTCGCGGGCGGCGAACGCCAGGTAGGCCGTCGCCTCGGTGAGGGACGCGCCCCGCGCCGCTGCATCCGGCTGATCCGCGGCGCGGCGGAGCGCGCCGGACACGGCGCTGTCGTACACCGCCAGCTGCGCGCCGCCGCTCGTCGCGCGGCCGAGGGCGGTGCCCGAGCCTGCGGCCGTCGTGTCGGAGGGCACCAGGGTGAGGGACGGGCTGCCGCCCGCGGCACCGGTCAGCATCGAGAGGACCTCGGGGCCGGCCGATCCGGATGCCGGCCAGAAGACGCCGCTCGAGGTGTGCGGCCCGATGTCGGTGAGCTGCGCGAGCTGCGGCTCCTGCGCCGGGGTGCCTTGCGGCGGTGTGCTCGTGGGCGACGGCGAGGGGGTCGAGAGGGTCGTGCCGGCGGGGATGTAGGTGGCGAGCGAGATCGGCGCGAGCGGCGCGGTGAGGCCGGCGGAGACCTGCGTGGCGAGGTCGGCGTCGCCGAACTGCAGAGCGAATCGCGCGTTCGGCAGCGCCTCGAGGCGTGCGAGCCACGCGGCTGCGGTGGCGGGGGCGGCGCTGCCGAGGACGCGGATGGCGGCGGGGATCGCAGGATCGACGGCAAGGATCGCACTCGTCCCGTCGACAGCGTCCAGCAGTGACGTGAGCGCGCCGTCCTCCGCGGTGAGGGCGGCGAGGTCGTCGGAGGAGATCAGGCCGCGCGAGCGCACGGGGGCGACGATCGGCACGACGACCGCGACCGAGGATGCCACCGCGTCATCCGGTACAACCATCGCGCTGAGGGCGGTGACTCGCTGGTCGCCCGCCGTCACAGAGACCCGCAGCGGATAGACGCCCGGTCCGCGCCCGGCCAGCGAGGCGTCGTCGGGCGCGATGACGAAGTCCGCCGTGGACTGCTGCCCCGAGTCGGTCGCCTCGGTCGCGACGGGGGTGCCGACCGGCGCGAGACCCGTCTGGAGGTTGCCGGCCAGCCACGCGCCGAGCGCCGTGCGGTCGGGCAGCGGCGCGGTGCCGAGCTCGAGTGCGGCCGATCCGGCCGGTACGGCGCCGGCGGTGCCGTTGTCGAGCGCGACCACCGCCGACAGCGCGCTCCCGGTCCGGACGACGCCGCCCGCGGCGGGTGACAGGGTCGCGGTCACCGTGCCGCTGAGCTCGGCGCTGGACGACGGGGACGGCGACGGCGCGGCGACGGCGGGCACGACCGTGGCGACCGCGAGGACGGCGCCGGCAAGCCCCGCGAGCACGGTCGCCAGCAGCCGCCGTGCGCGGCGATGTGCTGACGGACGGGCCGTCCTGGGAAAGTGGGACGTCATACGAGCTCCACGCGACCGACCGCCGCGCCGCAGCGATTCTACGGGCGTCGCCCGTGCGCAACCCGTGCGCCTCGCCCGTGGGCGCGTGGACAGCGCTTGAATGGTCGGATGCTGCCGCATCCCGACCCCGCCCTCGCCGCCGCGCTCGCCGCCGACCTGCGCGCGGCCGGCTACTCGTCGCGCGGGCTGCGGGAGGCGTGGGGAGAGACGGCGGACGACGCCATCGCGCGGGGCCTGCGCGGCCCCGCGCTGCGCGTGCTCGGGGAGCGCCGGGACCCGCTCGCGGTGCTCGCGCGTCTTCTCGGGCTCGGCGTCGAGCAGGGGCGCGACCTCGTCGACACCGCGCTGCCGGCGACGGGGTCGGCGGGACTTGCCGCACTGGGACTCGCCGACCTGGACGGCCGCGTCGTGCGTGCGGCGGCGCTCGTGCGCCCGCAGGCCTTCGCCGACGCGCACGGCGAGGGCGAGTGGTGGATCGCGAGCGACCTCGACGAGGCGGCGCTCGGCGGCCCCCTCCCCGAAGACCACGTGCTCGGTGTCGGCGGCGCCTCCCTCACTCTCGCGGCGCTGCAGGTGGGCGGACCCGCCGCGACCGGACTCGATGTCGGCACCGGGTGCGGCATCCAGGCCCTACGGATGCGGCGCGACGTCGACCGTGTCGTCGCGACCGACGTGTCGCAGCGTGCCCTGCGCTTCACGCGTCTGAACGCCCTGCTCAACGGCGTCGACGGCATCGAGACGCGGCACGGCAGCCTCTTCGCGCCGGTGCGCCACGAGCGCTTCGACCGCATCGCCACGAACCCCCCGTTCGTGATCACGCCGCGCGTCGCGGACGTCCCGGCGTACGAGTATCGCGACGGGGGACGCGAGGGCGACGCGCTCGTCGCCGACGTCGTGCGCGGGGCGGGCGAGCATCTCGCCCCCGGCGGCGTCGCGCAGCTGCTCGGGAACTGGGAGACGCGCGGGGGCAGGGACGGCCTCGAGCGCGTGCGCGAGTGGGTGGACCAGTCGAGCATTCCGCTGGACGCATGGGTCGTCGAGCGCGAGACGCTCGACCCGCTCGCCTACGCCGAGCTGTGGATCCGCGACGGCGGGACGCTGCCCGGGACGCCCGCCTACGCGCGGCTGGTCGACGCATGGCTCGACGACTTCGCCGGGCGCGAGGTCACAGCGATCGGGTTCGGCTACATCCTGCTGCGCCGCCCGGCCGACGACCGGCCCACGCTCAGCCGCTTCGAGCGCGTCGCGGGATCGGGCGAGGGCCCACTCGGCGCGCACGTGGCCGCGGCGCTCGCCGCGCACGACCGGCTGCAGCGCACCGATGACGTCGGCCTCGCCGCATCCGGGTTCGTCGTCTCACCCGATGTGACCGAAGCGCGTCACCACCGGCCGGGCGAGGAGACGCCCACCATCATCGAGCTGCGCCAGGGCGGCGGGTTCGGCCGTGCGCTGTCGGTCGACCCGGCGCTGGCCGCGGTCGTGGGCGCGAGCGACGGCGACCTGCCCCTCGGCGCGCTCGTCGACGCCGTCGCCGACCTGCTGGACGTGGATGCGGCGGCACTGCGGGCCGACGTCTTCCCCCGCATCCGCGAGCTCGTCTTCACCGGCTTCCTGCGCTTCGCGGACTGACGCGGGTGCCGCCCGGCGGGGCTCGGCGCGGCTCGGGTGCAGCTCGGCGGGGCTCGGCGCGACTCGGCACGGCCCGGGTGCAACCGCTCGGGTGCAACCGCTCGGGTAAGCGGGCCGGGTGCGGGCGAATCGGCCGGATGCAGCACGAATCGGCGCGGATCGCACTGATCTCGGCCGATTCGCCCGCCGAGGGCGAGGCCGTAGGCTCGAAGCCATGCTCAACATGGCCGAGGGTGTCGCGCGCCTCGACGCGCTCGCCGCCTCCGACGTCGTCGCGCGGCTCGGCCGTGCGTTCGCCGACGCCGGCCACGAGCTCGCCGTCGTCGGCGGTCCGGTGCGCGACGCGCTCCTCGGCCGCGACACGCACGACCTCGACTTCACCACCGACGCCCGGCCCGACGACATCCTCCGCATCGTCACGCCGATCTCGTCGGCCCGCTGGGACGTCGGGCGCGACTTCGGCACGATCGGCGCACGCGTCTCCGGCGAGCAGGTGGAGATCACGACGTACCGCGCCGACGCGTACGACGGCATGACGCGCAAGCCCACGGTCGCGTTCGGCGACACCCTCGAGGACGACCTCGTCCGCCGCGACTTCACCGTCAACGCGATGGCTCTCCGCGTGCCCGGGAAGACGCTCGTCGACCCGACCGGCGGCGTCGAAGACCTCCTCGCGCAGCGCCTCCGCACGCCCATCGACCCGGCGGTCAGCTTCGGCGACGATCCGCTTCGGATGCTGCGGGCCGCGCGCTTCGCGTCGCAGCTGAACTTCACCGTCGACGATGCGACGCTCGCCGCGATGAGCGAGCTCGGCGACACGCTGTCGATCGTGAGCGCCGAGCGGATCCAGGGCGAGCTCGTGCGGCTGCTCGCGAGCGACGACCCGGTCCGCGGCATCCGGATCCTCGTGGAGACCGGGCTCATCGAGCGGTTCCTGCCGGAGGTGCCCGCGCTCCGGCTCGAGGTGGACGAGCACCACCACCACAAAGACGTCTACGAGCACTCGCTCACCGTGCTGCGTCAGGCGATCGACCTCGAACACGAACGGTATCCCGGCGCCGCCCCCGACGTGCCGCTGCGGCTCGCAGCGCTGCTGCACGACATCGGCAAGCCCGCGACGCGGCGCCTCGAGCCCGGCGGCGGCGTCACCTTCCATCACCACGACGTCAAGGGCGCGCGGATGGCGCGCAAGCGGCTGCAGGCGCTGCGCTTCGATTCCGACACGATCGGGTCGGTCACGAAGCTCATCGAGCTGCACCTGCGGTTCTTCGGGTACGCGGAGGGGGCGTGGACCGACTCGGCCGTCCGGCGCTACGTTCGCGACGCGGGCGACGAACTCGAGCGCCTGCACATCCTCACGCGTGCCGACGTCACGACCCGCAATCGCCGCAAGGCCGCCCGCTTGGCCTCGGCCTACGACGACATCGAGCGGCGCATCGCGGAGCTCCGCGAGCAGGAGGAGCTCGACGCGGTGCGGCCCGAGCTCGACGGCAACCGCATCCAGGAGGTGCTCGGCATCCGTCCCGGCCGCGAGGTCGGCGAGGCGTACCGCTTCCTCCTCGACCTGCGCCTGGACGAGGGCGTGCTCGGCGAGGAGGAGGCCGAGCGGCGCCTGCGCGCGTGGTGGGCGGCCCGCCCGGCCTGAATCCCGGCCGCCCCCGTCCGCGGATTCGGCTCACACCTGCGGATTCGGATGCAGCGGCCCGCCGCATCCGAATCCGGCTCGCTCAGCCGAATCCAGTGCGCGCGTCGTCGGAGGATCGCATCTTCGCCGGGCGATTCACGGCCGAATCCTCCGACGAAGCGCTCATCCTCCGACGCTGCGACGGCCGGCCGGCTCAGGGCACGACGACCGCGCGGCCGCGGACCGTGCCCGCGTGCAGCTTGCGGTAGGCCTCCACGGCGCCGTCGAAGCCGTAGCGCTCGACGTGCACGCCGACCGCCCCGGAGCGCGCGAGGTCGAGTACCTCGATGAGCTCGCTGCGCGTGCCCCAGTACGGTGCGCGCACGGCGGCGCCCATCGGTGTGGAGAAGAAGCCGGTCGGCAGGATGCCGCCGCCGATGCCGACGATGTGGATGAAGCTGTCGAGGCCTGCGATCTCGCGCGCCAGGTCGATCGTGGGCTGCACGCCGACGAAGTCGAACACCGCCGTCGCGCCCAGGCCGCCGGTGAGCTCCCGGATGCGATCGGCGGCGCCCTCGCCCGACACGACGGTGCGGTGCGCGCCGACCTCGCGGGCGAGTTCCAGCTTTTCGTCGCTCACGTCGACGGCGATGACGGTGGCCTGGCTGATCGCGCGGAGGATCTGCACACCCACGTGGCCGAGTCCGCCGACGCCGATGACGACGGCGGTCGCGCCCGGGTAGAGCTTGTGCCGCGCCGAGGTGATCGCGTGATAGGGCGTGAGTCCGGCATCCGTCAGCGAGACGGTCTCGACAGGGTCGAGGTCGCCGAGCGGCACGAGGTGGCGCGGATCGTCGACGATCACGTACTCGGCCATCGCGCCGGGCGAGCCGAGTCCGGGAGGGGCGATGCCGAGGTCGGCGGCATACGGGCAGTAGTTCTCCGCGCCTTGCGCGCACGCGTGGCACCGGCCGCAGCCCCACGGTCCGTAGATCGCGTAGGCCTCGCCGACCTGCACGCCCTCGACCCCGTCGCCGAGCTTGTCGACCACACCCGCGCCCTCGTGGCCGAGAGTGAGCGGGAGTCCGTACGTGTACTGCTCCTCCGGGAGGTCCATCACGAACCAGTCGCTGTGGCACAGGCCCGCCGCGGTCACCTTGAGCCGGATCTGGCCCGGGCCGGGTTCGGGCGTCTCGATCTCGACGACCTCGGGTCCCTTGCCGATCTCGCGATACTGCACGGCCTTCATGAGCGCGTCCTTTCTCTGGATCCCGTCCAGCCTCGCACCGGCTGCGCGGCGCGGGCACGGGGTTGACGCTCTCAGCGGCCCGCGCGCGGATTCGGCTCGGGTGCGGAGATTCGGATGCAGCGACCCGCCGCATCCGGATCCGGCGCCGCGATCCGAATCCGCAGCGCGACGAAGCAGCGCCGGCGGGTCAGGCCACGCGGGCGCGGTGCAGGTCGGCGATCTCCTGGCCCGAACGGCGGGCGTCGTGCTCGGCGGCGACGCGCAGCTCGTCGGCGGCGTCGCGGAAGGCGTCGAGGGCGGGGTTCACGCCCACGAGGGTGAACGGGCGCTGCACGACACGCAGGTCGAGGCCCCAGACGTCCTCGAGCACGCGGCGGAGCCATGGCGTGGAGTGGTCCCAGTCCTCGCGCGGCGACCCGGGGGCGTAGTTGCCGCCGAGCACCGTGACGAGCGTCGCGGGCTTGCCGCGAAGAGCCGTGCCCTGCGGGTCGATGCGCGGGTCGGTGTAAGCCAGGTCGAACCACGTCTTGAAGTGCTGCGAGACGCCGTAGTTGTACAGCGGCACGGCGAAGAGCAGTGCGTCGGCGGCGATGAGCTCATCGGCGATCGCGGCGGCCTGCGCGACGGCGGCCCGCTGCTCGTCGGAGCGCTCGGCCTCAGGGGTGCCCTTCGCGGTGACCGCGGCCGCCCACGCGGTGGCGGAGACGGGCTCGGCGGCGAGGTCGCGTCGCAGCACGGTGGAGTCGGGGTGTGCGGCGAGCCACTCGGCCTCGACCAGGTCTGCGAGCTCGCGGCTCGCGCTGGTGGCGGGGAACAGGCTGGCGTCGAGACGGAACAGGGACATGAATGCCTCCGAATAGCTAGTTACTATGAAAAACAAAGCGGCTTCACTCAGAGTAGCACGCGTACCATGGTGGGGTGACCGAGAAGACCCACGAGCCGCAGCAGTGCGACGCCGCGGTGAGCCTCGCCTTCTCGGTGCTCGGCAAGCGGTGGAACGGCATGATCATCGACGCGCTGAGCGCGGGGCCGCTGTCGTTCGTGGCGCTGCGCCGCGGGGTCTCGGGGATCAGTGACGCGGTGCTGTCAGACCGCCTCGCCGAGCTCGCCGGCCTCCAGCTCGTGTCGCGTCAGGTCGACGCCGGCCCGCCCGTCACCGTCTCGTACGAGCTGACGCCGCAGGGCCGCGGACTCGTGCCGATCCTCGCGCAGCTCGGGGAGTGGGCATCCGAGAACCTGCCGGCGCGCGTCTGACGGCCGCCCCCGCCGAATGACACCGCGGTGCTCCGGGCGCACGATCTCACGTGACGGACCGGAGGTGGACGACGTGGCCGGACAACGGACAGCAGTGATCACGGGAGGCGGCCGGGGGATCGGCGCGGCTGCGGTCGATCTCCTGCGGGAGGACGGATGGCGCGTCATCGCGCTGGTGCGCGATCGCGGCGCGGTGCCCGAAGCCTGGGCGGATGACAGCGACGTCCGCGTGATCCAGGCGGACGTGACGGATGCGCGGAGCCTCGAGGATGCGGCGCGGGAGGCCGGGGACGTCGACCTCGTCGTCGCGAACGCCGCCGCGTTCGCCCCGTGGCAGGAGACGGCGCTGGCCGCCGACCTCGACGCCGCGAGCGCGGTGCTCGATGTCAACGTGCTCGGCACATGGCGCACGATCCAGGCGTTCGCGCCTGCGCTCGAGGCGCGCCACGGATCGCTCATCGTCGTCGGCAGCGGCGGCGGCTCGCACGGCGATCCCCGGTTCGGCATCGCGACCCAGCCCGGGGCTGCGTCGTATGCCGCGTCGAAGGCGGCGGTGCACGCCCTCGCGCGCAAGGCGGCACTCGAGCTCGAGGGGCGCGTCCCGGTGTACGTCGTCGACCCCGGGCTCACGGCAACCGCTCCCGGCATGGCGGAGATGGGTGCCCGTCCGCCCGTCGACGGCGCCCGCAGCATCCTGTGGCCCATCCTCGGCGACACGCCCGTCGAGCCCGGCAGCTTCACGCGCGACGGGCAGCCGCTGCCCTGGTGAGCGTCAGCGCGCGTCGTCAGGTGTGAGCTTCGCGCGCATGGTCGGGATCGGTTCGTGCCATACGTCGGCATCGGCTCGCACCACCGCGAGGGCGTGGCCCAGCATCGCCGTGCGGATGCGCACGCCGCGCGCCCGGGCCAGCCGGCGCACCGCCGCGCGCAACTCGGGCACCGGTGCATCCGCCTCCAGGCGCCGCACCACCTGCTGGTCCGCCGCCGCCGCATCCAGCAGCTCGGCGGCCGTCGCCTCGATGTCCATGTCGCCAGTGTCCTCCCCCACGATCCCTGCCGGAACCGCGCGACGCGACGTACACTGACCGCACGCCCGTTCGCCGTCGATCGGAGCCGGCATGACGTCGCCGTGGTCCACGCGCCTGGATGTCGCCCCCGCGACCTCGAGGCTGCTCATCGAGCGCGCGCACGACGAGCTCGTCGCGGGCGATGACCGCCGGCTCGCGGACGTGCGCCCGCTCGTGCGCGAATCGTGGCGTCGCGCGCTCGCCTCGGCGGTCGGGCCGGAGGGGCTGCCGCGCCTCGACCTCACCGCCGATGAGCTCGAGGCGTATCGTCGCGCGCACCCGCTGGCCGACGTCATGGACATGGTGAGGGCGCTGCTCCTGCCCGGATCCGCCGAGGAGTCCGGCGTCGTCGTCGCGGTCGGCGACGCGGCGGGGCGCCTGCTGTGGGTCGAGGGCGACCGAGGAGTGCGCACCCTCACCGGCGACATGGGCTTCGTCGCCGGGGCGAACTGGTCCGAGGACGCCGTCGGCACGTCCGCGCCCGGCACGGCGCTCGCCCTGGACCGCTCGGTGCAGATCCGCCAGGCCGAGCACTTCAACCGTCTCGTGCAGCCGTGGTCGTGCACCGCGGCGCCCGTCCACGATCCCGAGACGCGCCGCCTCATCGGCGTCATCGACGTGACCGGAGGGTCGGAGGCGGTGACCCCGCAGGCGCAGCTGCTCGTGGACGCGGCGGCGCGGGCGGTGGAGGGCGAGCTCCTCGTCACGCGGCTGCGGGCCCGTGCCGCTCCGCCCCCATCCCGCCCGGCCCGACGCACGGCGACTCCGCAGCGGACGATCCTGCGGGTGCTCGGACGTGACCGTGCGCTCCTGGAGGTGTCGTCCCACGCCGCCGAGCACATCGTCGAGCTGAGCGCCCGGCATGCCGAGATCCTGCTGATGCTGGCTGTCCACCGCGAGGGGCTTTCGGCGGAGGCGCTCGCCGAGCTCGTCTACGGTGACGATGCGACCGACACGCTGCGTCCCGAGATGACGCGTCTGCGCAAGGTGCTCGAGCGCGCCGCGCCCCACCTCGCGCCGCAGTCCCGCCCGTACCGTCTCGCCGCTCCGCTGGAGACGGATGCGCAGCACGTGCTGTCGCTCCTGGATCGGGGGGCGCATCGCGTCGCCCTCGCCGCCTGCCCGGGCCCGGTGCTCCCCGACTCGGATGCGCCGGGCGTGGCCGAGCTGCGCGACTCGGTGCGCCGCGCCATTCGGGAGTCGCTCCTCGCCGAGGCCGGCGTCGACGTGCTCCTCGCCTACGCCGACACCGCCGGCGGGTCCGATGACGCCGAGGTGCTGCGCGAGTGCCTGCGCCTGCTGCCGGCGCGTTCGCCGCGCCGAGCCGCGCTGGTCGCACGGCTCGAGCGCCTCGAGGAGCGCTGAGTCAGCTCCGGCTGTACTCGTTCACGACCACACCCGAGTCGTAGGTCCGCGAACGATCGAGGCGGAACGACCGCGGGGTGTAGTCGCCGGCGAAGAGGGGCCGCCCCGCGCCGAAGATCAGCGGATTGACCTTCAGGACGAGGCGATCGATGTCGTCGGCGAGCTGCGCGGCCAGCACGCCGCCGCCACAGAGCCAGATGCCGGCGCCGCCGGGCTCGGCCTTCAGTCGGCGTACGACGGCGCGCGGATCCTCGTCGGTGAGCGTCACACCGGCCGGCACCGACGCATCGCGATGACGGCGGCTGAAGACCACCTGCCGCAGGTGCGGGTATGGGTCGTCGACGCCCTGAGCGAATCCGGCCGCGTACGTCTCCCACCCCATGAGGACGGTGTCGAATCGCGAGCCGTCCGGCTCCACCCCCAGCGCGGCGGCGGCAGCGGCGGGGAGGGTGTCGCGCCATTCGCGGAGCAGCATGTCGACGTGATCGCCGACCATCGGGAACGCGTCGAAGAGCCCGTCGGGGGCGGCGATGCGGCCGTCCAGCGACGTGGCGACGAAGTAGGTGAGCGCGCGCATGAGACTCCAATAACGACATCCGTAGTGATTGACAGACTACGACAGATGTTGTGGTTTCGGTAGAGTCGCCCCATGGCCCGCAATGAGACGCGCCGCACGGCTCTGACCGACGCGGGGCTCGCCGTGCTCGCCGCGCAGGGGGCGCGCGGGCTCACGCACCGCGCCGTCGACGCACGGGCGGGAGTACCGGCGGGTACCGCCTCCAACTACTTCCGCACGCGTCGCGCGCTCGTCGACGCCCTCGTCGCGCGGATCGGCGAACGGCTGGCCCCTCGGCCCGACGTGCACGAGCGCCTCGCCCAGCGCGCGCCCACGCGGGCACTCTTCGCGGACTACATCCGCGACATCGTCGCGCGGCTGACGACGGAGCGCGAGGTCGCGATCGCGCTGATCGAACTTCGCCTCGAAGCCTCGCGCACACCGGAGGTCGCCGACGCGCTCGGAGCATGGCAGCGCGCGGGTTTCGACGCCGATGTCGCATTCAACGAAGAGCGCGGGCTTCCCGGCGATCGCCGCGACATCGCGCTCTTCCACTACGCGATCGACGGGCTCCTGCTCGATCGGCTGACGACGTCGATCGATCCCGACACGTCCACCGACGACATCGTCGACGCGCTCGTCGAGCGGCTGCTGCCCCGCGACTGACCCGCTGCAACCGGATGCAACGTCCCCGCGTCTACCGTCGACGCACGAGCGCGGCGCAGCTGCCGCGTCGCGCATGCACAGTCGAAGGAGACACGACATGACGATCGTCGAAGAGGGCGTCTCGAGCGTCTACGCCGCACCCGGACAGCGCGGGGCGGTCGCCGAGTACCGCTCCCGTTACGGGCACTACATCGGCGGCGAATGGGTCGACCCGATCAAGGGCGAGTACTTCGAGGACATCACCCCGGTCACGGGCAAGCCGTTCTGCGAGGTCGGGCGCGGCACCGCCGAAGACATCGACCGGGCGGTGGATGCGGCGTGGAAGGCGTTCGCCTCGTGGAAGAAGACGACGCCGGCCGAGCGCAGCGTCATCCTGAACCGGATCGCCGACCGCATCGAGCAGAACCTGGAGAAGATCGCGGTCGCCGAGACGTGGGAGAACGGCAAGCCCGTCCGCGAGACGCTGGCCGCCGACATCCCGCTGGCCGTCGACCACTTCCGATACTTCGCCGGCGTGCTGCGCGCGCAGGAGGGCACGCTCAGCCAGCTCGACGACGACACCGTGGCCTACCACTTCCACGAGCCGCTGGGCGTGGTCGGCCAGATCATCCCGTGGAACTTCCCGATCCTCATGGCGACGTGGAAGCTCGCCCCCGCGCTCGCCGCGGGCAACTGCGTGGTGCTCAAGCCCGCCGAGCAGACGCCGGCGTCGATCCTGTTCCTGTTCGACCTCATCGGCGACCTGCTGCCGGCGGGAGTGGTGAACATCGTCAACGGCTTCGGGATCGAGGCGGGCGCGCCGCTCGCGTCGCACAAGCGGATCCGCAAGATCGCCTTCACCGGCGAGACGACGACCGGGCGCCTCATCATGCAGTACGCGTCTCAGAACCTCATCCCCGTCACCCTCGAGCTCGGGGGAAAGAGCCCGAACCTGTTCTTCGAGGACGTGGCGCGCAGCACGTCGGACGCCTACTACGACAAGGCGCTCGAGGGCTTCACGATGTTCGCGCTGAACCAGGGCGAGGTGTGCACGTGCCCGTCGCGCTCGCTCATCCAGCGCTCGATCTACGACACGTTCCTCTCCGACGGGCTGGAGCGCGTGAAGAAGGTGCGTCAGGGCAACCCGCTCGATCCCGAGACGATGATCGGTGCGCAGGCGTCGAACGATCAGCTGGAGAAGATCCTCAGCTACATCGACATCGGCAAGCAGGGTGGCGCGAAGCTCCTCACCGGCGGCGAGCGCGTCGACCTCGGCGGCGAACTGTCGGGCGGGTACTACGTCGCGCCGACGGTGTTCGAGGGCACGAACGACATGCGCATCTTCCAGGAGGAGATCTTCGGCCCGGTGCTGTCGGTCACGGCATTCGACGACTTCGACGACGCGATCTCGATCGCCAACGACACGCTCTACGGCCTGGGAGCGGGGGTGTGGAGCCGTAGCGGCGACCTCGCGTACAAGGCAGGGCGCGCCATCGAAGCCGGTCGTGTGTGGACGAACACCTACCACCAGTACCCGGCGCATGCCGCGTTCGGCGGGTACAAGCAGTCGGGCATCGGTCGAGAGAACCACCTCAAGATGCTCGACCACTATCAGCAGACGAAGAACCTGCTGGTGTCGTACGCCGAGGGCGCGATGGGCTTCTTCTGAGCCATGCCCGACGCAGCGATGAGCAGGGTCGCCGTGACGGATGCCGCGGCGGCCCTGCTGCGCGATCTCACCGCGCAGCACGGACCGCTGATGTTCCACCAGTCGGGCGGATGCTGCGACGGCAGCTCGCCCATGTGCTACCCCGTCGGGATGTTCCTCACCGGCCCGTCCGACGTGCATCTCGGCGCGATCGACCCTTCGACAGGCTCAGGGACCGAGAAGCTCGAGCCGATCGAGGTCTACATGTCGGAGGCGCAGTTCGAGTACTGGAAGTACACGCACCTCACGATCGATGTCGTGCCCGGCCGCGGCGCGGGCTTCAGCGTCGAGGGTCCGACGGGCATGCGCTTCCTCATCCGCTCCCGGATGCTGACCCCCGCCGAGCTCGAGCACTTCGGCCTCGCCCCCGCCTGAGCGCTGCGGCGCGTCGTCAGCCGCGGCCGGCCAGCAGGGTGGCGGATGCGGCGGTCTGCGCGCGCAGCGCGTCGGCCACGGCCGTCACGGCGGGCAGCCGCATCGACTCGGCTCGCACGATCATCCAGTACGGCAGCCGTTCGGCGAAGACGTCGGGCAGCAGCCGCACGAGGTCGTCGTGGCGGTCGGCGGCGAAGCACGGCAGGAGCCCGACGCCCGCCCCTGCCCGGGTCGCCTCGACGTGCACGAAGACGTTCGTCGAGGTCAGGCCGTCCTGCATGCGGGGCACGAGGCGGCGCGGCAGATCGAGCGCCTCGACCTGCAGCATCGAATCGACGAAGTACACCAGGCGATGCTCCTGCAGTTCGTCGGCTGTCGTGGGCAGCCCATGGCGAGCGAGGTAGTCGCGCGAGGCGTACATGCCGAGCGTGTACTCGCCGAGCTCGACCGCGTGGGCTCGTGCGGTCTGGGGCTTCCCGACGACGACCTCGAGGTCCAGCCCCGGGCGATGGGCGGCGCCGCGGCGCGTCGCGGTGACCACCTCGACGCTCAGGCGCGGATGGGCCTCGCGCAGCAGGGCGATCGCCGGAGCGGCGATATAGGCGCTGAAGCCGTCGGTCGCCGACAGGCGCACGACGCCGGCGACCGGGTCGGGTGCCGCGTCGCCGACCGCGAGCTGCGACATGGCCGCCTCGACGCGACCGCCCGTGTCGGCGGCGTGACGGCCGAGGTCGGTCAGCTGCCACCCGGCCGACGTCTGAGCGACGACTCGGCCGCCGAGCGCGTCCTCGAGCGCGGAGATCCGCCGCGCGATCGTGGTGTGGTCGACTCCAAGATGCTCCGCCGCGGCGGTGTAGCGGCCCGTGCGGGCGACGGCGAGAAGCACCAGCAGGTCGTCGGCGCGCACACGAGGAGAGCCGTCCATGTGTGCAATTGTGCACACCGTCGGTGCACGACTGGGCATTGCTTCGCAGATTCCGCCTCCCGACACTGGATCACGGATCGTCACCGTCGACGCCCGAAGGAGAACCATGCACTCGGATGCACGCGGCACCGCAGCCGCCCCCGGAACCCCCAGCAAGCTCAAGCGCATCGTCGCCGCCTCGATGGCGGGGACGGTCGTGGAGTGGTACGAGTTCTTCCTGTACGCCACCGCCGCGAGCCTCGTGTTCGGCACGTACTTCTTCCCGCAGACCGGCTCGCCGCTGGACGGCATCATCGCCGCCTTCGTCACGTACGCCGTGGGCTTCGTCGCGCGTCCGCTGGGCGGCATCGTGTTCGGCCAGATCGGCGACCGGTTCGGCCGGAAGCCGACGCTGCAGGCGACGATCGTCATCGTCGGGGTCGCCACGTTCCTCATGGGATGCCTGCCGGGCTTCGCGTCGGTCGGCTACTGGGCGCCGGCGATGCTCGTCGCCCTCCGCTTCATCCAGGGGTTCGCCGTCGGCGGCGAGTGGGGCGGGGCGGTGCTGCTCGTCGCCGAGCAGAGCCCGGACCGCTCCCGCGCGTTCTGGTCGAGCTGGCCGCAGGCGGCCGTCCCGGTGGGCAACCTGCTCGCCACCCTCGTGCTGCTCATCACCTCGTGGGTGCTCAGCTCGGCGGCGTTCCTCGAGTGGGGCTGGCAAATCGCGTTCTGGCTGTCGGCCGTCATCGTGCTCGTCGGCTTCTACATCCGCCGTCACGTCGAGGAGGCGCCGATCTTCCTCGAGGCCAAGGCCCAGGTCGAGGCCGAGAAGGCCGTCTCGTACGGCGTCGTCGAGGTGCTGCGCCGCTACCCGGTGGGCGTCCTGCAGGCGATGGGCGTGCGCTTCGCCGAGAACATCGTCTACTACATCGTCGTGAGCTTCTCGATCGTGTACCTCAGGGTCGTGCACGAGTACGACACGAGCCAGCTGCTGCTCGCCCTGCTGATCGCGCACGTCGTGCACTTCGCCGTCATTCCCCAGCTGGGTCGGCTGGCCGACCGCTGGGGACGCCGGCCGGTGTACCTGCTGGGCGCTGTGCTCAGCGCGACGTGGGCGTTCTTCGCGTTCCCGCTGTTCGACACCCTCAACCCCGTCCTCATCGTGCTGGCCGTGACGATCGGCCTCGTTTTCCACGCGTTCATGTACGCCCCGCAGCCGGCGGTCATGGCCGAGCTGTTCCCCACGCGGATGCGGTACTCCGGCGTCTCCCTCGGCGCCCAGGTGACCGCGATCCTGGCCGGCTCGCTCGCTCCGATCCTCGCGACGCAGTGGCTCAAAGACTTCGGCTCGTGGCTGCCGATCGCCCTCTACATCGTCGCGGCGTGCGTTCTCACCGCGATCGCGGTGCTGTCGCTGCGGGAGACGAAGGGTGTCTCGCTCCAGGCGATCGACGACGCGGATGCGGCGCTCACGGCCGCCCGCGCGGGGGCGACCGCCCGATGACGGTCGACCTGACCGGCCGCTCCGCCCTCGTCACCGGGGGCGCGAGCGGCATCGGGGCCGCGTGCGCCCGCGCGTTCGCCGCGGCAGGTGCCCGCGTGACCGTCGCGGACGTCGACGCGGCCGGCGCCGAGGCCGTGGCATCCGAGATCGGCGGCACGTCATGGGTCGTCGACCTCTCCGATCCCGCGGCGCTCGTCGACAGACGGCTCGACGTCGACATCCTCGTCAACAACGCCGGGGTCCAGCACGTCAGCCCGATCGAGGAGTTCCAGCCGGAGCGGTTCTCGTTCATGATGCGGCTGATGCTCGAGGCGCCGTTCCTCCTCATCCGCGCGGCGCTGCCGGCGATGTACGAGCGCGGATTCGGCCGCATCCTCAACCTCTCGAGCGTGCACGGTCTCGTCGCCTCGCCGTACAAGGCGGCCTATGTCGCCGCGAAGCACGGCCTGGAGGGCCTCTCGAAGGTGACGGCTCTGGAGGGCGGGCCCTGCGGTGTGACGAGCAACTGCATCGACCCGGGCTACGTGCGCTCGCCGCTGGTCGAGAAGCAGATCGCCGACCAGGCGCGTCTGCACGGGATCCCCGAATCGGAGGTGGTCGAGGACGTGCTGCTGGCCGAGGCGGCGATCAAGCGCCTCGTCGAACCCGCCGAGGTCGCCTCCCTCGCTCTGTGGCTCGCGGGGCCCGACGCGGGCATGGTCACGGGCGCGAGCTACACGATGGACGGCGGCTGGTCGGCCCGCTGACCCCGCGACGTGCGTGGATCGGCGGCTATCCCGACCCGTTCGGCCGCCGATCCCCGCGACACGCGCGGCCGTCAGCGGCCGAGGGCGCCGAGGACGAGGTTGAGGATCCAGCCCCCGACGAACAGCACGGCGATCGCGATCGACGCCCACGACACCCCGCGCCTGAGGCGCCGGCCCTGCGGCGCCACGCCCACCGGCGGCGGGGTGAGCAGCGGGGCGGGCGCGGCGGTGGCGCCGGGGATCCCGGATGCGGCCGCATCCGTCGACGCGGGACCGCCGAGCGCCGCCGGAGCCGGGCTCGGTGCGGCCAAGCGCTCGTCGCGCCACCGCGACCACTGCGCGAGCTTGTCGAGGAGCGCCGCGACGACCGAGAACAGCCATTGCCATGTCGCCGCGTCGAGCGTGGACAGGTCGCGTCGCGCGTAGAGGAAGAGCCAGTCGTCGACGATCTCGACGTCGAGGGCGGCGGCGTTGTCGATGAAGCGGGCCATGATGTCGGGCGTGAACAAGTAGAGAGCATCACGCTCGTAGCCCTGCGGGCAGTAGAGCGAGAAGTACTGATCGAAGTCGCCCTCGAGGCTCAGTCGCTGGTCGCGGTCGAAGGTCGCCGGCAGATTGGATGCGCCGAACAGGCCGTTGTTGCCGACGGCGTCGAGCACGATGTTCGGCAGCGGTGTGTCGAGCTTGATCGCGACGTACCCCCACCGATGGGTCTGACGGCTCTTGCCCGACCCCGTCTCGTAGCGGTAGTTGGCGAACTCGACGAACCGGGGCTGCGCACCGCGCACCAGGTCGCTCGCGCGGCGCGAGTCGCCGAGCGAGAAGATCATGCCCGGCAGCGGCGGGTCCGCCACGGCCGGTTCGAACGTCATGCCGTTGGCCCGCGCGAACCGGTCGAGGCGGAACAGCCGAACCGCGCCACCCGCCCCGCCGATGATCGCGATCACGATCAGCACGAGGAACACGACCACGACCACCAGGAACACGATGGGCACCAGTGCGAAGCCGCCCGCACCGCCGCGCGCCAGCGCGACCGCGATGCCGCCGAAGATCGAGCCGCCGATGCCGAGCACGAACAGCCCGATCACGATCGCGAAGACGAGGCCGATGATCGCGTTCGCCGACCACGTCGGCATCCGCCCCGCCGCCCGCAGGCCCTTCACGAACGCGCGCGCCTCAGCGCGATCGACCGGCTCGGTCAGCGGCCGCGCGTCGAAGGCGACGGGCACGGGGGCGCTCACCGGTTCACTCCGTCGCCGTCCCACGACAGGTCGGCGCCCTCGTCGATCGGGAGCGCCTCCAGCCGCGCGTCGCGACACAGAGCACGGACGAGCTCGGTCGAGCCTGCGACCACCGTGGAGTCGAAGTCGACCTCCGTCACCATCACCCATGCACGGTCGACCGGCCACACCAGATTCGGCGACTGCGTCGCCGCGCCGAGGTCATCGGCCCACGGCACGCGCTCGGCCCATCCCGGGTCGGCGAGCTCCTTCAGGCCGGTGTGGAACAGCACGTACGAGCGCTGCGGGAACTCGAGCCGCGGGCCGCGCGAGATGTCGTCGGAGAGCGCGCCGGGCTGCCACGAGGGCTTGCGGAATACGTCGTTGAACGCGTCCCGCGCCGCGTGGCCGAGCATCGCACCGTGACGCCCGTCCGGATCTTCCGACGTCGCCAGCACGCGGGAGGCGCCGTAGCCCATCCCGCCGACGAGCCCGCCGAATCCGACCCACACGGCGGCGCGCGCGTCCTCGGGCGTGGTCGTGTGCGCGAGCGCGACGCGTACGACGACGGCCAGCACGTCGGCGTCGAGCGTGCCGACGGCGGGTGCGCTGTACCGCCAACCCGCCGCATCCCTGGGTCCGTCCTCCCCCTCCGGCTGGTCGGAGTCGATGGCGAGGCGGTGCCACTGTGCGAGCGCGTGCATCTCGCGGTCGAATGCGCGTGCCGTCTCCGCCCATGTCACGAGCTCGGTGTCGATGAGCGGCGCCCGCTCCTGGAAGGCGTCCCACTCGCGGGCGTGCCGCTCGTAGGGTCTCTCCGGCCACGGCTCGCCGACCGGCCGATCGCGCGCGGCCGGATGGAAGATGCGCGCGTACGCGGCGAAGCCGCGCGGCACGACCGCGTGCATCGTCGTGCCCCACGCCGGCCCGTCCGGGTCGAGCCGATCCCGGATCCAGTCGCCGCTCGACACGTCCGCGGTCCACTCCATGCCGCCACGCTACCGACCGGGCGCCGGCCCGCCCAGTGAACCCACCCGATCCGCCCGAACCACCTCGTCGGCGCGGCGGCGGGTGAGAGTTCGGCGGCGGACGGGTGTGGTTTCACCGGATGCAGTAGACGTGGATCCGGCCGGCTCGCGGGGCGCACGCCGCATCCGATACACTGTGAAGGTTGTCCGGCCGCGCCCCAGTGCGCATCCGCGCGGACGACGTGCAACACACCCTCCTGCTGACGGGAAATGCCCGGCAGCCGTTCTAGTCCGAAGGAGGTGGGTTAGTGACGCACCAGTACGAACTCATGGTCATCTTCGACCCCGAGGTCGACGAGCGCCAGGTCGCTCCGAAGCTCGACGGTTTCCTCAAGGTCATCACGACCGATGGGGGCACCATCGACAACGTCGACATCTGGGGCCGCCGCCGTCTGGCCTACGAGATCAAGAAGAAGAACGAGGGCATCTACGCCGTCGTCAACTTCACGGCGTCCAGCGAGGCCACGCAGGAGCTCGACCGTCAGCTCAAGCTGAACGAGCAGATCATGCGCACCAAGGTCCTCCGCGCCGAGGAGGCCATCGCGCAGGTCGCCGCCGAGGCGCAGCGCAAGGAGGCCAAGGCCGCCCGCAAGGCGTCCGTGCCCGAGACCCGGACGGCCAAGAAGGACTCCTGATGGCCGGCGAGACCGTCATCACCGTCGTGGGCAACCTGACGGCCGACCCCGAGCTGCGCTACACGCAGAACGGGCTGCCGGTGGCGAACTTCACCATCGCATCCACGCCCCGCACGTTCGACCGTCAGGCGAACGAGTGGAAGGACGGCGAGGCGCTCTTCCTGCGCGCCTCGGTGTGGCGCGACTTCGCCGAGCACGTGGCCGGCTCGCTGACGAAGGGTGCCCGCGTCATCGCGACCGGTCGCCTCAAGCAGCGCTCCTACCAGGACCGTGAGGGCAACAACCGCACCGCGATCGAGCTGGAGGTCGACGAGATCGGCCCGTCGCTGCGCTACGCCACCGCACAGGTGACGCGCGCCGCGAGCTCGGGTGGCGGCGGCGGACAGCCCCGCCAGCAGGCGCAGGTCGCCGACGAGCCGTGGTCGACCCCCGGGTCCTCCTCGGGCGGCGGCGACGCGTGGTCCACGCCCGGCTCCTACGGAGACGACACCCCCTTCTGAGCCTGCGGCTCGGATTCCACTTCCGGATGCTGACGCCCACCGCGTAGGCGCTGCATCCGATCTCGTACGAAAGAAGGAAACATGGCTGGAAAGGCCACCGGCGATCGCCGGAAGCCGCGGAAGGGCGCGAAGAACGCCGCCCCCGCGAAGGCGATCCGCGTCGGCGTCATCGACTACAAGGACGTCGCGACCCTCCGCAAGTTCATCTCGGAGCGCGGCAAGATCCGCGCCCGTCGTATCACCGGTGTCTCGGTGCAGGAGCAGCGCCTCATCGCTCGCGCGATCAAGAACGCGCGCGAGATGGCGCTCCTGCCCTACTCCGGCGCCGGCCGCTAAGGAGCACGCGCATGGCAAAGCTGATTCTCACGAATGAGGTCGCCGGGCTCGGAAGCGCCGGTGACGTGGTCGAGGTCAAGAACGGGTACGCCCGCAACTACCTCATCCCCCAGGGCTTCGCGGTGGCGTGGTCCCGTGGCGGCGAGAAGCAGGTCGCGTCGATCCGCGCGGCCCGCGAGTCCCGCGCGATCCACGACCACGAAGAGGCCGTGGCCCTGAAGAACACCCTCGAGTCGAACAAGGTCAAGCTGTCGGTCAAGGCCGGCAACGAGGGCCGTCTGTTCGGTTCGGTCAAGACGGGCGACGTGGCCGACGCCGTCAAGGCCGCCGGTTTCGGCGACCTCGACAAGCGCAAGATCCACATCACCTCGCCGATCAAGGCCGTGGGCGAGCACGAGGCGACTGTTCGCCTGCGTGACGACGTCACCGCCGTGATCACGCTGCAGGTGGTCGCCGCGAAGTAACCTCGCGACGGCGTGAGCGGATGCCGCGGACCCACTGGGGTCCGCGGCATCCGTGTTTCCGGCGTCGGTCTGGGGAACCTCCCGGCTCTGGGGGAGCCGGTCTCACCGGAGTGTCCCGGCGCCGCGACGGTTGGGGATCGCCGCGGAGCCGGGATCGCTCACGCCGTCCGGCGACGCAGGGCGATGATCACCCCGCCGCCGACGAGGAGCAGCAGACCCGCGAGCGTCGCGAACCAGGGCAGCTCGCCGCCCGTGGCGGCCAGCCGCGCGGTCGCGGCCGCGGAGCCGAGGGCCACCGGAGCGCCGATCGCCGAACCGCCGTCCGAGTCACCGGGGGTCGTCGGGCCCGTGGGGTCCGTCGGGGTGGTCGGAGTCGTCGGGGTCGTCGGCGTCGTGGGCGTAGTCGGGGTCGTCGGCGTCGTGGGCGTGACCACGGTCGTCGAACCGCCCGTGGTGCAGTCGCCGACGACGCACACGGCGTTGCCGCCGACCGTCACCGGGACCCCGATCGGAAGCACGATCTGCGTGCCGCCGCCGACGCTGCCGTTACCGCTGGTGACCGGCGTGCCGGTGCCCGCGCCGGGCGTGACCGCGGTGGTCGCGTCCGTCGAGGTGCTGTCGCCGATCACGGAGACGGCGTTGCCACCGCCCGTGATGGGCGCGGTGATCGGGGCGACGACCTGCGTGCCGCCGAGGATGCCGTCGTCGCCGCTCGTGGCCGAGCCGGAGCCCGAGCCGCCCGCGGTGCCGCCGGAGACGCCGGTGGTGGCGCCGTCGGTGGTGGCGTCGCCGATGCCCGAGACGGCGTTGCCGCCGCCCGTGATGGGCGCGGTGATCGGGGCGACGACCTGCGTGCCGCCGAGGATGCCGTCGTCGCCGGTCGTGCTCGCGCCCGAGCCGGTGCTCGAGCCCGTGGTGCCGGTAACGCCGGTGGCCGGGTCGGCGGTGGTGGCGTCGCCGAGGCCGGAGATCGCGTTGCCGCCGACGGTCACCGGCGCGGTGACCGGGGCGGCGACCTGGGTGCCGCCGAGGATGCCGTCGTCGCCGGTCGTGCTCGCACCCGAGCCGGTGCCCGAGCCGCCGCCTGCGACCGTGGTCTCGGCGCCGTCGGTCGAGCTGTCGCCGATGACCGAGATCGCGTTGCCGCCGACGGTGACCGGCGCGGACACGGGCGCCTGCACCTGCGTGCCGCCCGCGATCGCGTCGTCGCCCGACGTCATCGCGCCGCCGGTCGATCCGCCGGAGGTGCCGGTGCCGGTGGTGGTCGCCGCATCCGTCGTCTCGGCGTCGCCGAGGACGGAGATGGCATTGCCCGACACGGTGACCGGCACGGCGACGTCGATGACACCCTGGGTGCCGCCCAGGACGCTGTCGTCGCCCGACGTCCCCGCCGGCGCTGCGGCGGGGGCGGGTGCCGGCGCGGCTGCGGTGTCCGCACCGTCCGACGTGCTGTCTCCGACGACCGAGATGCCGTTGCCCGACACTGTCACGGGGACCGCGACGCTCACCAGCGCCTGGCCGCCGGATGCGGCGCCGTCGTCACCGCTCGTCGTCGCCGGGGCGGGTGCCGCCGCCGGTGCCGGCGCGGAGGTCTCCGCGCCGCTGCTCGACGAGTCGCCGATGACGGAGATGCTGTTGCCCGACACCGTCACCGGCAGGTCGACGGACACGATTCCCTGCGTGCCCGACAGCAGTCCGTCGTTCCCGGATGTCTCGGCCGCCTGTGCGACCCCTGCGCCGAGGACGGCGATGCCGCCCCCGACCAGCGCTCCGAGGAGCGCCCTCTTCATGAATGTACGCATCATGAGCTCCTGAAAATCTGAAAGTGAATGAGTGGTCATGACGGCGCGCGGATGCGCGCCGACGGTCGTCTGTCGCGATGGAACGCGACGCGACCCTCACTCAGTCAGGAGCGACGTCGGTGTCGTAGACGGGAGCGCCCGGAAGCGCGTCGTCGACGAGGACGGCGGAGCCGATGGGGCCCAGCGCCGAGGTGTGGGAGTCTTCGTGCCCGAGAGCGGCGGATCCGCTTCCGGCGCCGTTGCCGGACGCGGACGTTCCCGCCGATCCCGGGGCGGCCGGCGTGGCACCCCAGGCGGAGTCCTGGCCCGCGAGCGCGCCGCCCGAGATCGCCGCGGAAGCAGCCGCGGCGCCGGATGCGGCGTCACCCCCGGCACGCCAGAGCGCGCCCCTCGCCTCATCCGGCGCCGACGAGAGGGCGCCGGCTCCCGTCGTCCCGGGCCCGGAAGGCACCGTGACGAGCCCATCGAGGCCAGGGAGAAGGCCTGGCAGGCCGGGAATTCCGGGGATCGACGGGAGGGCCGGCGTGGTTGTGGGGGTCAGCGCGTCGACGATGGGGTCGACCGCCGTGACGGGAGGAAGCGGGAGGATGCCACCGGTCGGCGTCGGAGTGCCGACGATCGTCGTGAGCGCGTGGTCGAGAGAGTCGGCCGTTCCGGTGAGCAGCTGGACGACGCCGGTGTCCGCGACGATGCCGCCGACAACCGGGACGGCTGTCACCGCATCCGCGACGGGCTCGACGACGGCACCGACGGGTGCGCCTTCGACTGCGGATCCGGCCGTCTCGAGGACGGCGTCGACGGCCGCGGTCGCGGCGGAGTCGACCGCAGCGACGACAGTGGTCACCGTCTGTGGAACAGCCGCGACGACGGGCGCGGCCGGCGCGACGACGGGTGCCGGAACCGGCGCCACGACGGGCTCGACAGCGGGCGCGACCGCGGCGGTCACCGTGTGCACCGTGCTGTCGACCGCGCCCACGACCGAGCCGACGGTGTCACCGACGCCCGACACCGTCGAGGAGACGACGCCCAGCAGACCGGAGCCCTGGCTCGAGCCGTCGTCCGCGGATGCGGCCACCGGGGCGGACAGGACCGTGAACGCGGCCCAGGCGATCCCGCCGATGCCCGCGAGCAGCAGCAGGCGCGCGGGACGAACCCGCCGGCGGCGCTGCACTGCTTCCACGATCTCACCCCTGACGCCCGTGAAGCGTTCACTGGACCGGATATCCAGATGCGATGCACGTTACGACGCGCATAGCAAATTTTCAAGAGGTGTTGACAACCAATTGCTTGTTCTGGCAGCGGTTCGCGCTCTCCCCAATGTTGTGCACAAGCACCGCCGCGCGTTTGTCAACCTTCAACCCCCACTTCAATCAGCGCACAAGTGGATGATTGTGGACAGCAAAAGGCCTGATGAAAACTCAGATAAGCGTTTTCTCATCTGGGCGTGTCGTGAGTTCTCCACAGCCGTTATGCACAAGCTGAACGGCGTTTCGCGCAGACCCTCCACAGAGTTATCCACAGGCACAGTTGCAGCCTGGGAACTCCCTCCATACCGTGGGTGCAGCCCATCTCGAGCCGGTACCCGGAACGCGTCGGTGCGTGTCGGGGGTCCGTGCTGTCATTCATGCACGGTGTGGAGACGCATCCGTCGGTCCCCTCATCGGCGCGCTCCCACGTGCGCGGAGCGCGGTGCACCCGACCCGAAAAGGAGAGCCTGTGTCGATTGCGGACATCGCCGACGAACGACTCGGCGGACCTCGCCCGTCCGAACGCACACCTCCGCACGATCTGCTCGCCGAGCAGAGCGCCCTCGGTGGGATGCTGCTCTCGAAGGACGCCGTCGCCGACGTCATCGAGACGCTGCGCGGCACGGACTTCTATGTGCCGAAGCACGAGCTGATCTTCGAGGCGATCCTCTCGCTGTACTCGCACGGCGAGCCCACGGATGTCGTGGCCGTCACCGACGAGCTCATCAAGACCGGCGAGCTCCAGCGGGCCGGCGGCGCGGATTACCTCCACACCCTCACGTCGATCGTCCCCACGGCCGCCAATGCCGGCTACTACGCATCGATCGTCGCCGAGCGCGCGCTGCTGCGCCGTCTCGTCGAGGCCGGCACCCGCATCGTGCAGATGGGCTACTCCGGTCAGGGCGATCCGCTCGACCTCGTCAACAATGCCCAGGCGGAGATCTACAACGTCTCCGGCGCCGAGACGGCCGAGGATTACGTGCCGCTCACGACCGCCGTCGACGCGGCCGTCAACGAGATCGAGGCCGCCCGCGGGCGCGACGGTCAGATGACCGGCATCCCCACCGGCTTCTCGGGTCTCGATCAGCTCACCAACGGTCTGCACGCCGGCCAGATGATCATCATCGCGGCACGACCCGCGATGGGTAAGTCGACGCTGGCGCTGGATTTCGCGCGCGCGGCCGCGATCAAGGGCGGCGCTCCGACGATCTTCTTCTCCCTCGAGATGGGGCGCAGCGAGATCGCGATGCGCCTGCTCAGCGCCGAGGGTGCGATCCCCCTCCAGTCGATGCGCAAGGGCACACTCGATTCGCGGGACTGGACGACGATCGCCGCGACGCGCGGGCGCATCAACGAGGCGCCGCTCTACATCGACGACAGCCCCAACATGACCCTCGTCGAGATCCGCGCGAAGTGCCGGCGCCTCAAGCAGCGCGAGGGTCTGAAGATGGTCGTCATCGACTACCTCCAGCTCATGACCAGCGGCAAGCGCGTCGAGTCACGCCAGCAGGAGGTCAGCGAGTTCTCGCGCGCGCTGAAGCTCCTCGCCAAGGAGCTGCAGGTTCCCGTCATCGCGCTGTCGCAGCTGAACCGTGGCCCCGAGCAGCGCGCCGACAAGAAGCCGGCCCTCTCCGACCTGCGCGAGTCGGGATCGATCGAGCAGGACGCCGACATGGTCGTGCTGCTGCACCGCGAGGCCGCCTACGAGAAGGACAGCCCGCGGGCGGGCGAGGCCGACCTCATCGTCGCCAAGCACCGCAACGGCCCCACCGACACGATCACGGTCGCCTTCCAGGGTCACTACTCGCGCTTCACCGACATGGCCCCGGGCGACTTCACCTGACGGCGGACGACCGTTCTCACCCCGGCTCGCGACGGGACAACCATGCCACGGGAAAGGTGCGGGTGGGCTGGGGGACCCACCCGCACCGAGAGCGCCGTCGATATCGACGGGCACTCCGGGGCGCTTGCGAAGAAGCGCCCGTCTCGCGTTGCGGAAACGCGGAGCCCGGGGCTGAGAGATGCCATGGCGGTCGATGCTTCGCATCTGTCTACCAAAGCCGCATCCGGACTTTACGGTTCGTCTTCACGAGTGCGTTTTCTGCACCGGGGGAATGCGCAATTCGGTCGACCTGTCGGCTAGGCGGGGTGGCGGCGCAGCAGCTTCGCCGCGACCATCATCGCGCCGCCGAGGACGGCGGGAATGCCACCGCCCGGGTGCACGGATGCGCCGACCCGGTAGAGCCACGGCCGGCGGAGGTCGTGCTGCGCGGGGCGGTGGAGCGGCCCGCTCATCCAGAGCGGCCGCGCCGCGCCGTAGAGGGCGCCGTGCGCTTCGCCGAACGTGCCGAAGTACCGCGGATCGAGGACCGTCGCACCCGACATCGCCTCGGTGAGGGGCCTGTGGAGGCCCATCGCCCGCGAGATGCGCTCGACCTCGCGGCGCACGAACGGGTGCTCGAGGGTGTACGCCGAGCCGTCAGCCGGCGCGGTGAGCAGCACCGCGAGGGTGCTCCGCTCGTTCGGGTACACCTGCCCCGCCCGGTA
Source organism: Microbacterium sp. 10M-3C3 (assembly GCF_003931875.1). Classification (NCBI taxonomy): domain Bacteria; kingdom Bacillati; phylum Actinomycetota; class Actinomycetes; order Micrococcales; family Microbacteriaceae; genus Microbacterium; species Microbacterium sp. 10M-3C3. The sequence continues at coordinate 3,352,117 of NZ_CP034245.1, read as the reverse complement.
CAGGTTGACGAACGCCATCGTCTCGGCCGGGTCGTCGCCCGCGGCGAGACTGCGATGCAGCGCGTCGGGTCGCGTCGGCAGAATCACACTGTGAGCCGCGATCGACTCCGGCAGCGGTTCGCGGAGCGCTCCGTAGATGGCCACCGCCGAGCACGAGAGGGCGCGGGCTGGACGTGAGCAGCCGCCCAGCAGCGCGGTCACGCGGTCTGCGTCGAGGCCGGCCACGACCACATCCGCGGCGAAGGATCCGTCCAGCGTGAGCACGCGTCCGCGCTCGATGCGGGTGACGGTCTGTCCGGTCCGGATGACGACCCCCGCCGCATCCGCCATCCGCTCGAGCGCGAGCGGGATCTCGTAGACACCGCCGCGCGGCACCCACACGCCCGAGGCGGCCATGATCGCGGGCATGCTCGCGTACAGCGCGGGGGTGCGCGCGGGCGCGACACCGGCGTTGAGCGTGTGGATCGCGATGATCTCGCGCAGGCCGTCGGGAAGCCACGGGAGACTGTCGAGGTACGCGCGGGTGCTCAGACGTGTGCCGTACACGGCGAGCAGTCGCCGCAGCGCCGGCAGCGAGCGGCGGTCGAGCGGGTCGGCGACGAGCAGGGAGGTGACATCGTCGGCGAGCGGCGCATGGAGCTCGCTGAACCGCTGCCACGCCGCGTGCCACCGGTGGCCCGGCGGCACCGGGAGGGTGACCTCTTCGCCGGCGAAGTAGTAGCGCCCCACCTCGGGGAGGCGTTCGAAGTCGAGCCGCCCGGCGTCCGCCGCCACCCCGAGGCGCCGCCGCAGCTCCTCCCACACCCCCGGGAACGTCACGAGCGAGGGACCGGAGTCGATGCGCTGGCCGTCGACCTCGAGCCGCCGGCTCTTGCCACCCACCGACGCGGACCGCTCGAGCAGGGTCACGTCGTGACCGGCATGGGCGAGAAGCGCGGATGCGGCGAGGCCGCCGAGCCCCGCGCCCACGACGACGATGCGACTCATCCGGTGGCCTCGAAGAACATCTTCGTCAGCTGGAGGCCGCTCGCGAGAGACCCGGCGACGTACGGGAAGGCGATGGATACGGGGTAGAGACGCCGGCCCGTCGCCGGGGTCGGGCGCATCAGGAGGCATCCGATGAGGACGCCCGCGATGACGAGGTTGACGAGCGCGACGGGCACGCTGACGAGCGCGAACAGGACCGTCGCCGCGAGCCACCACGCGCCGCTCCACAGGGCCGTCCCGCGGGGGCCGAGCAGCACGGCGGTGGTCATGATGCCCGCCGCACGGTCTTCGTCGATGTCCTGCACCGCGTCGTACGCGTGCTTGGCGACGCTCCACACGAGCAGGCCGGCCACCGCCGGCCATACCGGCGGGGCGCCGATGGCCACCGGCACGATCAGCAGCGGCAGGCCGTAGGCGGCGTTGCTGAGCGAGTCGAGGAAGGGACGCTGCTTGAAGCGCAGCGGCGGTGCGGAGTAGAAGACGAACACGGCCGTGTAGAGAAGCACGAGCGCGTTGGCGGCCAGCGGGTAGGCGACGAGGAACCACACGAGGAACGGCACGTTCGTCACCGCCACAGCCCGCACGATCGTCCGCACCTCGCGCGGTGCGATGCGGGCGCCCTCGATCGTGCCCTTGCGCGGGTTCAGCGCGTCGGTCTCCTGGTCGAAGATGTCGTTCACGCCGTAGATGAGGAGGTTGAACGGCAGGGTCAGCCAGAGCAGGAGCGGAATCGCCGCGGCATCCAGCAGGCGCCCCGTGAGCCACATCCCGAGCATGCCGGTGCCGATCGTGTTGATCCACAGCACGGGTCGCGAGATGTGGACGAGGCGAGCGAGCGTGGCGCGCCATGTCGTGCGCGCCGGGACGGCGCCGCCGGCGGCCGGGGCGCGATGCTCGTCGATGTGTGGCTCCTTCGCTGCGCAGGGCGGGGCCGCTCCGTCCGGCGATTGTATGTCGCCTGCATCCGGCCATTCCGTGCTCGACGGAGCAGTGGAGTTCTGGTAGGTGCCGGAGGACGGCTCGTGACACGATCGGCGGCATGAAGATGCTTCTGACCTCCGGCGGCGTGACGAACGCCAGCATCCGCGCCGAGCTCGTGCGGCTGCTCGAAAAGCCGATCGAGGAAGCTGATGCCCTGGTCGTGCCCACCGCCCAGTGGGGTCAGCCGATGTGCTCACCCCAGAGCGTGTGGCGGTCGACGGCCGGCGCCCCGCCCTTCGGCGACGCGTTCGTCGGACTGGGCTGGCGGACGGTCGGTGTGCTGGAGCTCGCGGCCCTGCGCGACGTCGATCCCGAGCGCTGGCGACCGTGGGTGGAGGCGACCGACGTCATCCTCGCCGACGGCGGCGAGGCGGTCTTCCTCGCGCACCGGATGCGGGAGGTCGGCCTCGACCGGATGCTGCCGGATCTCGACGTCGTGTGGGTCGGCGTGAGCGCCGGCAGCATGGTGATGACCCCGCGCATCGGGCCCGAGTTCGTCGATTGGCGCCCGGGCGGGTCGGACGAGACCCTCGGCCTCGTGGACTTCTCGATCTTCCCGCATCTGGACTACCCGGGATGGGAGAGCAACACGACAGCGGCGGCACGCCGCTGGGCGGCGGCGCTCGGCGCGCCGGCCTTTGCGATCGACGAGCAGACCGCCATCTCGGTCGTGGGCTCCGACGTGCGCGTCGTCTCGGAGGGCAACTGGGAGGCGTTCGCGGTCGCCTGACGCATCCGCCGCTCACTCCTCGCGGGACGGGAGCAGAAGCTGCAACAGCGCGCGGGCCGCCGCGCCCGGCCCCGGTCGCCACACGATGCCGAACTGAGAGCGTGCGCGCGGGTCGTCGATGCGCAGGCGGACGAGCCCCTCCGCCCCGCTCACGGTGGTCTCGCTCGCCACGCCCACGCCGAGTCCCCGCGCCGTGAGGGTTTCGAGAAGGGCCGGCGTCGCGACCTCCCACCGCGGCGTCGCGGACGCGCCGGCTCGTCCGAGCATCGCGTCGAGCGCGACCCGCGCGGCGGCCCCGCGGGAGAGCGCGATCACGTCCGCCGCCGCGATGTCGGCGGGCCGCACCACGCGTCGCGTCGCCCACGGGTGGTCGGCGGACACGACGGCGACGAGGGCGTCGTCCACGAGCACGGCGGTCTCCAGACCCTCAGGCGGATGCAGCGCCCACGCGGCGATTGCGATGTCGAGGTCGCCCCGGCGCACGTCGGTCACGAGCTGGTCCGAAAGGCCCTCTCGCACGCTGAGCTCGAGGCCGGGGTGATCGGCGTGGAGCCCGCTGATCGCGTCGAAGAGGGCGGGCAGCACGAGCCCGGTGACGGTGCCGATCCGCAGCCCGCCGGTCACGAGACCCCGGAGCTCGGCCGCGCGGTCGTGGACGTCGTCGGCCGCGGCAACGGCCGCACGCAGCGCCGGCAGCAGCCGCTGGCCGTCGGGCGTGAGCGAAACCCGTCGCGACGAGCGATCGAAGATCGTGACACCCAGTTCACGTTCGAGCTTCTGCACCTGGCTGCTGACGCCGGATTGAGCCACGCGCACGCGTTCCGCCGCCGCGGTGAACGACCCCGTGTCGACGACCGCGAGCACGTAGCGGAGCTGGTGAAGTTCCATCACTTTGAATGATAGGTCGCGTCACTATCAGATGTTGGAAAGATCCGCACCTGCGCGGCACGATGGGATCACGTCTGGGAGAGGCGGCACACTATGAGCACGGTCGATCATCGACTGGACATCCCGATCCGCTTGGACATCGAGGGCGCGGCGCCTGCGTTCTCCCGCGCCCTCTCAGCGCTCGACGCCGCCGCTGCGCGCGAACTGGATGCGGCGGCAGTCCCGGCGCGGCTGCGCGAGCTCGTCCGCATCCGCGCCTCGCAGCTGAACGGCTGCGCCTACTGCGTCGACATGCACACGCGCGACGCCCTCGCCGCCGGCGAGCCGATCGAGCGCGTCGCCGCGGTGTCGGTGTGGCGGGAATCGCCGTTCTTCTCGGTGCGCGAGCGTGCTGCGCTCTCCCTCGCGGAGAGCATGACGCGCGTCGCCGACACGCACGTGCCGGCCGACGCGTGGGAGGAGGCCGGTGCGGTCTACGCCGACGCCGAGCTCGGCGCTCTCGTCGCGCTCATCACCACGATCAACGCCTGGAACGTCGTCTCGGTGGCCACGCGCGCGTGGACGCCGACGATCGCAGGCGCGAAAGAGGAGGGAGAGCCGTCATGACGGAGGTGTTCGAAGAGTTCCTGCGGCGACGCCGGGAGGCGTCCGACGCCTGGATCCGCGGAGACGCCGTCCCGCTCTCGGAACTGCTCACCATCAACGATCCCGCCACCTTCCTGCCGCCCGGCGGCGCGATCATTGAGCACGCCGGACCGGCGCGTGACGCCCAGGTCGCCGGAGCGCGCGCATTCGGCCCCGCCAGCACCGGCCGCTTCGAGATCCTGCACAGCGGGTCCAGCGGCGACCTCGCGTACTGGACCGGTCGACAGGTCGCCGAGATGGACGTGAAGGGCGAGCCGGAGCGGGTCGCGATGACGCTGCGGGTGACGGAGATCTTCCGGCGCGAGGAGGACGCGTGGCGGCTCGTCCACCGCCACGCGGACCTGGTCGACTGATGCCCCGCAGCGCCTCCTCCCGAGGGGGCGCCGTGGATCGGCGACGACATCGACGTGCCGCTGGTCTTCGCGGACGTGTTCGTCGTCACCGTCCTCGGTGCGCGATGACCCCGGCGGCGGGTGCCGCCCCGGTCAGACCGCGGAGCCGAAGTACAGCAGGGCGATCGGGGCGATCAGCACGATCGCCAGCACGATCGCAACGATCGACAGTGCGTAGCGCCCACGCGCGCGGATGCCGAGGATCAGCCCGATCACCCCGAGCACGGCGACGACCGCGCCGACGATGCCGAGCGCGGGGATGATGAGGATCCCGAGCCACCAGATCGCGTTCATCTCCGGGATGAGGCCGATGAGGAACACGGCGAGCGAGGGCAGCAGGGCGAGCCCGGCGAGGATCACGCCGATCAGTCCGAGGACGTCGACGCCGCGTCGGCGCGCCGTCGGCACGGCCGCATCCGTTCGTGCACCATCCGCCGTCATCCGGTCCTCCTCCGTCACCCGAGATCCTAGGGCGCCGCATCCGCCCCGACCGCGCCACCGCCCCACGCGGCGGGACGCTCACCGGATCGTGAACGGGCAACCTCAGGCGTCGTCGCGAGAGGACCGGCCCAGAGCAGACCGGAGCTCGCCTGAACGTCGCTTCGCGCGGCCGCGCATCACCGGAAGGCGAGGAATCGGCCGGGCTTATCGGACTCGCGGATCGCGAACGCCGGCCGCATGCCCGCCGCGGAGAGCAGTTCGACCTGCGCGCTGAAGGACTCGTGCGCGACGATCGCGACCGTCGACAGCGACCACTCCCGCGCGAACCACGGACGCAGCGCCGCGAGCACGCGCGCGTCGAGGCCGGTCTGGCGGAGGTCGGTGCGCACCCAGAAATAGACGAGGGCGTCCAGGTCGTCCCATGCCCCGTCGCCGAGGGGGGTGCGCTCGGCGCGCGCGAGGAAGCCGGCGTCGTTCGCGAACACGTAGACGCAGCCGACGTTATCGGTGTCGTCCGCATCCGTGACCGCGTACGTGAACGCGCGCCCGGCCGTATGGCGCTCGACGAGGTCGGCGACGTCGCGCCGGTTGTCTTCGACCGTGAAGTCGTCGGCCGGCCAACCCGACTGCTCCCACAGCCGCAGGTCGTCGCGGCTGGCGATGACGGCCGCGAAATCGCGCTCGACGTCGTCGAGCGTGATCGGACGCAACAGGAAATCGGGTCCGCGCAGGGCCCCGGGAGGCCGCAGGTCGTCGCGGAAGACCACGCTCACCCCCGCCAGGACGAACGCCCGAAGCGCTCCCAGCGCTCGACGACGCGCGGCGTCGGGTCGTCGGCATCCGTCGGCTCCACGACGTCGCGACCCACGATGAAGGCGCGCTCGACGCGCGAGTCGAGCGCGAGCGGATCGTCCGACCACACCACGATGTCGGCGTCGCGGCCGACCTCCAGTGCGCCGACGCGGTCGTCCAGGCGGAGGATCGCCGCCGGGTTGACGGTCAGCGCCTCGAGCGCGGTCGTCGCATCCAGGCCCTCCCGCACCGCGAGGATCGCCTGCAGTCGCAGCTGGTCGATCGGGACGACGGGGTGGTCGGTCGTGATGGCGACGGTGACACCGGCGTCGGCGATGAGCGCGAGGTTGCCGATGCCGCGGTCGCGCAGCTCGACCTTCGAGCGCGACGTGAGCATCGGCCCGAAGATCACGGGGATGCCCTTCTCGGCGAGCACGTCGGCGATCTTGTGCCCCTCGGTGCCGTGGTTGACCACGAGGCGGTAGCCGAACTCCTCCGCGATGCGGATGGCCGTGGCGATGTCGTCGTGGCGGTGGCAGTGCTGGTCCCACAGCAGGTCGCCGTCGAGCACGGCGGCGAGCGTCTCGTTCGTGAGGTCGCGCTCGAACGGCTCGCCCTTCGCCGTGGCCGCCGCGCGCTTCTCGGCGTAGCCGCGTGCCTTCACGAACGCCTCGCGGATGACCGCGGCCACGCCCAGCCGCGTCGAGGGGGTCTGCTTCTTGTCGCCGTACACGCGCTTGGGGTTCTCGCCGAGCGCGGACTTGACCGACACGTCGTAGCGCAGCAGCTGCTCGTCGACCGTGCGCCCGCCCCACGTCTTGATCGCAACGGTGCGCCCGCCGATCGGGTTGCCCGAGCCGGGCTTGATGACGGCGGTCGTGACGCCGCCGCGCAGGGCGTCGCGGAAGCCGACCTCCTCGATGTCGATGCCGTCGAGCGCGCGGAAGCGCGCGCCGTTGGGGTCGGTCATCTCGTTCGTGTCGTTGCCCGACCAGCCCTCGCCGTCCTCGTGCACGCCGAGGTGGCCGTGCGCCTCGACGAAGCCGGGCAGCACCCAGCTGCCGCGCACGTCGATGACGCGGGCGCCGTCGGGGATCGCCGCATCCGCGCCCACTGCCGCGATGACGCCGTCGACGGCGACCACGGTGCCGCCTTCGATCGGGTCGCCCACGACGGGGACGACGTGACCACCGGTGATCGCCAGGATGTCAGCCATGCCTTCCACCCTAGGCACGCGCTCGATGCGCCGCCCCCCGGCTCACGAATTCAGGCTGGGCGGCTCGTGTGCGCACGTCTGGCCGCGGAATTCCGCCGCGGGACCGTGCCGCCCCGTGCCGCCCGCCTGAATACGTGCAGTCGGTTTGGGGTCGAGCGGGTCAGGCGGCGGCGTGGTTGAGTCGGCGGGGCGGGTCAGGGGCGCGCGAAGGTCCAGACGTCGAGCGCGCGCTCGCGGGCGTGGGAGGCAGCCGCGGCGACCGCGCCGCGCACGACCACGTCGGCCCCGAGATCGGACAGCGCGATCGTCGGAGCCGGCAGGTCGAGGTCGGTCGGCAGCGCCCGCCGAGCGGCGGCGACGACGTCGGTCATGCCGGCCGCGATCGCGCCCGACACGACCACGCGCTCGGGATCGAACATGCTCCCGAGCACGCTCACGATGCGGGCGAGCACGGCCCCGAGCCGGTCGGCCACCTCGAGCGCCGCGGCGTCACCGCGCGCGGCGAGCGCGAGCACGGCGGGCGCGTCGCGCTCAGAAGTACCGAGGCCGGCGAGCGCCGAGTCGGCGGCGCCCTCGGCCAGCACGTCGGCCACGATCGCCCCCACCCGCGCGCCCAGGCCGTCGGCCGTGCCGACGCCGAGGACGTGCGCGAAGGCGACCATCTCGCCGACGCCGCCGTGCGCGCCGCGCAGCAGATGCCCGTCGATCACGACGCCCGCCCCGAGCCGCGCCCCCGCGAGCAGCGTCACGTAATCGCGGCAGCCGACGGCCGCCCCGATCGACCCCTCGGCGACGGCCGCGAGCGACGCGTCGTTGGCGATGCGCACGAGCGGCGCCCACGCGAACGTGTCGACCAGGCCCGGGTTCATGCGTTCCCAGAATCCCGTCGGATGCCGCGGCGACCGGCCCGACCGGTCGACGGGCGCCGGAACGCCCGCGCACACCGACAGCACGTCGGCGCGGGCGAGGCCGGCATCGCGGAGCACGTCGTCGACGAGGGCCGCGACGAGCGCCGCACGGGCGGGTCCGTCGTCGCGGTCGAGCTCCAGGCGCAGGCGACGCGTCGCGAGGGGCCGCGAGCGCAGGTCGGCGACCGTCGCCGTCACGTGCTCGTTGCCGGCATCGATGCCGACGAGCGCGCCCGCCTCCTCGGCGAGCGCGAAGCGGCGGGCGGGGCGGCCCTTGCGGTAATCGCCCGCGTGGCGGGCATTGGGCAGCTCGCGCAGCAGGCCCGCGCGGGCGAGGGTGTCCATCGCGTCGATCGCGGTCGATCGTGTGAGCCCTGTCACGGCGATGACATCGCTCGCGGTGAACTCCGCCGCCTGCCACGCGTGGGCGAAGACGGCGTCGAGGCTCGCCGGCCGTGCGGCGGGGGAGGGCGAGGCACTCGACACGGCTATTGACCCTACTGATCGGGGCGTGTGATACTGGCGGCATCCAAGTTAATTGGATAGTTAAATCTAATCGATGATGATTACCGCCCGGCGGGAGCGGCGGTCGCGACGGAGCGAACGGAGAGACGGTGCCCACGACAGGCAGGACCACCATGAGGCGGGCGGCGGCGGTGATCGCCGCGCTCGGACTCGCTGCAGCCGCCCTGGCCGGATGCAGCGCCGACGGGCGCGAGACGATCCGCTTCACGTTCAGCAAGCGCGAGGCGCTCGAGTTCATGAACGGCGTCGTCGCCGATTACAACGCGTCGCAGGACCGCGTGCGCGTGGAGATGGACACGTCGGGCGTCGACGTCGTCTCGGCGAGCTTCGTGCGGGGCAATCCGCCCGACATCATGCTCGCCAACTACAACTACGAGGTCGCGCGCTTCGTGCAGCGGTGCGCCCTGAGCGACCTGTCGGGCACCGAGGCCGCGGCCAGCACGCGCGAAGACCTCCAGCCGCTCATGGACCAGTACGGCTCGTGCGAGGGCCGCGTGAGCGCGCTGCCCTACTCCGTCATGGCCGCGTCGGTGATCTACAACAAGGAGATCTTCGCCGCCAACGGCCTCGAGATCCCGACGACCTGGAGCGAACTGCAGGAAGTGTGCGAGAAGCTCAAGGCTGCCGGTATCACGCCGTTCTACGCGACGTTCAAGGACGACTGGACCGTCGGGCAGGGCTGGTACGACTACGCGATCGGCGGCTCGCTCGACGTGAAGGGCTTCTTCGACGAGCTCGCCGCCGAAGGCGCCGACGTCGGCAGCGGATCGGCCGTGTCGTTCGCGCAGGACTTCGCCGAGCCGCTGCAGCGCATGCTCGAGCTCGCGAGCGATGACGTCAACGCGGATGCAGCCAGCCGCGCGTACGGCGACGGCAACCTCGCGTTCGGCAAGGGCGAGGCCGCGATGTACCTGCAGGGGCCGTGGGCCTTCAGCGAGATCGCCAAGAGCGCGCCCGACCTCGACCTCGGGACCTTTCCGCTGCCGATGACCGACGACCCCGACGACCTCGCGGTGCGCGTCAACATGGACCTCGCCGCCATGATCCCCGACGCGTCTCGGCACAAGGACGCCGCCCGTGACTTCCTCGAGTACCTGTACCAGCCGCAGATCATCGAGGCGTACAACCAGTCGCAGCTCGGCTTCGCGCCGACGACGGATGCCGCGCCCCCCGACGACCCGCGCGTGGCCGGCATGCAGGAGTACTACGACAGCGGCCGCATCTACCAGGGTCCGTCGGTGCTCGTTCCCAAGACGATCCCGGTCTTCAACTATGCGCAGGCCATGGTGCTCGGCGCCGACCCCGAGGCGCAGCTGCGCACCATGGACGAGGACTGGGCGCGCCTGGCCTTCCGGCAGCCGGCGCCCACCGCACAGGCGAAGGAGCCCGGACAGTGACCACCACGACGACGATCGTCACCGGCGGAAACGCCCGTGCCCGGCACAGCACCCGCCGCGTCGAGCCGATCTACTACCTCTTCCTGCTGCCGAGCCTGATCCTGTTCACGCTCGCCATCACGGTGCCGGCCGTCATCGGCATCTTCTTCAGCTTCACCGACTCGATCGGCATCGGCGACTGGAGCTTCATCGGCCTGACGAACTACATCGCGCTCTTCAGCGACCCCGCGATCCTGCAGAGCTACCTGTTCACGATCGGGTTCTCGATCGCGACCGTCGTGGTCGTGAACGTCGCCGGCTTCCTGCTCGCGGTGGGGCTGACCGCCCGCATCCGGTTCACGGCGGGGCTGCGGACGATCTTCGTCATCCCGATGGTGATCTCCGGCATCATCATCGCCTACGTCTTCAACTTCCTCTTCTCCAACTCCCTCCCGGAGGCGGGCGGCGCCCTCGGGATCCCGGTGCTCTCGACGAGTCTGCTGGCCAACCCCGACCTGGCGTGGGTGGCGATCGTCATCGTCACGGCATGGCAGGCGATCCCCGGCACGCTCCTCATCTACATCGCGGGCCTGCTCGCGGTGCCGGGGGACGTGTACGAGGCGGCCGACCTCGACGGCGCATCCAAGACCCAGCAGCTGTTCCGGATCACGCTGCCCCTCGTGGCCGGATACGTCGTCATCAACGTGATCCTCGGGTTCAAGGGCTTCCTCAACGCCTACGACATCATCGTGGGTCTCACCGGCGGCGGGCCGGGCACAGCGACCCGCAGCGTTGCGATGAGCATCATCACGGGCTTCAACGGCGGCGACTACGCCTACCAGATGGCCAACGCGACGATCTTCTTCGTCGTGGCCATCGTCATCTCGCTGCTGCAACTGTCGATCACGCGCGGAAGGAACCGCCTGTCATGACCACTCAGCCCGCACTTGCCTTCGAGCAGGCCGACGCCGTCGAGCTGCGCGCCGACGACACCCCGGCCGCCCGTCCGCAGCGCATGCGCCGCGAGCGCATCTCGTGGTCGACGACGATCATCCTCATGCTGTGCGCCGTGACGGTGCTCCTGCCGCTGTACGTCACGATCTCGATGGCTCTCAAGACCACCGGCCAGGCGGTGGACGGCAACGCGTTCTCCCTGCCGGCGCCGATCAGCTTCGAGGGGTTCGTGCAGGCATGGAACCTCACGCGCTTGCCCGTCGGGGCGGCCATCTCGCTGTTCGTCACCGCGGGCACCGTCGCCGCGACGATCATCCTGGCGGCGTTCGCGTCGTACGCGATCGTGCGCAACTGGGACCGGCGGCTGTTCCGTTGGTCGTTCTTCTACCTTCTCGCCGCGATGTTCATCCCGTTCCCCGTGGTCGCGCTGCCCCAGATCCAGCTGACCGGGCGCGTCGGCCTCGACAACCCCGTGGGTGTCGTGCTGCTGGCCACGATGTTCCAGCTGAGCTTCAGCGTGCTGCTGTTCACGGCGTTCCTGCGCTCGATCCCCCTCGAGCTGGAGGAGAGCGCGCGCATCGACGGGGCCAGCACGTGGCAGACCTTCTGGCGGCTGATCTTCCCGCTCCTGGCGCCCATGAGCGCGACCGTCGGCATCTTCGCGTTCCTGTACGCGTGGAACGACTTCATGATGCCCTCGCTCATCATCTCCGACCCCGATCTGCAGACCCTCCCGGTGCGGCAGAACTTGTTCCAGACGCAATTCAGCAACAACTACAACGTGTCGTTCGCCTCGTACCTCATGGCCATGGCCCCGGCGATCGTCGCCTATCTGTTCACCCAGCGATGGGTCATGGAGGGCGTCACGCAGGGTGCCGTCAAGGGCTGAGCTGACGCGGCATCCACCCGTTCGAGAAAGGACCCGTTCCGTGACCACCCCCCTCGCCCTCGTCCGCGACGATGCCGCCGACCAGGCCCCGCCGTGGTGGCGCCAGGCCGTCGTCTACCAGGTCTACCCCCGCAGCTTCGCCGACACGAACGGCGACGGACTCGGTGACATCCCGGGGGTCACCGCGCGCGCGGACTACCTGAGCGAGCTCGGGGTGGACGCGGTGTGGCTCAGCCCGTTCTATCCGTCCGAGCTCGCCGACGGCGGCTACGACGTCGCCGACTACCGCGACGTCGACCCGCGCCTGGGGTCGCTCGCCGACTTCGACGAGATGCTGGCGGCGCTGCACGCCCGCGGCATCCGCGTGGTGGTGGACATCGTGCCCAATCACACGTCCGACCGGCACGCGTGGTTCCAGGAGGCCCTCGCGGCCGTTCCGGGATCACCCGCGCGCGAACGGTACATCTTCCGCGACGGCACGGGCCCCGACGGGTCGGAGCCGCCCACCGACTGGGTGTCGGTGTTCGGCGGATCGGCGTGGGAGCGCGTCGCCGACGGGCAGTGGTACCTCCACAACTTCGCGCGCGAGCAGCCTGACCTCAACTGGGACAACGCCGACGTGCGCGCCGACTTCGTGCGCACGCTGCGCTTCTGGGCCGACCGCGGAGTCGACGGGTTCCGCATCGATGTCGCTCACATGCTGACGAAGGACCTGACCGAGCCGCTCCCCTCGCGCGCCCAGCTGGAGCTCATCCCCCGCGACGGCAACCATCCGCTCGTCGACCGCGACGACGTGCACGAGGTGTACGCCGAGTGGCGCGCCGTGTTCGACTCCTACGACCCGCCGCGCACCGCCGTGGCCGAGGCGTGGGTGGACTCGTCGCGCGTGCACCTGTACGCGCGGCCCGAGAGTCTCGGCCAGGCGTTCAACTTCGACCTGCTCGAGGCGGAATTCGACGGGCCGACGTTCCGGCGCATCGTGAGCGACAACCTGGCGCTCGCCGCGCAGTCGGGCTCGTCGAGCACGTGGGTGCTGTCCAACCACGACGTCGTGCGACACGCGACGCGGTACGGCCTCGCCCCCGCCCCGTCCGATGGTGGCCGGCCGACGCAGCGCGCCGCGGCGTGGCTCCTCGCGGGCGGCCCGGCCGACCGGCTCGACGTGGCGCGCGGCCTGCGCCGCGCGCGGGCGGCGACGACGTTCGTGCTCGGCCTGCCCGGCTCGACCTACCTGTACCAAGGCGAGGAGCTCGGGCTTCCGGAGGTCGCCGGACTCGAGGCGGACGCGCGGCAGGACCCGACGTTCTTCCGCTCCGGCGGTGCGGAGATCGGGCGGGACGGATGCCGCGTGCCGTTGCCGTGGCGGGTGCACGCGCCGGCGTTCGGCTTCGGCGCGGGTGGCGCCCACTTGCCGCAGCCGGACTGGTTCGCTTCGTACGCGGTCGATGCGGAAGAGGAGGACCCTGCCTCGACGCTGTCGCTGTACCGCCGGGCCCTCGCCGCGCGGCACGCGCTCCTCGCCGAAGAGCGCCTCGACTGGCTCGAGACCGGCCGCGATGACGTGCTCCACTACGTCCGCCCGAACGGCTGGGAGGTCGTGACCAACTTCGGTACCGAGCCGTACACCCTCGAAGCCGCGGGTCGCGCCGTGGTGCTGGCGACCGGGGATGCGGCGTCGGGAGGTGAGGCGTCGGGAGGTGAGGCGTCGGGGCCCGCCGCGTCCGGGCCTGACGCATCCGAGTCCGCCGCGTCCGGGCCTGACGCATCCGAGTCCGCCGCGTCCGAGTCCGCCGCGTCCGCGGTGCGCGTGCCCGGCGAGTCGACCGTGTGGCTCGCCCCCGCGTGATCCTCTCCCCGTTCGCTCGGCGTATATCGCCCTCCGCCGCGGCTCGGGGGCGGCATATCAGACGAGCGAACAGGGACGAGCGGAGGTGCGACGGGGTGTCAGGCGGCGGCGTGCGGGTCGGCGGCGTTGAGGGTCGCGACGACGTCGGGGTAGTCGCCGCGCTGCTCCGCATACCGCAGGAACTTCACGCGCTCCACCTGCACCTCCGTCACGTCGGGACGCTCGCGCAGGATCGTCAGGACCTCGTCGGCGAAGGCGTCGAGCGGCATCGCGAAGTCGCTGTCGCGCTGGCCGGGCATGAGGTCGGTCGCGACCGACGGCGGCTCGAGTTCGACGACCCGCACGCTCGTGCCGGCCAGCTGGAGGCGCAGCGTCTCGCTGAGCATGTGGATGGCCGCCTTCGTGGCGTTGTACGTCGGCGTGACCCGCAGCGGCACGAACGCGAGGCCCGACGAGACCGTCATGAGCGTCGCATCCGGCTGCGCCAGCAGATGCGGCAGGAACACGTCGATCAGACGGATGGGGCCGAGGAGGTTCGTCGTGACGATGTCCTCCGCGTCGTGCCGGAAGCCGCCGGCGGGCCAGTTTTCGACCCGCATGATGCCGGCCATGGCGATCACGACGTTCAGCCCGGGATGCCGCGCGAGCACGTCGGCGGAGGCGGCGGCGATCGAGTCGGCGTCGGTGGTGTCGATGCGCACGGTGTCGATGCCCGGATGCTGCGCCGCGATCTCCGCGAGCAGCTCCTCCCGGCGGCCGCCGACGATGACGGTGTTGCCGGCGTCGTGGAGACGCGTGGCGAGGGCGAGCCCGATGCCGCTGGTCGCCCCGGGGATGAAGATGGTGTTTCCGCTGATTCGCATGCCCCGAGTCTTCGCGCCGGGCCGGGTGGCCTCCAGGGAGCGTTCATCGGGGGAGTCGCGATCCCTGGCTGAGCAGGCGGCGGCCCGCGAGGATGGAGCCATGGACCGTGCCGCGCTCGCCGACTTCCTCCACGCTCGCCGCGAGGCGCTGCATCCGGCCGACGTCGGGCTGTCGGCGGGGCCGCGCCGGCGCACGGCCGGGCTGCGCCGCGAGGAGGTCGCGACCCTCGCGACGATGTCGACCGACTACTACACGCGGCTCGAGCAGCAGCGCGGGCCGCAGCCGAGCACGCAGATGCTCGCGGCGCTCGCCCGCGCGCTGCGGCTGAGCGTGGACGAGCGCGACTACCTCTACCGCATGGCGGGGCAGGCCGTGCCCGACCGGCTCGGCGGCGCCGACCACGTCGCCCCGGCGCTGCAACGCGTGTTCGACCGCCTGTCCGACACGCCGGCGCTGATCATCTCGCACGTGGGCGAGACGCTGCTGCAGAACCCGCTGTCGGTCGCGCTCCTCGGCGACCACGTCGCCCGCGACGGCTGGGGCCGGTTCGAGGCGTGGCGCTGGTTCGTCGAGCCGGCGACCGAGCGCGCGCACTACCCGGAAGACGACCGTGACCGGCAGAGTCGCGCTATCGTCGCGGGTCTGCGCGCCGCCTACGGCACACTCGGCCCGGCGTCGGTCGCCGGCGAGCTCGCCGCGGCGCTGCAGGCGCGCAGCGCGGAGTTCGCGGGGCTGTGGGAGCGGCAGGAGGTGGCGCAGCGGTTCGCCGACCACAAGGTGCTGCTGCATCCGGAGGTCGGCGCGATCGAGGTGGACTGTCAGGTGCTGTTCACCGACGACCGCGCGCAGGCGCTCCTCGTGCTCACGCCCGAGCCGCGCAGTGAGGCCGAGGAGAAGCTGCGCCTGCTCGCCGTGCTCGGCACGCAGCAACTCGCCCCCGGCCGCTGACGCCCGCCGCACCGCCGCCCGCCGCCCGCCGCACGCCCCGCGCCGGCCGTTCCGCGCCCGCCCCCTCCGCGCCCGGCCGCCTCGCCGTCGACCGCTCGCTCGGCGTATATGGCGCCGCAAGGGCGTCCGGGCGGGGCATATACGACGAGTGAACGGGGCAGGGGAAGGGGTTCCGGAGGTGAGCGCGGGCGCGCAGACTGACGAGGGTCGGCGAGCGACCCCGGAGGGAAGGACGGCGCGGTGCGCGGAGTGATCATGTACGGACCTGGCGACGTGCGCGTCGAGGAGCGCCCCGACCCGCGCATCGAGCAGCCGACGGATGCGGTGATCCGCCTGGCTGCGACGTGCATCTGCGGCAGCGACCTGTGGCCCTACCGCGGCGCCGATCGCGTCGACCACGCCCCCATGGGGCACGAGTACGTCGGCGAGGTCGTCGAGGTCGGGTCCGAGGTGTCGAGCGTGCGGGTCGGGGACTTCGTCGTCGGGTCGTTCTTCGCCTCCGACAACACGTGCGCGATCTGCCGCGCCGGCTACCAGACGCACTGCATCCACCGCGTGCCGATGGGCACGATCGGCACGCAGGCCGAGTACGCCCGCATTCCGCTGGCCGACGGCACGCTCGTCGCGACCTCCGGACGGCCCGCCGCCGACCTCGTTCCGGCGCTGCTGGCCGCATCCGACGTGCTCGGCACGGGGTGGTTCGCCGCGGTGGCCGCCGAGGCGGGTCCGGGCAAGACCGTCGCGGTCGTCGGCGACGGCGCGGTCGGGCTCCTCGGCGTGCTCGCCGCGAAGCAGCTCGGCGCGGAGCGCATCATCGCGATGTCGCGGCACGCCGACCGGCAGGAGCTCGCTCGCCGCTTCGGGGCGACCGACATCGTCGCCGAGCGCGGCGACGAGGGCGTGGCGCGCGTCAAGGACCTCACCGACGGCCTCGGCGCCCACTCGGTCATCGAGGCCGTCGGCACCCAGGGGTCGATGGACCAGGCGCTGCGCTCCACCCGCGCGGGTGGTCATGTCGGCTTCGTCGGCGTCTCGCACGACGTCACGATCGACGGCACGCAGCTGTTCCGCTCGGGCGTCCACCTCCATGGCGGCCCCGCGCCGGTGCGGCAGTACCTGCCCGAGCTCATCCGCCTCATCGAAGAGCGCACGATCGACCCCGGCGCCGTGTTCGACCTCGCGCTGCCGCTCGCCGACGCCGCGGAGGGCTACCGGGCGATGGACGAGCGTCGGGCGACGAAGGTCCTCCTCGAGGTGTGACGGTGCCGGTCCGCACGCGCCGCCTCGCCCCGCTTCTCGGCGGACTCGCCGCGGTGGCGCTCGTGGCCGGATGCAGCGCGGCGCCGGCCATGCCGCGGCAGACCGCGACGTACACGCCCGACGCCGCCGCATCCGCCTCGCCGACGTCCGCCGCCCCCGTGCTCCCCGCCGGTGAGCCCGTCGAGCTGGCGCGGGATCTCGCCGCGCCATGGTCGATCGCGTTCGCGGGCGACGCCGTTTTCGTGAGCAGCCGCGACTCGGGGGAGATCCTCGAGCTCGTGGGCGGTGGCACGCGGGTCGTCGGCACCGTCGAGGGCGTCGTGCACCGCGGCGAGTCGGGCCTGCTCGGTCTCGCCGCGCGCGAGGAGGACGGCGCGGACGCGCTGTACGCCTACTCGACGAGTGCGGACGGGAATCGCATCCAGCGCTTCCCGCTGCGCTTCGACAACGGCGCACGGGTGCTCGGACAGCCCGAGACGATCCTCGACGGCATCCCGGCCAACGCCACGCACAACGGCGGTCGGATCGCGTTCGGCCCCGACGGGATGCTCTACGCGACGGTCGGCGACGCGCAGAACCGGGCCGCCGCGCAGGATCCCGCGAGCCTGTCGGGCAAGATCCTGCGGATGACGCCCGACGGCGACGTGCCGGCCGACAACCCGATCCCCGGATCGCTCGTCTACAGCCTCGGGCACCGCAACCCGCAGGGCATCGCGTGGGCCGCCGACGGGACGATGTTCGCCGCCGAGTTGGGGCAGGACACGTGGGACGAGCTCAACATCATCACCGCGGGCGGCAACTACGGCTGGCCCGAGGTCGAGGGCTCGGCGGGCGATCCCGCGTACATCGACCCGGTGCAGCAGTGGAATCCGGACGAGGCGAGCCCGAGTGGCATCGCGATCGCCGGCGGGACGATCTTCGTCGCGAACCTGCGCGGGCGGGTGCTGCGCAGCATCCCGGTGGCCGATCCCACGACCTCGGCGGAGTACTTCGCGGGCGAGTCCGGGCGTCTGCGCGACGTCGCCGTCGGGCCCGACCGCGCCTTGTGGATGCTCACGAACAACACCGACGGACGCGGGCAGCCCGCCCCCGGCGACGATCGGTTGCTCGCCGTCCCGCTCGGCTGACCCGGCCGGCCGCCGGACCGGTGCGGCCTCCCGGGGCCGCATCCACCCGGCCGACGCCCGCCGGCGTCGGTGGCGCGCCGCCGCCGGTCTGACCCCGCCTCGCTGGTTCGTTTCTCAGGAGATTCCGGATGCGGCGGCGCGCCGTCGCACGGAATCACGCGGATCGAGCCCGCGTCCGTCCCGAATCTCCTGAGGAAGCAACGGGCGGCGGGCCGACGACCGCCGGCGAGGACCGCGTACCGTGGGCGGGTGCGCGCGATGATCATGAACACGATCGGCGGACCGCTCGAGGTGCGGGAGGTCGCCGACCCTGCGGCGCCCGACGGCGGAGTGGTCGTGCGCGTCATGGCGACCGGTCTGTGCCGCAGTGACTGGCACGCGTGGGCCGGACACGACGACGACATCACCGTGCCGCACATCCCCGGGCACGAGCTGGCGGGCGTCGTCCACGCGGTCGGCGCGGGCGTCGAGCGGTGGGGGGTCGGCGATCGGGTGACGGTGCCGTTCGTATGCGGATGCGGCGCGTGCGAGTGGTGCCGCGCCGGCGACGCGCAGGTGTGCCCGAACCAGCAGCAGCCCGGGTTCACGCACGACGGCTCGTTCGCCGAGCTCGTCGCGCTCCACGCCGCCGACACGAACCTCGTTGCGATTCCCGACGACGTGTCGTACGAGGCCGCGGCGGCTCTCGGATGCCGCTTCGCCACCGCCTACCGCGCTCTCACCGCCCGGGCGGAGGTGCAGCCGGGCGAATGGGTCGCCGTCGTGGGCGCCGGCGGGGTCGGACTCAGCGCCGTGATGATCGCGGCCGCCCTCGGCGCGCGCCCGATCGCGATCGACCGCACGCCGGCGGCGCTCGGGCTCGCCGAGCGCCTCGGTGCGGAGCACGGACTGCTGTCGGACGGGTCGGACGTGGCGGCCCGGGTCCACGAACTCACCGGCGGCGCGCACGTCGCGGTCGACGCCGTCGGGCATCCGCAGACCGCGGCGGACGCGGTCCTGAGCCTCCGCCGCCGCGGACGGCACGTGCAGGTCGGCCTGCTGCCGTCCGACGACGGACTGACCCCGATGCCGATGGCGCGCGCGATCGCGTGGGAACTCGACCTGCTCGGGAGCCACGGCATGTCCGCGGCCGACTACCCCGGCATGCTCGCGCTCATCGCCGCGGGCACGCTGCGCCCGGACGAGCTCGTCGACCGCGTCGTGGGCCTCGAGGAGGCCGCGGCGCTCCTGCCCGGCGTCGGCGCCGCGTCGCCGACCGGCATGACGATGATCGACCCGCGCCGCTGAGGGTCCGCGGGGCGGCTGCTGCCGCATCCCGATGCTGCGCGCCGCCGCGCCCTCGATCGGGCGGTGTCGCTCGGCGTCGAGAGAGCCCGCACGGGCGCGGACGTAGACTGGGGTGTCCGCCTGACGCTCCATCGGAACCTGCCGTGACCACCACACCTCCTCGCGCCTTCGAGCCGCGCCACCTGCAGCTCGCCCGTGCGCTCTTCGCGGCGCTGGCCGCCGTCATGGTCACGTTCTCGCCCGACCACTCCGCGGCGGTCGGCCTCGCGATCTTCAGTGGTTTCTCGATCGCGACCGGCCTCGTATTCGTGCTGGCGGCGTGGCTGGCGTTCCCGGCTGGCCGCCGCGCCGTGCCGATCCTCCTCGGCGCGCTCGACCTGGCCGCCGGCATGGTCGCGGGCGTCACGCCGTGGCGGTCGACGGCGCTGTTCTTCGCGCTCGTGATCACGTGGGCGGCGGTCACGGGCCTCGTCGAGCTGCTCGCGGGCATCCGCGCACGCCGTGCCGCCCTGGGCGCGGAGTCGCCGCGCGACGCCATGACGATCGGCGTGCTGACGCTCGTGCTGGCCGCGGGCACCGCGGTCGTGCCGGCGGGATACGCGCTCAATTACTCGGTCGAGGGCGCCGGCACCTTCACGCTGACCGGCACGGTCATCGCCGTCGGCATCTTCGGCGGCTACGCCGCGATCGTCGCGGTGTTCCTCGGGATCGCCGGCTTCTCGCCGCGCAAGGACGCGGTCGTCGCGAACGACCGCACGGAGGTGGACGCATGAGCGACAAGCCCTCGCGACGGGAGCTCATGCGCCCCGTCCAGCTGCTCGGACTCGCCTTCGCGTCGGCGGTCTTCGCCGGTGTCGTGACCCTCGTGACGATGGGCTTCTTCCAGGCGCGCGTCCCGGGCCAGTCGGCGCACGCGCTCGTGATCGGCGGGATCGCGGCCGGCATCACATTCATCGCCGTACTCGTGATCGTGTCGCTGCTGCTCCTCGCCGTCGATCCGGCGCAGGTCTCGAAGACGGTCGATCGCCCCGTGCTGCTGCCGCGCGAGGAGTCGGCGGATGCGGCCGGGACGACCCCGCCCGCCGCTCCGACCTCGGGCGACACCCCTCCGCAGCGCTGACACGCGCGTCGCGGCGACACGCGGCCGCCGGCCGCTCGGGCGTCGGTCGGCGGCGGAATTCAGGCTGAGGCGTCGTTTCGGGCTGTCCTCCGGGCCGAACCTGCGGCACAGCCTGAATTCTGCGCGCTGACGGCGATGCGCCGCCGCAGCGCCGACGCAGCGCCGGCCGGGCGCACCCCCGTCGGCCGCTCGCCGCGGCCTGCGCGCGTCCGGTCACCGGCGGCCGCCGGCCGCTCGGGCGTCGGCCGGCGGCCGTGCGGAATTCAGGCTGAGGCGTCGTTTCGGGCTGTTTCCGGGGCCGAACCTGCGGCGCAGCCTGAATTCTGCGCGCTGACGGCGATGCGCCGCCGCAGCGCCGCCGCAGCGCCGGCCGGGCGCACCCCCGTCGGCCGCTCGCCGGTCAAGTCCCTTTGCGTGGTGTCACTCCAGTTGTTCCCTGTGGTGGGTGGTGGTCAGGCGGTGAGGTAGAGCTCGGGGCGTGCCGGCTCTGCGTGGTCGTGGAGGGTGTGGACGAGTTTGCGCATGGAGATGTCGGAGAAGTAGCGGCGTTCGCCGTAGGACCATTCCTCGTGCTGCTCTTGGATGACGGCGCCGATCAGGCGGGTCACGGAGCCTTGGTCGGGGAAGATCTGGACGACGTCGGCGCGGCGTTTGATCTCGCGGTTGAGGCGTTCGATGGGGTTGTTGGACCAGACTTTCTGCCAGTGCTCGCGGGGTAGTGGTGCGAACGCGGTGAGGTCGGGTTCGGCGGCCTCGAGCATCTCGGCGACCTCCGGGAAGGAGCTGCGCAGGCTGTCCGCGACGGCTTTGTATTGGGCAAGCACCGCCTCGGAGGTGGTCTGCGCGAAGATCGTCGAGATCAGCGCGTTGACGGGCTTGGAGCGGGCCGAGCCGAGCTTCTGGGTGACGTTGCGGGCGAAATGGACTCGGCATCTCTGCCACCCGGATCCGGGCAGGATCGCCTTGATCGCGGCTTTCAGGCCGGCGTGGGCATCGGAGGTGACCAGGGCGACGCCGAGCGGATCGGCGTCGGTGGCGACCTTCAGTCCCCGGTCGCGCAGGCTGCGGAGGAACTCGGTCCAGAAGTCGGTGGTCTCCGCATCCCCGAGGCTCATGCCGAGGATCTCGCGGCGCCCGTCGCCGCTGACGCCGGTGGCGACCACGAGGGCTTGGGAGACGACGCGGCCGCGGTGGCGGACGTCGAGGTAGGTGGCGTCGAGGAACAGGTACGGGAACCAGGTGTGATCGAGTCGGCGGTGCAGGAACTCGTGCACGGTTTCGTCGATCTCTGAGCAGATCCGAGAGACCGTCGACCGGGAGATGCCGGTGTCGTTGCCCAGCGCGCGGATCAGCTGGTCGACCTTGCGGGTGGAGACCCCGTCGATCCATGCCTGGCAGATCACGGCGTAGAGGGCCTTATCGACCCGGCGACGCGGGTGCAGCAGGCTCGGGAAGAACGACCCCTCCCGCAGCTTCGGGATCTGCAGGTCCACCTCCCCGGCCGGGGTCGCCAGCGTCTTGGGTCGGGTGCCGTTGCGGCGTGTGGTGCGCTCAGGGGTGCGCTCATGCGGGGCCGCGCCGATCTTCACGGTCGCTTCCGCGTTGATCAGGTCCTGCAGGCCCGCCTGCAGCATCCGACGGAACACGTCCGAGTGAGCCAGGTCGGGGTCGGCAAGGACTTCGCCGATCAGAGTCGTCAAGGCAGACTGGTGGTGGGTCATCGTGGGATCTCTTCTTTGCTTCTTGGCGGAAACAACTGGTCATCCCACGGTGGCCCTTCATCGCCTACGACGACGAGAACCCCGCGGGAAGTGACACCACGCTAAGGGACTCAGCCCGCTCGCCGCGGCCTGCGCGCGTCCGGTCACCGGCGGCCGTGCGGAATTCAGGCTGAGGCGTCGTTTCGGGCTGTTTCCGGGGCCGAACCTGTGGCACAGCCTGAATTCTGCGCGCTGACGGCGACGCGCTGCCGGCGACGCGCCGCCTCAGCGCCGCCTCAGCGCCGCCACGCGCCGCACGCCCGGGCGAAGAGCCGCGTGTCAGACGCGGTCGGCGACGGCGGCGGCGAGGCCGATGTAGCGCGCGGGCGAGAGCGCGAGCAGCCGCTCCTTCGCCGCATCCGGGATGTCGAGGCCGTGCACGAACTCGGCGAGCTCCGACGCGCCGACCCGGCGACCCCGCGTGAGGTCCTTGAGCCGGGCGTACGGGTCGGTGATCGACGAGCGGCCCGCGGCGATCTCGGCGCGCACGACGGTCTGGATCGCCTCGGCGAGCACCTCCCAGTTGCCGTCGAGGTCGGCGTCGAGCACGGGCTGCGCGAGCGAGATCTCGCCGAGGCCGCGCAGCAGGTTGTCGAGCGCGAGCAGCGAATGCCCGAACGCGACGCCGATGTTGCGCTGGGTCGTGGAGTCGGTGAGGTCGCGCTGCAGCCGCGAGGTCACGAGGGTCTGCGCGAGCGTCGAGAACAGGGCGCCGGAGATCTCGAGGTTCGCCTCGGCGTTCTCGAACCGGATCGGGTTGATCTTGTGCGGCATCGTCGACGATCCGGTCGCCCCCGCCACGGGGATCTGCGTGAAGTACCCGAGCGAGATGTAGGTCCAGATGTCGGTGGCGAGGTTGTGAAGGATGCCGCCCGCGTGCCGCACGCGGTCGTACAGCTCGACCTGCCAGTCGTGCGACTCGATCTGCGTCGTCACCGGGTTGAAGCCCAGCCCGAGCCCCTCGACGAGCGCCCGCGACACCTCGGGCCAGTCGATGTCCGGGTCGGCGACGATGTGCGCCGACCACGTGCCCGTCGCCCCGGAGAACTTCGCAAGGTACTCGGATGCGGCGATCTGCGCGCGCACGCGACGCAGCCGCCACGCGAACACGCCGATCTCCTTGCCCATCGTCGTGGGGGTCGCGGGCTGCCCGTGCGTGCGCGAGAGCATCGCGGCGTCGCGGTGCTGGGCGGCCATCGCCGCGAGCGCGTCGATCACGGCGTCGAGCCGGGGCAGCCACACGCGCTCGACGGCTCGCTGCACCGTCAGGGCGTACGAGACGGAGTTGACGTCCTCGCTGGTCAGGGCGAAGTGCGTGAGCTCGGCGATGGCGCCGAGGCCGAGCGTCTCGAGCCGGTCGCGCACGAGGTACTCGACGGCCTTCACGTCGTGGCGCGTGATCGCCTCGCGCTCGGCGAGCCAGTCGATCTCGGCCTGGCCGAAGTCGCGGTACAGCGCGCGCAGGCGCTCACGGTCGGCGTCGGCCAGCGGCGAGGTGCCGAACAGCGAGCGGTCGGTGAGGGTCAGCAGCCACTCGACCTCGACCTCGACGCGCGCGCGGTTCAGACCCGCTTCGGAGAGGTAGTCGGCCAGCGGCGCGACGGCGGCGCGATACCGGCCGTCCAGGGGGCTGAGCGGCTGCGGGGGCAGAGAGGTCACGGGACTCCCGGGTCTCGCGCGGTCGTGGATCAGACCGCGGATCGGATGGCCGGCTCGAGCTGTCGGAACAGCGCGCGGCTCGCGCCCTCGATCATAGCGAGCACCTCGTCGAACATCTCCGGCGAGCCGTAGTACGGGTCGGGCACGTCGAGCACCTTCGCGCCGGCGTCGAAGGACATGAGCAGCGCGATCTTGTCGGCATCGGTGTCGTCGCGCGCCCACCCGCGCAGGACGCGCTCGTGGCTGTGGTCGAGCGCGACGACGAGGTCGCTGCGGTCGAAGTCCGCGCGCGTGAACTGGCGCGCGCGGTGCCGCGACCCGTCGTAGCCGCGCCGCGCGAGCGCCTCGAGAGTGCGCTGGTCGGCGCGCTCGCCGACGTGCCAGTCACCGGTGCCCGCCGACGTCGAGGCGATGTGCCCCGAGAGCCCCGCGGCATCGGCGAACGAGCGGAACACGACGTCGGCCATCGGCGAGCGGCAGATGTTCCCGCTGCAGACGAAGACGACGCGGAACGGCTCCGGTGCGCTCGCGGTCATCCCTTCATTCTGGCGTCGGCGGCCGTTCCTGCACAGACCCCCGGTACCGGGGGTTCTCCCCGCACCCTCCTCGCAGCGCCTGGGGGCGCGGGCGGGGCGACCACGCTGGCGGGGTGTTCATGATCCCGCTCTCCGCCGCCGACCTGCGGGTCCTCGCCGACGCGCTTGCGCGACTGCGTGCCGTGCAGGCGAGCCTCGACGCACTGGTCGGCCGCACGGGCCGCCTGGCGGACGCGGTCCATTGGGAGGCGCCGTCGGCTCGCGCGTTCCACGAGGACGCCGCCGCGCTGCACGACAGCCTCGTCCGCGCCGAGCGGCTCGTCGCGGACGCGGCCGCGCGGCTGCATCCGGTGGTCGCGGGCGGGCCGACGATGCCGTGAGCGGCATCGACATCCGCTCGGGCGGCGCGATCGCCGTCGACTCGGCCTCGCTGGTCGCTGCGGCGGTGCGGCTGCGCAGGCTGGGGGCGGATGCGGCGGACGACGCGCGCACCGTGCTCGCGGCGGCGCGCGCCGTGGGCGACGCCGGCGTCGACCTCGGCGGACACCTCGGCTGGGCGGCGCAGGTGATCGCGGGCGTCGCGGCCGGGGCGGACGACCTCGCCGCCCGCGTGGAGCGCGCCGCGATCCGCTACGAGACCGTCGAGCTGCTCGTCGCGGCCGAGCTCGCGCGCGCCGCGTGTGACCCGGCAGCGGAGCGGGCCGCCCGCGCGCGCCTGGACGAGCTGCGGCACGCCGACCCGCTCGGCTTCGCCCGCGCCGTCGCCGCCTTCCGCGACCCGCGCCGGCCCGGGGAGCTGTCCCGGCAGGTGCTCGCCCTCGCGGGCACGCTCGGAGGCGCCGCCCTGTCGCTCGCGGGGGCGACGCTCCTCGCGGCGCGGGTCATGCTCGACCGACTGGATCGCGGTGCCGTGCCCGCGTCTGCGCGGCTCGGCGGCGTCGCGCCACCCGTGGCGGTGACGCCGACGCGATCGGTGCCCGTCGCGCCGCCCGCGAGCCTCGCCGACGCCGCCGCGCGGATCCCCGGGGGAGGCGCCGCGCGGGTGCGCGTCGAGAAGTACGCGCGCGCCGACGGCACCGCGCAGTTCGCCGTCTACATCGCCGGGACGCAGGCCGGAGGCGGCGACGAGCCGTTCGACATGGACTCCAACCTCGCCCTGTACACGGGCGGGCGCTCGGCGTCGTACGAGGCGGTCGTCGACGCGCTCGCACAAGCCGGCGCGGGCGACGGGGCGAGCGTCATGATCTTCGGGCACTCACAGGGCGCGATGATCGGCGAGCGGCTCGCGTTGGAGGGCGGCTTCGAGACACCCATGGTGGTGTCGTTCGGAAGCCCCATCGAGGCGGACCTCGGCGCCGACACGCTCGCGGTGCGCGTGCGCCACACCGACGACCCCGTGGCCGCGCTGCAGAACGGCGGACTGGCCGGCGCGGGCGGCGCAGCCGGCAGCTTCCTCGTCGAGCGCACGGCCGATCCGGCGCCGGCGTGGACCGATCTGGCCCTGCCCGCCCACGCGATGACGGGATACGTCGAGACTGCGCGGCTCGTGGATGCATCCGCCGACCCGCGCGTGGCCGCGATGCGCCGTGCGTTCGACGGCCTCGCGGTCGCGCCCGCGGGGATGGCGACCGAGTACGCGGCGGTGCGCGTCAGTCCTCGCGGCGACGCGGGCGCAGGATGATGCCGAGGATCCAGTTGATGATCGTGATGATCAGCGCGGCGACGACGCCCCACCAGAAGTCCTCGACCCGCAGCCCGAAGCTCCAGAACGACGTGATCCACGCCGTCAGCCACAGCAGGAAGCCGTTGATCACGAGCGAGATGAGTCCGAGCGTGAGGATGTACAGCGGGAAGGCGAGCACTTTCAGCACCGTGCCGATGATCGAGTTCACCAGCGCGAAGATGAGTCCGACGAGCAGAGCCGTGAGGGCCACTTGCAGCCACTCGCCCGGCGCGAAGGCGATCAGCCGCACCTGCAGCACCGTGATCAACGAGACCACCCAGATCGCGAAGGCGTTGATGGCGACACGGACGATGAAGCGCATGCCGTCACTATGGCACGCACCGCGCGTGGCGTCGCGGGACTTGCGGCGCGCCCGCCCATGCGGCAGGCGCGCGGCTAGGCTCGTCGGGTGACCGCCGACGACGACGCGCCGATCCTCCCGCGTATCCGGCCCGAGATCGCCTCCCTGCCCGTGTACCGGCAGGGGCGCCAGGCCGGCGAGGACGCGTTCAAGCTCTCCAGCAACGAGAACCCGTTCGAGCCGCTCACGGGCGTGCTCGAGGCGGTGCACGCCGCGTCCGAGCTCAACCGCTACCCCGACGCCCTCGCGACGCGGCTGCGGGAGCGCCTCGCCGCCCGCTTCGGCGTGGCCGTCGACGCCGTGCACGTGGGCGCCGGCAGCGTGTCGCTCATCGCGCAGCTGATCCTCGCGGCCGCGGGCCCCGGCGACGAGGTCGTGTTCGCGTGGCGCTCGTTCGAGGCGTATCCCGGGCTCATCCGCGTCGCCGGCGCGACGGCGGTGCCGGTGCCGCTCACCGACGACGCACGCCACGACCTGCCCGCGATGGCCGCCGCCGTCACCGACCGCACGCGCGTCATCCTCGTGTGCAGCCCGAACAACCCGACCGGACCCGTCGTGACCCACGACGAGTTCGCCGCCTTCCTCGACGCCGTGCCGGCCGATGTCATGGTCATCCTCGACGAGGCGTACGCCGAGTTCGTGACGGCGCCCGACGCCGTCGACGGGCTGCGGGTGCTCGGCCTGCTCGACCGCCCCAACGTCGTGGCGCTGCGGACGTTCTCCAAGGCCTACGGGCTGGCGGCGCTGCGCGTGGGGTACGCGATCGGTCATCCGCGGGTGCTGGATGCGGCGCGCGCGACCATGATCCCCCTCTCGGTGACCGCGCAGGCCCAGGCCGCGGCCCTCGCGAGCCTCGACCACGAGAGCGCGCTGCTCGAGCGCGTGCGCGTCATCGCCGAGCGTCGCGACCGGCTCGCGGCGGGCCTGCGCGACGCGGGATGGCGCATCCCCGACGCGCAGGGCAACTTCGTGTGGCTCGCGGCCGGCGAGCACACCGAGGCGTTCGCCACCGCGTTCGAGGAGGAGGGCATCATGGTCCGCCCGTTCCCGGGCGACGGCATCCGCGTGTCGGTGGGCGAAGAGGAGTCTGTCGACAGAGTCCTACGGATCGCTGCATCCGTTGTCGAGACCCTCCCACAGGGGCATCCCGGACGAGGGTTAGCGTAGAACCCGTGACGGAACCCCTTACGGCCTCCGACCAGCTCGTTCCGCCCGACGGGCCCGACCTCGTCCGGTTCCTCGACGCCGACGGCGCGTTCGCGCCCACGCCGGCGGCGGAGCGCTACGTCGCCCTCGTCGAGGCGCTGACCGACGCCGAGCGCGAGCAGCTCTTCCGCGACATGGCGGTCATCCGCGCGTTCGACCGCGAGGCGACCAACCTGCAGCGGCAGGGGCAGCTCGCGCTGTGGCCGCCGTCCTACGGTCAGGAGGCGGCGCAGGTCGGCTCCGCGCGGGCGGCGCGTCCGCAGGACCACATCTTCCCGTCCTACCGCGAGCACGTCGTCGCGCGCATCCGCGGCGTCGACCCCGTCGACATCGTGCGCCTCATGCGCGGCCTGACCCACGGCGGGTGGGACCCGACCGACCCGAAGAACGGCAACACGCACCTGTACACGCTCGTGCTGGGCGCCCAGACCCTGCATGCGACCGGGCTGGCGATGGCGTTCGCGTTCGACGGGCTGTGCGGCACGGGCGACCCCGAGCGCGACCGGGCCGTCATCGTCTACTACGGCGACGGCGCGTCGAGCCAGGGCGACGTGCACGAGTCGATGGTGTTCGCCGCGAGCTACAACACCCCCGAGGTCTTCTTCCTGCAGAACAATCAGTGGGCCATCTCGGTGCCGGTGGCCACGCAGTCGCGTGCGCCGCTGTACCGCCGTGCCGAGGGGTACGGCATCCCGAGCGTGCAGGTCGACGGCAACGACGTGCTCGCCAGCTACGCCGTGTCGCGCGTCGCGCTCGACGAAGCGCGAGCCGCCCTGGGCCCGCGCGCGATCGAGGCCGTCACGTACCGCCTCGGCGCCCACACCACGAGCGACGACCCCACGAAGTACCGCACGTCGGCCGAAGAGGAGGCGTGGCGGCGCCGCGACCCGATCGAGCGGATGCGGACGCACCTGCGCGGGCGCGGCGCATCCGACGCGTTCTTCGCCGACGTCGAGGCCGAGGCCGCCGACGTCGCCGCGGACGTGCGCCGGCGCACCGTGGAGCTCGGCGTACCCGACCCGCGGTCGATGTTCGCGAACGTCTACAGCAGCGAGCTCGGCGAGATCGCCGAGCAGGAGCGCTGGTTCACCGCCTACGAGGCCTCGTTCGAGGAGGGGGCGCGATGAGCCAGACGATGCCGTTCAGCCGCGCGCTCAACGCCGGCATGCGCCGCGCGCTCGCCGAGGACGATCGCGTGCTGCTCCTCGGCGAGGACATCGGGCCGCTCGGCGGCGTCTTCCGCGTGACCGAGGGCCTGCAGGCCGAGTTCGGGCCGCGCCGCGTCATCGACACCCCGCTCGCCGAATCGGGGATCGTGGGCACCGCGATCGGTCTCGCGATGGGCGGCTTCAAGCCCGTGCTCGAGATCCAGTTCGACGGGTTCGTCTTCCCCGCCTTCGACCAGATCACGACCCAGCTGGCGAAGATCACGTACCGGCACGAGGGCGCGCTGCAGATGCCCGTGGTCATCCGCATCCCCTACGGCGGCCACATCGGCGCGGTCGAGCACCACCAGGAGAGCCCCGAGGCGTATTTCGCGCACACCGCGGGTCTGCGCGTCGTCAGCCCTTCCACCCCGCATGACGGGTACTGGATGATCCAGGAGGCGATCGCCTCGCCCGACCCCGTGATCTTCCTCGAGCCCAAGAGCCGCTATTGGCAGAAGGGCGAGGTCGACACCGACGACCCGGGCATCGCACTGCACGCGAGCCGCGTCGTGCGCCGGGGGACGGATGTGACCCTCGTCGGCCACGGCGCCATGGTGTCGGTGCTGCTGCAGGCCGCCGCCCTCGCCGAGGGGGAGGGCACGAGCTGCGAGGTCATCGACCTGCGCTCGCTCTCGCCCGTCGACTACGGCCCCGTGGTCGACTCCGTGCGGCGCACCGGCCGCATGGTCTACGCGCAGGAGGCGCCGGGCTTCGCGAGCATCGGCAGCGAGGTGGCCGCGACCGTCACCGAGCGTGCGTTCTTCTCGCTCGAGGCGCCCGTCATGCGGGTGTCGGGCTTCGACATCCCGTTCCCGCCGGCCAAGTACGAGGCGGCCTACCTTCCCGACGCCGACCGCGTCCTCGAGGCCGTCGACCGCGCGCTGGCCTACTGACCCACGACCATGACCGCGAGAACCCAACCGCACAGCCAGAACACCGCAGACCGCGGTGTTCTCGCGCCGCGCGTGGGTTCTCGCGGACCGAAGGGACGACCATGAGCGACCAGACCTTCCGGCTGCCGGACGTCGGCGAAGGACTGACCGAGGCCGAGATCGTCACATGGCGAGTCGCGCCGGGCGACACGGTCGCGGTCAACGACGTCATCGTCGAGATCGAGACCGCCAAGTCGCTCGTGGAGCTGCCGTCGCCCTTCGAGGGCACCGTCGGCGAGCTGCTCGCGGCCGAGGGTGACACCGTCGAGGTGGGGGCGCCCATCATCACGATCGCGGATGCAGCGGCCGTCGCATCCGCGCCGAAGGCCCCCGCGACCGTTCCCGAGCCCACCGATCCGGGCGGGGCCGTGCTCGTCGGCTACGGCACCGGCGGCCACGTGAACTCGCGGCGTCGCAAGCCGGCCGAACGCCCGGTCGCGTCGTCGGTGGGCGTCGTCGCGAAGCCCCCGATCCGCAAGCTGGCGCGCGACCTCGGCGTCGACCTCGCCACCGTCACGCCGTCGGGCGCCGCGGGCGAGGTCACGCGCGAGGACGTCGTCAACCACGCGCAGCAGGCGAGCGTGTTCCGCAACATCGAGACGCCCGAGTGGGGCGAGGTGCGTGAGGAGACGATCCCGGTTCCGGCGCCCGCGGCCGCGCCCGCCGCATCCGTCGACCCGTCGCGCGAGGAGTCGATCCCCGTGCGCGGCGTCCGCAAGGCGACCGCGACCGCCATGACCAGCAGCGCCTACACCGCGCCGCACGTGTCGGTGTGGGTCGACGTCGACGCGACACGCACGATGGAGCTCGTCAAGCGGCTCAAGGCGTCGCCCGACTTCGCCGACGTGAAGGTCTCGCCGCTGCTGATCATGGCGCGCGCGGTCATCTGGGCGGTGCGCCGCACGCCCATGGTCAACGCCGCGTGGGTCGAGACCGACGAGGGCGCGCAGATCCGGGTGCGCCGGTACGTGAACCTCGGCATCGCCGCCGCCACCCCGCGGGGCCTTCTCGTCCCGAACATCAAGGACGCGCAGGACCTCAACACGCGTGAGCTCGCCCGGGCGCTGGAGAAGCTGACCCTGACCGCGCGCGAGGGCAAGACGCCGCCGGCCGACCAGCAGGGCGGCACGTTCACGATCACGAACATCGGCGTCTTCGGCGTCGACGCCGGCACGCCGATCATCAACCCCGGCGAGGCGGGCATCATCGCCCTCGGCGCGATCCGCCAGAAGCCGTGGGTCGTCGACGGCGAGGTGCGGCCGCGCTGGGTCACGACCGTCGCCGGCTCCTTCGATCACCGCGTCGTCGACGGCGACGGCATGTCGCGCTTCGTCGCCGACGTGGCCTCCGTGCTCGAGGAGCCCGCCCTCCTGCTCGACTGACGGCGCTCTGCTCCTCGACCAGTTTGAGAATGATTCTCAGTACGCATACGCTGGGGGTATGACCGGACGCCTCCTCCCGATCGCCGCGCTCGCCGCCGCATCCGCCCTCGCACTCGCCGGATGCGCCGGCACGTCCGCCGGCAGCGACTCCGCGACCGGCGACGAGCTGACGATCGTCGCCTCCACGAACGTCTATGCCCAGATCGCGCAGGAGATCGCGGGCGACGGGGTGAGAGTCGACGCCGTGATCGCGTCGGCGGCGCAGGACCCGCACGACTACGAGGCGACCGCCGCCGACCAGCTGACCGTGCAGCAGGCGTCGCTCATCATCGAGAACGGCGGCGGATACGACGGCTTCATGGACTCCCTCATCGAGGCGAGCGGATCGAGCGCGCCGGTGATCGTGGCCGCGGAGTACTCCGACGCGTGGCCGGGCACCGAGGCCGACGCGCACACGAGCGACGAGCTCTCCGCCTCGCCGCACGCCGAGGAGGAGCACGACCACGCGGAGGACGCCGACGGCCACGAGCACATCGAGGGCTTCAACGAGCACGTCTGGTACGACCCGCACACGGTCGCGTATGTCGCCGAGGCGATCGCCCAGGAGTTGAAGACGCTGCAGCCCGAGCGCGGAGACGAGATCGACGCGAACCTCGCCGCGTTCGAGGGGCAGGTGTCGGACCTCGAGTCGCAGCTCGACGGGATCGGCGCCGCCCACGCCGACGCGAAGGTGTTCGTCACGGAGCCGGTGCCGGGCTACCTCATCGCTGCGGCAGGTCTCGAGAACGTCACGCCGCCGGAGTTCAGCGAGGCGGTCGAGGAGGGTCAGGACGTGCCTCCTGCGACGCTCCTGGATGCGACGAATCTGCTCGACTCGGGCGACGTGTCGGTGCTGATCGTCAACGCGCAGGCCGGTGGCGCCGAGACGACGCAGGTGATCGATCTGGCCGAGAAGCAGGGGATTCCGGTGCTGGAGTTCTCGGAGACCATCCCGGACGGTAAGACTTACCTCCAGTGGATGACGCAGAACATCGAAGACCTCGCCGCGGCGCTGCAGAAGTGACCGACGGGCAGGGCCCGCTCCGCATCTCGTCCGCCGCGCTCCGACGCGGCGGGCGAGAGCTGTGGAGCGGGCTGGATCTCGTGCTCGAGGCGGGCGAGCTCGTCGCGGTGCTCGGGCCGAGCGGGGCCGGCAAGACGACGCTGCTGCGCGCGATCCTCGGGCTCGAGAAGCTCAGCTCCGGACGGATGGAAGCGCTCGGCGAGCCGGTGACGCGCAGCGGCAACCGCCGCATCGGGTACATCCCGCAGCAGCGTCCGCTGCCGCGCGACACCGCGATGCGCGGGCGCGACGTGCTCGGCCTCGGCGTCAACGGGCACCGCTTCGGACTCCCGCTGCCGCGCCGCCGCGACCGCGACCGTGTCGACGCGCTCGTCGCGGCGGTCGGGGCGGAGGAGTTCGCCTCGCGCCCGGTCGGCCTCCTCTCGGGGGGCGAGCAGCAGCGGCTGCGCGTGGGGCAGGCGCTCGCCGACGACCCGAAGCTGCTGCTGTGCGACGAGCCCCTCACGAGCCTCGACCTCGCCAACCAGCAGGCGGTCATCCGGCTCATCGACCGCCACCGGCGCGAATCCGGTGCGGCCGTGCTGCTCGTGACGCACGACATCAACCCGATCCTCGACACGGTCGACCGCATTCTGTACCTCGCGGGCGGACGCTTCATGCTGGGCCGCCCCGACGAGGTGCTCAACTCCGAGACCCTGTCCGCGCTGTACGGCGCGCCGGTGTACGTGCTGCGCGCGGGCGGACGCCTCGTCGTGGTCGGAGCGCCGGATGCCGACGCCGCGCACCACCACCACGACGAGGAGGGCGACGCGTGAACGGCGACGACATCGCGAACGCCCTCTTCGGTGGGGTCGCGCAGTATGGGGCGATCCTCGGCCTCGTGCAGAACTCGGTGTGGGCCGGCGCGCTCCTCGGCGTGGTCGGCGGGCTCATCGGCGTGTTCGTGATGCAGCGCGACATGGCCTTCGCGGTGCACGGGATCAGCGAGCTCTCGTTCGCAGGCGCGTCGGCCGCGCTGCTGTTCGGGTTCGACGTCGTCACGGGATCGATCGTCGGATCGATCCTCGCGGCCGGGATCATCGGATGGCTCGGCGCGCGTGCGCGCGACCGCAATTCGATCATCGGCGTGCTCATGCCCTTCGGGCTGGGCCTGGGCATCCTGTTCCTGTCGCTCTACAACGGCCGCAGCGCCAACCGCTTCAGCCTGCTCACCGGGCAGATCGTGTCGGTTCAGTCGGGACAGCTGGGCGTGCTGGCCGTGATCTGCCTCGTCGCCCTGGCGGCCCTGGTGCTGATGTGGCGGCCGCTTCGCTTCGACTCGCTCGACCCCGAATCGGCGGCCGCCCGCGGGGTCCCGACGACCGCCGTGTCGCTCGGGTTCATGCTGCTGCTCGGCCTCGTCGTCGCCGTCGCCGTGCACATCATCGGCGCGCTGCTCGTCATGGCGCTGCTGGTGACCCCGGCCGCCGCCGCGATGCGTGTGGCGACCGGTCCGCTCTCTGTGCCGCTGCTGTCGGCGCTGTTCGGCTTCGTCTCGGCGGTGGGCGGCATCCTGCTCGCCGTGGCCGGCACGCTGCCCGTGAGCCCGTACATCACCACGATCTCGTTCGCGATCTACCTCGTGTGCCGGCTCGTCGGCGCACGCCGCGGCCGCGTGACGCGGGCACGCGCGTGACCGCGCCGGAGCGTCCGGCCGAGCCGGCGTGGCGGCCGATCGTCGCGGCCCTCGTCAACGACGCCGCTCGCACGGCCTACGCGAGGCTCGTGCTCGGGCAGTCGGCCGAGGAGGCGTTCGCGGGCCTGTCCCCCTCGCGCCGCCGGCACGTGCTCGAGGCGCTGCGGGCGGCAGGGCTCGTGGATGACGCGGACGGGGTGCCGGTCACGACGACCGCGGGCCTGCGTGCCGTCCTCGGCGCCGACCGCCCGGCGCGCGCGACCGGCCCCGAGCGGTTCCTCGGCTCCGACGGCCGCATCCGCCAGTACCCGTCGCGGGCGGCCGACCGCGCCGCCCTGCTCGGCCTGGTCACCGACCGGGTCCTCGCGCCCGACGAGGTGCTGTCCGAGCGCGAGCTCGGTGAGCGCCTCGCCGCGCTCACCCCCGACGTGGCCCTCCTGCGTCGTCGCCTCGTCGACGCCGGGCTCGTCGCCCGAGCGCCGGATGGATCGGCCTACCGTCGCTCCTGACGCGGACTACCGCCGCCTGACGCCGGCCACCGCGGCCTAGATCGTTCGTCTCTCAGGCGCCGGGGGCGAGGAGGGCGGCGGATCCCGCGCGGCGGCCCCCGGCCGATCCACAGCGCCCGCCGGTAGAATCCTGGACATGGCTCAGCGCAACACGTGGCAGCGCGAACGCGTGCGCGAGGCGCTGTCGGATGCCCGCGGGTTCGTCAGCGCCCAGTCGCTGCACGCCACCCTGCGTGAGGAGAACACGGGCATCGGGCTGGCCACGGTGTACCGCACCCTCGCCGGCATGGCCGCGCAGGGTGAGGCGGATTCGCTGCAGAGCCCCGAAGGCGAGAACCTCTTCCGCGCGTGCACGTCCAGCGGCCACCACCACCACCTCATCTGCCGCTCGTGCGGGCTGACGGTGGAGATCGAGGCGACCGATGTCGAGCAGTGGGCGCGCGCCACAGCGGCCCAGCACGGCTTCACCGACGCCGCCCACATCGTCGACATCTTCGGCCTGTGCGCGTCGTGCACCGCGGCCGCCGCCGAGAAAGCGTGACCCAGACCCGCACCGCTCCTCTCCGCCCCCGCACGCGCGGGCGCGGACCGCTGTGGCTCGTCGCGGGGCTGGCCGCCGTGCTCGTGCTGTTCGCGATCGACGCCTTCGCCCCGGCGGTGTTCGGCGAGGCCCTCCCCACCCGCGCCCGGGACGGCATCACCCTCGCCCCGGATGCGGCGGCCAACCCGTACGACCGGTACCGGCTGCCGCTGCCCGAACGCGTCGAGACCCGCATCGTCGAGATCGCGACGGGCGAGGAGGTCGTCGGGTTCGGCGGCTTCGCGCTGTCGTGGTGCCAGGTGCCCGCGGGATGAGCGCGACCCGGCCCGCGCGTCGCGCCGATCTCGCCGGACTGCCGCTCGAGGTCGCGCCGCGGCTGCTCGGCGCGCGCTTGGAGACGGTCGTCGACGGCGAGACGGTCGTGGTGCGGCTCACGGAGGTCGAGGCGTACCACGGGCGCGGCACGGGTGACGTGCCCGACCCCGGATCCCACGCACGGATGGGGCCCACCGCGCGTAACGCCACGATGTGGGGCGAGCCGGGGCACCTGTACGTGTACCTCAGCCACGGCATCCACTCGTGCGTGAACGTCGTGTGCGGCCCCGAGGGCGTCGCCGGCGGAGTGCTGCTGCGCGCCGGCGAGATCGTCGAGGGGGCGGATGCGGCGACCCGGCGCCGGCTCGCGCGTCGCGGCGTCGTGCGCGCACCGCGCGACCTCGCTCGCGGACCCGGGCGCCTCGGCGACGCCGTCGGCCTCCGCCACCCCGTGCATGACGGCATCGACGCGGTGACCGGCGCCCCGCAGGCCGGTGCTGTGGCGCGCCTCGCCCTGCCCGTCGAGCCCGTCGCGGCCGTCGTGTCCGGGCCGCGCGTCGGCGTCGCGGGCGTCGCCGGGACCGACGCTTTCCCGTGGCGATTCTGGATCGACGGCAATTCGACGGTGTCGCCGTTCCGGTGGGGCCGCGGCGCGCGCGACTCTTGACCTGCCGGGCGGCGCGGACAACACTGAGGCCGTCGCGGGGCGCCGCGCGACAGCATCCCCGGATCGGAGCCTTGATGTCCACGAACGCGTCCGTCCTGCCCGGAGAGCACCTGCGCGCCCTGAGAGCCGCCCTGCACGGCGAGCTGTTCGTGCCCGGGGAGCCGGGATGGGACGACGCCCGCCGGTCGTGGCAGGTGCTCGTCGATCAGCGGCCCGTCGCGGTGGTGGTCGCCGCCGACGTCGACGACGTCGTCACCACGATCGCGCACGCCCGCCGGCTGGGACTGCGGGTCGCGCCGCAGGCCACCGGGCACAACGCCCGCGCCGTCGGCGGACTGGACGACACGATCCTCCTGCGCACCTCGCGGCTCACGGACATCTCGGTCGACGCCGACGCGCGCACCATCCGGGTCGGCGCCGGAGTGCAGGCCCGGGCCGCGGCGGTCGCCGCCGCCGAGCACGGGCTCGCGGTGATCGCCGGATTCGCACCCACCGTCGGCATCGTCGGGTTCTCCCTCGGCGGCGGACTCGGATGGCTCTCGCGGTCGCACGGACTCGCGGCCAACGGCATCGTCGCCCTCGAGGGAGTCGACGCCCAGGGCCGGGTGGTGCGCCTCGACGGCGACAACGGCGCCGACCTCTTCTGGGCGGCGCGCGGCGGGTCGGCCCCGGTCGTCGTCACGGCTGCGGAGCTGCGCCTCCACCCCCTCACGCAACTCGTGGCGGGCGGCATGCTGTGGCCGCTCGAGCGCCTCCCCGAGGTGGCCGCGGCGTGGCGCGAGTGGGTCGGGACTGTCCCCGACGGCGTCGGCTCGCTCGTGCGCGCGATGCGCTTCCCGCCGCTGCCGATGGTTCCGGAGCCGCTGCGCGGCCGGGCGTTCGCCGCGATCGAGGTGGCGATCCAGGACGATCCGGATGCCGCGGCCGCCCTGATCGCGCCGCTGCGGGCGTGTGCGCTCCGCCGCAGCCGACATCGTCGACGCCCTGCGACCGCACGCCGCGCCGTTCGCGGTGAAGAACTTCGTGGAGGAGCAGACCGCCGCATCCGCGTTCTACCCCGAGGAGACGATCGAGCGGCTGCGGGGTGTGGTCGCCGAGGCCGATCCCGACGGACTCATCCGCGTGTCGCAACCGGTCGGCTGAGCGGGATCGGGGTACAGCGCGGCGTCTGCTAAGCTGATCTCTTGTCTGCGCGCACTCCAGCACGCAGTTCGTCCTCCTTCATGCTCGAGCCGGGTCGCACCGGTCCCTGAGCCTGTCGAAGGGCAGACAAGGGATCTTGGGTGGCACCGTCCGGTGTCACGGTACTAAGGAGACATCACCATGGCAGCAGTGTGCCAGGTGACCGGAGCGGTTCCCGGCTTCGGTCACAACATCTCGCACTCGCACCGCCGGACGAAGCGCCGCTTCGACCCGAACGTGCAGAAGAAGACCTACTTCGTCCCCTCGCTCGGCCGGAAGATCACGATCAACGTGTCGGCCAAGGGCATGAAGGTCATTGACGCCCGCGGCATCGAGTCGGTCGTCAAGGACATGATCGCCCGGGGGGTGAAGCTCTGATGGCCAAGAAGGCTCAGGACGTCCGTCCCATCATCAAGCTGCGTTCGACGGCCGGCACGGGGTACACCTACGTGACGCGCAAGAACCGCCGCAACAACCCCGACCGCATCGTGCTCAAGAAGTACGACCCCGTCGTGCGCAAGCACGTGGACTTCCGAGAGGAGCGCTGATCTCATGGCCAAGAAGAGCAAGATCGCGCGCAACAAGCAGCGCCAGGAGGTCGTCGACCGTTACGCCGCGAAGCGCCTCGAACTGAAGAAGGCCCTGGTCGACCCCAACTCGACCGACGAGCAGCGCGAGGCCGCCCGCGTCGGCCTGCAGAAGCTGCCGCGCAACGCGTCGCCCGTGCGCCTGCGCAGCCGCGACGCGATCGACGGTCGCCCCCGCGGTGTGCTGAGCAAGTTCGGCATCTCGCGTGTCCGCTTCCGCGACATGGCGCACCGTGGCGAGCTGCCCGGCGTGACCAAGTCGTCCTGGTAAGCCAGCAACGCATCCGCGGAAGGGCGGGGGTTCTCCGGAGCCCCCGCCCTCCCGCATGTCCGCCCCCGCCCCCGCATCCTCTGCGAACGGAGCGCGGTGCGCCCCACGGGTCACACAAACCCCACCGGCACCGCGACACGCCGGGCAAAGCGGACGGAAAGGCCCCAAAATCCGCGGAATTCCGGGGTGCGTTGGTATGTTCGAGGCGGTCGATCCGACCACCGGAGGACTTTCCCTCCGTCCGATGTAGCAAGAGGCGGCTCTGCCGCCTGGAGGACAACCGAATGGCTGACAAGTCCATCACCAAGACCGAACTCGTCGCGAGCATCGCCAGCGCCACGGGCCAGAGCCAGTCCGCCGTCTCGGGCGTGCTCGACTCCCTCTTCTCCACGGTCTCCGAGGCCGTCGCCAAGGGCAGCAAGGTCTCGATCCCCGGCTGGATCGCGTTCGAGCAGGTCGAGACCTCGGCCCGCACCGGCCGCAACCCGCAGACGGGCGAGGAGATCGCCATCCCCGCCGGCAAGCGCGTCAAGGTCACGGCCGGCTCCAAGCTGAAGGCCGCCGTCAAGTAAGGCAGTCCACGACGGCGCCGTCACGGCGCCCTCAGCGAGAGGGGGATGCGGCGCATCCCCCTCTCGCCGTTTCCGGCCGCACTTGCGGCCGCCCCCGGCCCGGCGCACTCGCCTCGCGCCCAGCGACCCGCGCCTAGGCTGGAGGCATGAACCCCCGAGCCCTGCGCCTGGCCGGCCCCGCGCTGCTGGCCGTCGTCGCCGCGGCGGCGCTCGTCTGGGGGCTCGCGTACGGCGGCGGCGCGGCTCCGCTCGTGCTGGGCGATCCCGGACCCGTCGTGCGCTGGGGGCTTCCGGCGGCGACGCTCGCGGTCAACCTCACCGCCGCCGGCATCCTCGGCTCCCTCGTCTTGGCGCTGTTCGCGCTCCGCGCCGGCGAGCGCCCGTTCGACGCGGCCCTCGACATCGCCTCGGTGAGCGCTGCCCTCTTCACGGTCGCCTCCGCCGTCACCGGCTACTTCACGTTCGTCAACTCCTTCAACGCCGCGCCGAGCCCCGACGCCGTGTTCGGCCAGCAGCTCGGCCGGTTCCTCGTCGAGACCGAGCTCGGCCGCACGTGGCTCATCACCACGATCGCCGGTGCCCTGCTGACCGTCCTCACCTTCGCCGTGCGGTCGTGGACACCGACGCTCCTCGTCGCCCTCTTGGCCGTCGCGACGCTCGTGCCGATGGGCACGCAGGGCCACTCCGGCGAGGAGGCGAACCACGACGCCGCCGTCGTCGCGCTCGTGCTCCACATCCTCGCCGCCGCCGTGTGGCTCGGCGGTCTCGTGCTCCTCGTGGTCGTGCGGCCGCTGCTCGACCGAGACCGCATGGCCGACGTGCTCCTGCGCTACTCGAGCATCGCGTTCGCCGCGTTCGTGGTCGTCGCCGTCTCCGGCACCGTCCGCGCGTCGATCGGCCTCGGCGGCTGGGCGGCGCTGTGGTCGCCCTACGGCGTGCTCGTGCTCGTGAAGGTCGTCGCGCTCCTCGCGATGGGCGCGCTCGGTGCGTGGTACCGGGTGCGCCTCATCCGCCGCACGCGCGAGGACGGTGCATCCCGCCGCTTCTGGGCGCTCGTGACCGTCGAGCTCGCGTTCATGGGCATCGCGAGCGGAGCCGCCGCCGCGCTGGCCCGCACGCCCACGCCGGGCTCGACGACGCCGCCCGCGCTCGGGAGTCCGGCCCAGATCCTCACCGGATCCCCGTTGCCGCCCGAGCTGACCCTCGAGCGCTGGTTCACGGCGTGGGACGTCGACCTGCTGTGGCTGTTCGCCGTCGCGTTCGGGCTGTTCTTCTACCTCGCCGGAGTGTGGCGGCTGCGCCAGCGCGGCGACACGTGGCCCGTGCACCGCACGCTGCTGTGGACGCTCGGGATGCTGCTGCTCTTCTGGGTGACGAGCGGGCCCATCAACGCGTACCAGGACTATCTGTTCAGCCAGCACATGCTCGGCCACATGCTGCTGACGATGGCGATCCCGCTGCTGCTCGTGTCGGGTGCGCCGGTCACCCTCGCCGCCCGCGCGATCCGCAAGCGCGAGGACGGCACGCGCGGCGGTCGCGAGTGGATCCTCTGGGCCGTGCACAGCCCGGTCGCCAAGGTGCTGACGAACCCCTACGTCGCGGCCGCCCTGTTCATCGGGTCGCTGTGGGCCTTCTACTACACCGACCTCTTCCGCTGGTCGCTGTACGACCATCTCGGCCACGAGTGGATGGTCGCGCACTTCCTCATCACCGGATACCTCTTCGTGCTGTCGCTCGTCGGGGTCGACCCGGTGCCGTACCGCCTGCCGTACCCGATGCGGCTGCTCGTGCTCATCGCGGTGATGGCGATGCACGCCTTCTTCGGCATCGCGATCATGATGCAGTCGGGCCTGTTCGTCGCGGAGTGGTTCGGATCGATGGGCCGCACGTGGGGGCCGAGCCCCCTGCAGGATCAGTACACCGGCGGCGGCGTCGCGTGGTCGATCGGCGAGATCCCGACGCTCATCCTCGCGATCGTCGTCGCGATCCAGTGGAGCCGGTCGGACGATCGGATGCAGCGTCGCCGCGACCGGCACATCGATCGCGTGGGCGATGCCGAGCTCGACGAGTACAACGCCAAGCTGGCGGCCCTCGCGGCGCGCGACGCCCGCGAGCAGGAGCGCGCCCGCAGCTGAACCTGCCGGCCCCTTCCCGTTCGCTCGGCACCCCCGGCGACGGGTCCCCGCGCGGCACCTCGGCCCGGCGGTAGCCCGCGCCCCGAGGGCGTCAGTCGAGCTCGCCGCCGCCGACCTGGATCGAAGCCGTGCCGTCGGGGAGCACGGTGATCGTGCCGGACACGGAGAAGGGGACGTCCTCCGACACGGCGCGCACCGACCCGTCGAACAGCGAGCGGATCGACACCTCGATGTGCGCGACGGCCTGCGCGGGCGCGATGCGCCAGTTCGCGCCGTCGGGCACGACCTTCACCTCGGGCGCCTCCACGATGGACCACTCGGGCGGGTTCACGATCCGGTTGCGCACCTGATAGCCGAACGGGCATCCCGTCGGCTGCAGCACCTCCTGCGTCGCGCAGGCGGCGAGGAACTCGTCCACGCGCTGCTGCACGACCGAGACGAACTCGTCGGTCGGCTCCGCCTGCACGTCGACGGGGATGTCGGCCCGCGGCGCGTCGGCGAGCACGGCGACCCCGGGGGTCGCGGCGATCGCGGTGTCGACCGACACGGAGTACAGCCCGGGGGAGAAGACGAGCAGCGGCACCGGCGCGAGCGGGTCGACGTCAATGCCGGCGATCTGACGCTTGTCGAGGTCGAAGCCGTTCACCGTGAACCGCATCGATCCGCGGACCGTGAGGTCGACCACGGCGAGCGGGCTCGTCGCGAACCGCCAGCGCGGGAGCACACCCGTCCACCCGTCCTGGGTCACCGAGAACACCGTGGACCCGCCCGCGCCGCCGGCCGTGTACCGGACGGTCACGCGGCTCACGTCGCCGTCGGCGACCTCCGACACCGCCTCGACGTCGTCGAGCGGCGCGAGCACGGCGGAGCGCAGCAGCGCGTCGGACGCACCGGGCGGCAGCCCCGCCGCCTGTAGCGCCGCCGCATCCATCTCGACCCCCGGTACGGCGTGCGCGTCGCCCGCACGCCCGTCGGCGAGGAGGTCGAGGTACCGCAGGACGAATGCGGTGGGGCTGTAGAGCTCGCGGTACAGGGCCGACCCGCCGGCGCCGAAGGCGGCTGCGAGCAGTACCCCGACGATCCCGAGGAGCGTCAGCTCGACGGCCAGCCGAGCCCGGCCGCGGGCGGGCACCGGTGCGCCGCCGGGGCCACCGGCGGGCGCGTGCGTGACCGACGCGTCCATACGTCCAGTCTAGAAAGGCGCCGCACCCGCACCTATCGCCGGGCGACGCGCGACGTCACGGGCGGGACGCGTGCGCCTCGACGGATGCGGCGGCCAGCCGCTGCACGATCGCGACGGCGGCGAGCTGGCCGGCGGCGATGGCCCCGGCGAGCGACCACGTCGGCCCCGGCATCGCGTCGGAGTGGGCGAGGTCGCCCGCTGCGTACACCCCGTCGAGGCTCGTGCGGCCGAAGCCATCGATGCGCACCGAGCCCGACGGCTGCAGCGCGAGCCCGAGCTGCGCGGCGAACGGGGCGCGCTGCGACGACACCGGCACCACGAACGCGCCGGCCACGCGCCGCGCGCCGCCGTCCCGGAGCTGCAGCACCAGCTCGTCCCCGTCGGCACGCACGGCTTCGACGTCCGCCGGATCCAGCACGTGCACGTCCGACGCGATCGGGGCGAGCATCGCGGCGAGCATGTGCGCGTGGTCGCTCGCGTTGAGCACGGCGACGGGTCTCGCGGCGAACTCGTGCCCGTGGCAGAACGGACAGTTCGCGACGCGATCGCCCCAGTGCCCGGCGAGCCCCGGGATCGGCGGCAGCTCGTCGCGCTCGGAGAGGCCAGCCACGACGAGTTCTCGGCGCACGTCGTCGAGGGCGTCGACCCTGAGACCGGCGCCCCCGTGCAGTGGTGGCACCGCACCGCAGCGATCCGGGCCGAGAACATGGCCGTAGCCCCACGCACCCCGCTGTGGCTCGTCGACGCCCTCGTGGGCCGCGAGCTCGACGTCGTGCGCACCCTCGCGTTTCACATCGAGCTGGTGCCCGCCGCCGAGGCCAAGCACGCCGCGAAGGTCGACGTCGTGCGCGACATGGCCGATCACCTGTCCGAGACCGCGAACGGAAAGATCGGCAGCGACGAGACCAGCACCCGAGTCACCGCGGCGCAGCGCCGCCGTAGCGACCTCGCCGCTGGCTCCCACCACCACGGCGTGAACTGGGTTGGCTTCATCACGATCACGGCAGCCAGCCGCGAAGAACTTGCGCGCGCCACCCGCCGATTCGGCGAAGTGCGCGAGACCCACTTAGGCATCGAGCGGCTCGACTGGCTCGATTCGTATCAGTCGGCCGCGAGCGGCACGACGTGGCCGATCGCGCGGGGCCTGGCACCGCACGACGCGAACGGTGGACGATGGTTCATCCGCGGGTGACGGGCACGAGCCGGTGTCGCTGGGAGTCAAACCCCGCTCCGGCGGCGGGAACCACACAATCGATCTACTGCCGCGCCCACACCTGACGGTCCGAGTGCTCCGCGGTCCGCCCGTATGAGGCGGACGGATCGCGGAGTCCGTCACGGTGAGTCTGTTGGTCCCTGTTCAGGGCTGAGGGTTCACGCTCACGTTTTCATCGAGCGCGATCCAGCCCTGCGGTGTGTCACCCGTCGGCGCAAGTGTCGCCTCAAACAATCCCGGCTTGGATCCCGTGATTGGGAGTCCCTGACTGCAAGAGATCACCCAAGAGTCCTGGCTCGACGTGGGGTAGGCCAGAAGGCAGAACGGCTCCGCGCCGGTGCTTTGGACGACGAAGTAGCGGACGGAGTCGTATTCCCCGACGAAGCGGCTCGTGTCCGGGCGTAGTACCTCAGCGGCGTAGCTCGGCAGACCCGGCGGCAAGGTGTCCTCGGACGTGAGGGGGCGATCGAAGGCCCGGATCTCGCTCAGCTCGTACTTGATCGGCGTCGGAGCCACCACACCCGGCGACAGCGTGTTTGCAACGGCTGTAGAGACAGCCCCGCCAGCGAAGGCACCCGCCAGCACCAGGCTCACCCCACCGAGGATCGTCTTACTCCTTCGACCGCGGCTCGGGCGAATCTGCTTGGCCCCGGCGAGAATGACCTCGGTCATCAGGCGCGTCTCGCGGCTAGTCAGTTGCGACATGAATGCCACCTCCATCGTTGATTCCGGACGTGAGATCGTCCCGAAGTCGGCTCTTGGCTCGGGATAGTCGTGACTTCACTGTCCCCACGGAGATTCCCAAAGCTCGCGCGATCTCTGCGTGCGGATATGTCGGCGGCGCTCGAAAACTGAACACTTGCGGCGGTGAAAAGTGAACACTCAACGATTGGAGAGTGATCACTTTGGAGGACTGGGCACTGATCCGCAGGTTGGCTGCGGAGGGCGTTCCGAAGGCGCGTATCGCGGAGCGGTTGGGGATCTCGCGGACGACGGTGATCAAGGCGGTGAACTCCGACTCGCCGCCCAGGTATGAGCGAACACCGGGGCCGACGTCGTTCACCGCGTTCGAGCCGCGGGTGCGGGAGCTGCTGGCCGAGACGCCGGACATGCCGGCGACGGTGCTCGCGGAGCGGGTCGGCTGGTCGGGGTCGATCCGGTGGTTCCGCGACAACGTGAAACGGCTGCGCCCGGAGCAGCAGCGGATCGATCCGGCGGACCGGCTGGTGTGGGAGCCGGGCGATGCGGCGCAGTGCGATCTGTGGTTCCCGCCGCGGAAGATCCCCCTTGAGGACGGGACTGCGAAGCTGCTGCCGGTGCTGGTGATCACTGCCGCGCACTCCAGGTTCGTGACCGGCCGAATGATCCCGACCCGCAAGACCGAGGACCTGCTGCTGGGGTCCTGGGAGTTGATCCAGCAGCTGGGGCGGGTGCCGCGCCGGTTGCTCTGGGACAACGAGCCCGGCATCGGCCGCGGGCAGCGCCACGCGGACGGGGTCGCCGCGTTCATGGGAACGCTGGCGACGAAGCTGGTGCTGCTGCCGCCGCGGGATCCGGAATCGAAGGGCGTGGTGGAGCGGCGCAACGGCTGGTTCGAGACCTCGTTCATGCCGGGCCGCTCCTTCACCTCGCCGGCGGACTTCAACGCCCAGTTCACCGACTGGCTGGGCCGTGCGAACGCCCGGGTGGTGCGCACCACCGGCGCCGCCCCGGTCGACAGACTCGACGCGGATCGGGCGGGCATGCTGCCGTTGCCGCCGATCCCGTTGCATCTCGGGTGGCGCAACCGGCTCCGGCTGGGCCGGGACTACTACGTCCGCATCGACACCAACGACTACTCCGTCGACCCGCACGTGATCGGCCGGATCGTCGACATCGCGGCGGACCTGGACCGGGTCCGGGTGCGCTGCGACGGGAGGATCGTCGCCGACCATCCGAGGCTCTGGGCGCGCGGCCGAGTGGTCACCGATCCCGTCCATGTGGAGACGGCGGCGGTGCT
This sequence comes from Microbacterium sp. 10M-3C3, assembly GCF_003931875.1. Lineage (NCBI taxonomy): Bacteria > Bacillati > Actinomycetota > Actinomycetes > Micrococcales > Microbacteriaceae > Microbacterium > Microbacterium sp. 10M-3C3. The sequence goes on along the minus strand of NZ_CP034245.1, from coordinate 3,307,262 downwards.
GCGCCGCGAGTTCCAGCAGCCTCGAGCGGTCGCTGCCGGCGACGATCTCTCCCGGGACCTGGCGGACTATGACCGGGCGTTCGGGATCATCGATGGCGGGCTGAGCTGATGGTCATGAAGACAACCGACGCCGCGAAGCAGATCACGTATCTGGCCGGCGCGCTGAAAGCACCTCGAATCACCGAGGCCGCGTCACGGCTGGCGGACCAGGCGCGGGATGCGGGCTGGTCGTTCGAGGACTACCTCGCCGCCGTACTCGAACGCGAGGTCTCCGCCCGCAACGCGTCAGGCGCGGAGCTGCGGATCAAAGCCGCCGGGTTCCCCGCGCGCAAGACGCTGGAAGACTTCGACTGGGACGCGCAACCGGCCGTCCGCCAGCAGGTCGCCGCTTTGGCCTCCGGCGGGTTCCTCATCGAGGCGCAGAACGTGGTGTTGCTCGGTCCTCCGGGCACCGGGAAGACACACTTGGCGACTGCGTTGGGGATCGTTGCCGCCCGCCACGGGCACCGGGTGCTGTTCGCCACCGCGACCGACTGGGTCACCCGACTCACCGACGCGCACCGACAAGGGAACCTGCCCCGCGAGCTCGCCCGGCTGCGCCGCTATGGGCTGATCATCGTCGACGAGGTCGGCTACCTGCCGTTCGAGCAAGACGCCGCGAATCTGTTCTTCCAGCTCGTGTCGTCCCGCTACGAACACGCGTCGCTGATCCTCACCTCGAACCTGCCATTCAGCGGCTGGGGCGGGGTCTTCGGGGACCAAGCCGTCGCAGCCGCGATGATCGACCGGATCGTCCATCACGCCGACGTGCTCACCCTCAAAGGCGCCAGCTACCGACTCCGCGGACGCGGCATCGACAGCCTCCCCAGCATCCGCACCACCACCGCCGAAGCCCCTGACTAGACTGCCCGCAACCGTTCACTTTTCAAGCGCCGGAATCGACCAGTTCTGCAGCGCCGCCGACAGGATAGCCCTCCAAGATGGACAGAACCACTACGTCTTGCTCTCTCGGCGGTAGCCCTCTTATTGCTGCCAGCGCACCGGACTCATCCGGTCCTGCCAGTTCGGCCTCCTCACGAGCCTCATTTCGAAGCTGCGTGAGCAGTTGCTCGTATCGACGTGATGATCGATGCAGGTTACGCGCAGTGTTGGTGACCGTATTGAGTAGCCACGGGATGGGTGAGCCATCCACGTCTCTTACTGACGCTCGTTTTCTCCACAACTCGAAGAACGCGATCACGACTGCTTCCTTCGCGTCTTCTCGCTGGCTTAGAAGGCGCGATGCATGACGGAACAGTCTGTCGGAGTGACGGTTGAACAGACGAGCCAGGGCTTGTTCATCGCCGGCCCTCGCCGATCCCCAATCAGCCGCGTCTTGGATGCTCATAACTAGATAATGTCCAGCACCCTCAAAATGGTTCCCACGAAGATCATGGCTGGCCAACTTCCGAGGAGTCTCGAGCGCCGCGGAAGGACACTCGCCACTAGCTGACAGCCAGAGGCCGCCCGACTCCGCGGTCGCGGTTCAGACCGAGCACAGGAAAGGCCGACCCCTCTCGGGGTCGGCCTCGGGACCTTAGGGTCCCCACGTCTCCCAGAGCTGGAAGCCGAGCTTGATCAGGAAGTAAATTCCCAACCGCACCCAAGCCCCTGCCGAGGAGTGCGCCTTCTCGTCCGGTTTTTTCCGGATCATTATCAGCACCTCAACCTCGTGCGGGCGCGGCCGACACGAGAGAAGTGCGGACCTGGGCATCCCAGGTCAGGCAAGTGGCGGACCTGCCCGCACGGCCACGGTCGCGTACGCCGCGAGCTCGGCGTGCGCGAGGCGGCGGATCTCGGCGGGATCGCGGCCGTCGTTCGTCACGAGGTTGTGCGCGTGGGGCACCGTGCCGTTGCGGTGCTCGCCCGAATCGATCAGCAGGGTGGTGCGGTGCATCCGGCCGAGCGTGAGGGCCGCCTGCAGCCCCGCCACGCCCCCGCCGATCACGGTCGCGTCGTACATGTCGTCCTCCCAGGGTTGCGGTGCCATCCATCGTGTGACTTCATGTCGACATGAAGTCAAGCGACGAGTCGATCGGCGACGCGGCGGCCCGATTCGGCCTGGAGACGCACGTGCTGCGGCACTGGGAGGACGCCGGCCTGCTGCATCCGGAGCGGGACGCCGGCGGCCGCCGCCGGTACGGGGACGACGACCTCGTGCGCATCGCGGTGATCCTGCGCAACAAGGCTGCCGGCATGAGCCTCGACCAGATCGCCGTGCTGCTCGACCGCGACGCGCGCGACCGGCACCGCGTGCTCGAGGAGCACCTCGCCGCACTCGACCGCCGGCAGCTCGAGATCGCGCAGGCCCGTGCCATGACCGAGCACGCGCTGCGCTGCCGGGCGCACGACATCACCGCGTGCCCGCGCTTCCGCAGCCACGTGGCAGACGTGCTCGAGGGCGCGACGGTGTGGAGCGCCCGCCACGGCGAGGACGCCGCGCCTACGATGAGTCGGTGACCACGCCCGCCCTCTCCGCCGAGCAGGAGGCGCTGTTCCGGCTCATCGAAGACACGCGCGAGCACGTCTTCGTCACCGGGCGCGCGGGCACGGGCAAGTCGACGCTGCTGCAGCACCTCGCGTGGAACACGCAGAAACAGATCGCGGTGTGCGCCCCGACCGGAGTCGCGGCGCTCAACGTCGAGGGCCAGACGATCCACTCGCTCTTCCGTCTGCCGATCGGACTCATCGCGAACGGCGAGATCACACAGACGGATGCGACACGCAAGATCCTCAACGCGATCGACACGCTCGTGATCGACGAGATCTCGATGGTCAACGCCGATCTCATGGACGCGATCGACCGGTCGCTGCGGCAGGCGCGCGGCCGCCGCGCCGAGCCGTTCGGGGGCGTGCAGGTCGTGATGTTCGGCGACCCCTACCAGCTCGCGCCGGTGCCGCCCCGCGGCGACGAGGCGCGCTACATCAGCGACCACTACCGCTCGTTCTGGTTCTTCGACGCGAAGGTGTGGACCGGCGGCGAGGCCACCGACGGCATCCTCGACATCGGCGCCCACGGCGCGGGGCTGCACGTGAAGGAGCTGGCCGAGATCCACCGGCAGTCCGATCCCGGCTTCAAGGCGCTCCTGAACGCCGTACGGTATGGGCGCGTCACCGCCGAGATGGCGGGCGTGCTCAACGGCGCGGGTGCGCGAACTCCCCCCGACCCGGCCGACGGCGAGCACCCGATCATCACTCTGGCCACCCGCAACGACATCGTCAACGCGATCAACCGCCGCCACCTCGACGCGCTCGTCGGCCGCGTGCAGACGGCCAACGCCGAGGTCAGCGGCGACTTCGGACGCGGCGAGGCGAACTACCCGGCCGACATGGAGCTGAAGCTCAAGGTCGGCGCGCAGGTGATGTTCCTCCGCAACGACAGCGCCGGGTTCGGCGAGGCGCCGCGGTGGGTCAACGGCACGATCGGCACGGTCACGCGGATCGCCGGCGGCACCGTGCGGGTCGACGTCGACGGCGACGAGCACGATGTCGAGCCCGCGGTGTGGGAGAGGTTCCGCTACGCCTACGACCCGGGCACGAAGAACCTCTCGCGCGAGATCGTCGCGGAGTTCACGCAGTTCCCGCTGCGCCTGGCATGGGCGGTGACGATCCACAAGTCGCAGGGCAAGACCTACGACCGCGCGGTCATCGACCTCGGCTCCGGCGCCTTCGCGCCCGGGCAGACCTATGTCGCGCTCAGCCGCCTGACATCGCTCGACGGCCTGTACCTCACGCGACCGCTGCGGCCGAGCGACATCCGGGTCGACCCCGACGTGCAGCGCTTCATGGCCGAGCGCCGGGCGGCGGCCCGGGCGTGACCGCGCCGACACGCGGCGGTGTCACGCGGCGGTGTCAGGCCACGACGGATGCGGCGGCTCCGCCGCCGAGCGCGGCGAACAGGTCGAGGTTGCAGCGGTAGGCGACGAGCACCTCGGCGATGACGCGCTCTCGCTCGGCGTCGTCCCACGGTGCCGCATCGAGCTGCTCGCGGTACACGGCCTTGAAGGCCGCGGGGTCGGCGATGTCGCCGAACAGGTAGAACCCGATGCCGTTCGTGTCGAAGCCCAGAGGGCGCTGCAGCAGCCGGCCGAGCGTCGGACCCCCGGAGAGATCGCCGAGGTAGCGCGTGTAGTGGTGGGCGACGAAGCCGCCCGCCCACGCCGTGCCGACGGTGCGGATGCGCTGGACGTAGCGCCGTGTCCCGGGGAGCGCGGTGATGCGCTCGCGCCAGTCCGCACCGACGAGGAACGCGAGGTCGGCCTCGATCGCGGGCAGCCGCGTGAGGCGGTCGCTGATGAACACGGATGCGACGGGGTCGCGCCGCATCCGCTCGGCCGCCGCCTCCAGCTCCGCGTAGACGTACCAGTGCTGGGCGACGAGCGCGATGTAGTCGGCGCGCGCGCAGCGCCCCGCGACGAGGTCGTCGACGAAGCCCGTGCACGCATCGGCCGCGAAGACCGCGCTCGGCTGCTCGCGCAGTGCGAGGGAGAGGGGCGCCGGCTCGACCATGACGCCATCCTACGGCACAGGTTAGGTGACCCTAAGTCAGAGTTTCGCTTCGCGCGTGCGACGGGTGCGTCCGCCCCGCGCCGCGCAGGTCCGTGACGTTCGCAGGAGTCGCGCGGGTGCGTGTGTTTGAATTCTGTGTGCGCCGCGTCCGGCGCACGGCTTCACTTTCCGGGGGTGGCGATGCGCAACCGCGTCCTGCGTGGCATCGCGGCTACGACCGTCGGCGCGATCTCGCTCCTTACCGTGCTGACCGGGTGCTCGGCGCCCCAGACCGTCTCGATCGACCTGCCGGCGCAGAGCGACGGCGCCCTCCCCGACGACACCCGGGCGCAGCTCGAGGCGGCGGTCACGAGCGCGATGGGCGCGACGGGGTCGACCGGCGCGATCGTGGGCGTGTGGGCGCCGTGGAGCGGCAGCTGGGTGGCGGGCCTGGGCACCACGACCACCGGCGGCGCCGAGGTCACGACCGACATGGCCTTCCGTGCCGCCGACGTCACGCGCGGCATGACGTGCGACGTGTTCTACGAGCTGGCCGCCGAGGGCACCGTCAAGCTCGACGACCCGGTGACGAAGTGGGTCAGCGGCTTCCCCGACCTGGGCAACGTGACGCTCGAACAGCTGTGCGACGGCACGTCGGGCATCGGGTCCTACATGCCGCAGCTGCAGGGCCTCGTGTTCTCCAACCCCGAGCGTCAGTGGGACCCGCGAGAACTCGCCGGCTACGGGCTCGGCCAGGATCGCACCGAGCCGGGCACGGCCTACCGCGATTCCGACGCCGGCTATCTCCTCCTCGGTGCCGCGCTCGAGCGCGCCGCCGGCGAAGACCTGAGCGATCTCATCCAGGAGCGCATCGCCGAGCCGCTGGGACTGCAGGCGACGAGCCTGCCGTCGCGCGTGCCGGCACCCCCCGGACCCGGCCCGGTGCTCGACGGACACTGGTCGGTGACGGATGCAGCGGGCGCGTGGAACTGCGCGGAGCCGGCGGAGTTCACCGACATCTCGGCGAGCATCGGCGGCGCCGACGCCGGCGCGGTCACCGACATCACCGACCTCGGCCGCTACGCGCAGGCGCTCGCGACGCGTGCGCTCACGCCCGACGCCTCCGAGCGCTTCGCGTCGCCGACGGCCGTCGCGCCCGACCAGCCGACGTGGTTCACCGCGGCCGGCGGCGCCTACCAGGCGGGCTCTCTCATCGGCCAGTTCGGCTCGATCCCGGGGTACATGACGGCAGCGTTCGCCGACCCGACGACCGGCCTGACGGTCGCGGTGGTGCTCAACAACTCGGGTGCGAACCCCGCGATCAGCGGATGGCTCGCGTGGGAGCTCGCCGCGATCGCCTCGAAGGCGCCGGCCGCGTCGGGCCAGACCGCGCCCGAGGCGGGGCTGCCGTGGAGCGCCCAGCAGTGGCACGACGCGATCCTCGGCAACGCCATCTGCCCGCCGCCCGCGGCGTGAGCCGTTACCAGAGCGCCGCCGGCCGCTCGCCGCGGATCGGCGCGCCATGAGCGGCGCCGCCGCATCCGGAGCCCCACGACGCGGCTCGGGTCTCGCGGTCACGCTCGTCGTCGCGGGGCTGCTGTGCCAGGAGGTCGGCGCGTCGCTGGCCGTGCTGCTCTTCGACGACGTCGGCCCGCTCGGCATGGTCATGCTGCGCCTGGTGTTCTCCGCCGTGCTGCTGCTGCTCATCGCGCGGCCGAGCCTGCGCGGGCACTCCCGCCGCGGCTGGACGTCGGTGCTCGCCTTCGGCCTCGTCCTCGCCACGATGAACGGGCTCTTCTACCTCGCGCTGGAGCGGCTGCCGCTGGGGGTCACGGTCACGATCGAGGTGCTGGGCCCGCTCGCGCTGTCGATCATCGCGAGCCGACGCGCGTCGGCCCTCGTGTGGGCAGGGCTCGCACTCGTCGGCGTCGCCGCGCTGGGCGGTGGCGGATGGGACCGACTCGACCCGCTGGGCGTCGTGTTCGCGCTGGGCGCCGCGGCGAGCTGGGCGCTGTACATCCTCGCGTCCGCGCGCGTCGGCGCCGAGTTCCCCAAGCTCGACGGGCTCGCGCTCGCGATGGCCTTCGGTGCGCTGCTCGCACTGCCCTTCGGGATCGTCCAGGCCGGCGGCGCGCTGCTGCGCGTCGACCTGCTGGCCGTCGGCGCGGCCGTGGCCGTCCTCTCCTCGACGATCCCCTACGCGCTCGAGCTCATCGCGCTGCGGCGCCTGCCGGCGGCGGCCTTCGCGATCCTCATGAGCCTGGGCCCGGCGACCGCTTCCCTAGCCGGGTTCGTCCTCCTCGGCCAGCACCTGTCGTGGCTCGAGGTCGTCGGCATCGCGCTCGTCATCGCCGCCTCGATCGGCGCGGTGCTGACCGCCGCGCGGGCGCGGCCCGCGGCATCCGCCTCCTCGGGAGAATCCGGCGGGTCCGGCCCGGCGAGCGAGGAGCCGCCGCTGGCCGAGCCGCTCGGCTGACCTGCCGCACGCGCGTCAGAGCGGCGGATCCAGCGCGCGCAGCGCCGCATCCATGCGCTCCGCCATGCGCGCATAGCCGGTGTCGTCGGGGTGCAGGCCGTCGGCGGCCATCCAGCTGTCGGCGTCGTCGGCGTAGTGCCCGTCGAGCCAGCGGCTGGCACCGGGGATCCAGTCGGCGCCGATCGCCTCGGCCTCCTCGCGCACCCAGCCGATGATCGCCGCCACGGATGCGGGGCGCTGGGCGGTGTACCAGAACGGCTCGACCACGACGAAGCGCGCGTCGGGCAGCGCGTCGCGCAGACGCTCGAGGTCGTCGTGGATCGCGGTGCGGATGCGGCCCGCGGCACGGTCGTAGCTGAAGTTGTCGTTGAGGCCCATCGTGACGAAGACGATGTCGGGCCGCTCCGCGATGATCCGGTCGGGCAGATCGCCGTCGCCGACGGTCGTGCGGTTGTTGACGAATCCCAGCCCGTTCACGCTCGGATTGAACTCGCGCCAGCCGCGCCCGGCGCAGATGATCGACGACCAGCGCTTCTCGGGTGCCGAGGCGCCCGTGCCGAGCGTGTACGAGTCGCCGTAGAACGCCACAACCGGGCCGCCGCCCGTGGGCGGACCGGGGGCGGCCGCGGGAGCCGCGCACGCCGTCACCCCGAGGGCGACCGCGACGAGACCGATGAGGGACGAGGCGAGGGGGAGGCGGCGCATGCTCCATCTTCGTCACGGATGCAGCGGCGGATGGCGACCCCGCTCCGCGCTGCGCCCGGCCGTGTCGGAAGCGCCGCTCCGGGCGACATAGAGTTCATGTCCTGGAGGAAGATGAACACCCGCGGCTCGACTCTCGGAGCGTTCCTGCGCGCCCGGCGGGAGGACTGCCGGCCGGAGGACGTCGGCATCGCATGCGCGTCCGGACGCCGCGTCGCTGGACTGCGGCGCGACGAGGTCGCGCAGCGGGCGGGCATGAGCGTCGACTACTACATGCGTCTGGAGCAAGGCCGCGCGGGCACGCCCTCGCCGCAGATCATCGACGCCCTCGGCCGCGCACTCCGCCTCACCGGCGTCGGCATCGACTACATGTACCGGCTGACGGGCGTCGGCACGCGGTCGGTCCCGACCGACGTGGACCGCGGCCGTCTCGACGGGGTGCTGGGTCACTGGGGCTCGACGCCCGCGTACGTCGCCGACTCCAACCTCGACATCGTCGCGGCGAACCGGTCGATGGCCGCCGTCTCCCACGGCGCGATCGATGTCGGGGCGAACGCCGCCCTGCTGGCCTTCACGCCCGAGACGCGCGCGCAGCTGGACGACTGGGAGTACATGGCGCGGGAGACGGCGGGAGCGCTGCGCTACCTCGGCGACGACAGGTCACCGCGCTACCAGGAGGTCGTGCGGCAGCTGTCCGCGGATCCCGACTTCGTCCGCATCTGGGCACGTCACGAGGTGCGGGTGCTCATGGACCGCGCGGTCACGGCGGAGGCGCCGGGGATCGGCACCCTGACCCTGCGCATCCAGAACTTCTTCCTTCCCGATCTCAGCGGCTACACCGTCACGATCTACGGCGCCGAGCCGGGCTCCCGCACCGCGCACGTGCTCGATGCGCTCGCCGCATCCGCCGGGGTCACGTCGACCTGACATCCGATCGCGGTTCGCGCGACGCCGAGCACGTCAGGCGGTCACGTTCGCGCTGTCGCCCCCGGTGACGGCGAAGCTCGTGCCGGAGACGAGGGCCGCGGCATCCGACGCCAGGAAGACCACCGCGGGCGCCACCGACTCCGGCTCCAGCCAGGGCCGGCGAAGCGGGAGCTTGCCGGACAGCGCCTTCTCAGCGCTCCGCTCGTCGGTCGCCTCGTCGCCGGTGGGCTCCGTGCCGCCCACGCGGAGCGCCTGCGCGTAGCGGCCTTCGTGGCGGGTCAGCGCCGTGTCGATGAGCCCCGGGATGAGCGCGTTGACCCTCACCCCGTGCGGTCCGAGCTCGAGCGCGGCGGACTTCATCAGCCCGATGATCCCCCACTTCGACGCCGAGTATGCGGAGCCGTCGAGGGTGCCATGCTGGCCCTGCGTGGACGAGGTCACGATGATGCTGCCGCCCCCGGCGGAGACGAGGGCGGGCGCGAACGCACGCAGGGCGTTCGCGGTGCCCGTGAGGTTCACATCGATCGTGTCGTGCCAGTCGGCGTCCTCCATCTCGAGCAAGGGGACGAAGGCCTGGATCCCGGCGTTGGCGAAGAGGATGTCGATCCGACCGAATTGCTCGAGGATCGTGTCGCGCGCGTCGCGAAGGGCCCCGATGTCCCGCTGATCCGCGACGATGCCCGTCCACCGCACGCCGGCCGCGGCGACCATCCGTCCGGTCTCCTCGAGATCCTCACGCGTGGCCGGAGGGTACGTGTTGCGCGCCGAGGCCACGGCGCAGATGTCGATGCCGACGACGTCCGCTCCGGCATGCGCCAGGGCGGCCGCGGCCGCGCGGCCGATGCCGCGCGCAGCGCCCGTGACGACGGCGACTCGGGAGTGCAGTGCGTCCTGTCGGAACACGCTCATGTCTTGCCCGCTTCCTCGTGCGCCCCGCCTCGTCACAGCCGTGGATCTCCCGGAGATTCTCCGCGCGGTTGCCGCCGGCTGCCAGGCCCCGAGCGACCCCCGCTCAGAAGTCAGGCCCGCCGGCGGATGTTCCGGACCACCAGCTGCACCGTGATCGCAGCGATGAGCACCGAGAACGCGATGTTGGACCACAGCGGGGTGATCGCGGTGGCGGTGAGGAGGCCGAGCGGCGACGCGCAGCACGCGGCGATGCCGATCGCGAGGCCCCCGCGCAGGTCGACGTTGCCGCGCCGGGCGTTGCCGATCGTCGCCGAGATCGAGCCGGGGATCATCATGAACAGCGACGTGCCCTTCGCGACGAGGTCGCTCGCGCCGAAGAAGAACATGAGAGCGGGGACGACGATGATCCCGCCGCCGACCCCGAGCACGCCCGAGAGGATGCCCGTGACGATACCTGCTCCGACCAGCGCCAGCACGGTCCACACGGTGAGCGCGATCGTGTCGTCACGCTCGGGGACGCTGAACCACAGGCTCACCGCCGAGAACACGAGGAAGACGAGGAACGACCAGAAGAGCGCCCGTCGCGACAGTCGTGCGAGCAGGAACGTGCCGATCTGCGCGCCCGCGATGGCGCCGACCGCGAGCGCGATGCCGGCGATCCAGTCGATGTGCCCGGTCAGCGCGTAGCTGATCGTGCCGACGACCGAGGTGGGCAGGATGGCCGCCACCGAGGTGCCGGCCGCCCGCCGCTGGTCGTAGCCGAGGATGAGGAGCGCGGGCACGACGATGATGCCGCCGCCGACGCCGAACAGCCCCGACAGATAGCCCGCGACCAGGCCGAGGAGGATCAGGGCGAGCAGCGACGCGCGCGGCAGGGCCGGCGCATCCGGGGTGGGTGAGGTCATCGGGTCTCCTGGTCGGGGGCGACGCCGTCGGTGCGGCGGTGAGGGGTGTCGGCGGCGTGCAGCACGTGTTCGCGGACGGTGTGCACGTGCGCGCGCGCCGCGGCCTCGGCGGCGGGCCCGTCGTGCACGGCGACCGCGTCGACGATGAGCCGGTGCGCTGCGGTCGAGGTGCGGCGCCGCTCGGGTGTCTGCAGGTCGCTGCGGCGCGCGGGGGCGATGTGGTCGGCGATGAGCGCGGTCAGCTGCGCGAGCAGCGGATTGTGCGTGTACTGCGCGATCGCCTGATGGAACGCGCGGTCGAGCTCGCCGTAGCGCGCGAGGTCGGTCTCGGCCTCCATGTCGGCGACGAGCGCCCGGAGCTGCGCGACGTCGCGCGGACGCACACGGACGGCGGCCAGCGCGGCGATCGGAGGCTCGACGACCGCGCGCAGCTCCATGATGCGGGCGAGGTCGCCGTCCGGCGTGGGCTCGAGGAGCGCGGAGAGCGAGGCGCCGGCGTCGCCGGCACGGCCGGCGGGATCCTGCACGACGGTGCCGCGACCGGGGCGTCGATCGAGCAGCCCGCGCTGCTCGAGCTCGTGGAGCGCCTGGCGCACCGAGACGCGGGAGACGCCGAGCTCCGCCGACAGGGCGTGCTCGTTCGGGAGGCGGTCGCCGGGGCGGAGCTCCCCGTCGAGGATCGCCCGCTCGAGGTCGAGCGCGAGGCGATCGGGCACCGACAGCCCCGTCGAGCGGCGCAGGCTCGACCAGTCCATGCCGCTCCTCTCCGCGCCGCCAGGCAGTTTGTCAGACAATTCTGCCACCGCCGTGGGAGGGGCCGCGGCCAGCGAGAATGAGGCGTGATCGAGCCGACGACGAGCGAGCCCACGCTGCTGCTGATCGACCTGCAGCGCGACTACTTCCCGGGGGGACGCCATCCGCTCGTGGACCCGGATGCGGCGGCCGGCGCCGCTGCATCCGTCCTCGCCGCGCACCGGCAGCGCGGCGGCGCGGTGGTGCACGTGCGGCACGAGAGCGAGCGCGGGTTCCTCGAGGCGGGCACGCCCGGCGCCGAGATCGACGCGCGCGTCGCGCCCTCCGAGGGCGAGGCGGTCGTCGTCAAGCGCGCGCCGAACGCCTTCGTGGACACCGGGCTGGACGAGCTGCTGCGCTCGGTCGGCGGCACGCGGCTCGTCGTGGCGGGGATGATGACGAGCATGTGCGTGGACGCGACCGTCCGCGCGGCGGCCGACCTCGGGTACGACGTGACGGTGGTCGCCGACGCCTGCGCGGCCCCCGACCTCGAGTTCGGCGGCGTGCGCGTGCCCGGCGCATCCGTGCACGCCGCGTTCCTCGCCGCGCTCGGCAGCGCCTACGCGCGCGTCGTGCCGTCGTCCGAGCTGCTCGCGTAGCCGACGTGGGCGCGGCCATGCGCCGAGTCACCATCCACCCGCCGAAACACCACCGCGGCCCCGCGTGCAGCGTGCTGTCTGGACGGCGCGATGGTGCCCCGGCGATGACTCGTGGAGGGGCTGACGGTCCCCGCACTCCACGCGTCGCTGCGCGCCGCGCGGAGCCTCCGCGGGGGCCCAACCAACGACGCCGGCTGGGCCGGCTGTTCGATTCCCGCGGCGACGCGAAAGGTCCGGCGCGCCGCCTTCGGCGGCACTCCGGACCATCGGAGGGGCTGACGGGAATCGAACCCGCGCTGTCTGCTTGGGAAGCAGAAGTTCCCAAATGCACCACAGGCTCCTGATCTAGGCCACCTCGCTCTGCGGCTCTGCCGCCCCGTAATTCCGGGCAACTTCGCTGCTTTGCGGCGGTGCTTCCGTCAGTCTACAACGTCGTCGATCTGCACGGATCTGCGGCGGAATCGGGTCGGTTTGTACGTTTCTCCGTCGTTTCTCCGTTGACCGCAGGAGCGATAACTGCCGTCGCGTCTAGCGGTGGTGTCACGTCTCCGGCGATGGCGACGGCCGGGGTCACCGGATCAGGTCCGGACGCTCGGCGCCGATGCGCCTGAGCAGACCCGACTTTCTCGCAACCACGACCAACGACAGGCAGTTCGCGCGACCGCGCTCACCGATCGGAGAGGCGGAGCTAAGTGCACGACCGTCGAGGATCACGCCATCGGTCATGACGTCACCGGGCTCGTCTACCACTCAGATGTCAGCGATCTAGCTAGAAGTCGTACAGGCGCTTACGGGCATCGAATGCCGTGCGTCCACCTTCCAACAGGTCTTCGGCGTACTTTCGCACCTTCGGGTTGTCGAGCGATCCGACGCCGTCGGTCGCTGTGCGGCCGTGCTGACCGTCAGCTTCGAGAGTTACGACCAACTCGGCGTCGCCCAGGACGGGCACGTTCGCGTTGTGCGTGCTCACAATTAGCTGTCGGGTGCCTTTGAGGGATCGCAGCTTTTGAACGACGCCGTCGTATACGAATCGGTTGTCGAGGTCATCTTCTGGTTGGTCGATGACAAGCGGACTCATTGATGCGCCGAGTAAGAGCAGCAACAGTGCAGTCGCTCGCTGGCCTTTTGAGAGATCCTCAAGGCGGCGCCACTCCACCGGCGCACCCTTGGAGGCAACGTTGAGTTGCACCTCGACAGCGAGGCCGACTGACTGCTCTTCCAGTTCTCTGAACAACGGTTCTCCGGTGTCCACGATGGCCTTCGCTTGTGCGCCAGTGATGCTCAGCCCCGTTAGCGCGTCCAACCCCGACCGCGCGGCAGTTACGAACGTCGCCACATTGAAGTCATCGCGATCGATGGCGGCGAACACCTGGCCGCGCTGGGTTGTGAAGTGGTGGGAGATCACGGCCTTGATATGGCTGCGATCGGGTGATGCGATCGGCTTAACAATCACAGCTCCCGTCGTAGCGGCGTTGGATGCCTTGATGGCGTCCTTGAGTTGGTTCGCGATCTGCTTGTCAATGTCAGCCAGCGAGCGAAGCAACTTCGTTCTCTCGCCGGTCAGCTTCTTGTACGCCTTCTCGAAGACGGTTCGCTTCTCGGCACGTTTTGTGAGCCGATTGAGGTTGGCCTGCAGAGTCAGGTACTCATCTGGCTTGTGTCCTTGCTCGACCAGTTCGCGCAGCACCGCAGAGACACCGTTGCTCACGGTCTTTGTCGTAGACTCCCACGACTGCCTGGTCGCCTCGATCTGCGTCTTGGTGTCAGCAATGGCGGCCTGCACGGATGAGGTTGCCTGCTCAAGAGCAGTGGCGAGTTGCCCGAGTACCGGAGCGAGTTGCTCCAGAGTCGTCTTGCGGGGGGAGTCCTTGACGTCGGCCAGCTCGGCGCGAAGCTCCTCGACAACCGCTTCGATACCCCACTCGCTCACCAGATTCTCAACGGTTTGCACCCGTTCGGAGGCATCAGTCAGGACGGCGCCATCCTTGTCCAATCGAGTCTTCTGGTCAAGCTTCGCCGCAAGATCGGTCTTGTCGAACGCTTCCATGCTTTCGGAGAGGCGGGGGATGTCCGCGAGTTCGGTCTCAAGCGCCTCCCGGTCTCGTTCGTGCTTGGCGAGTGCATCACGGTTATCCGCCAGATCCTTTAGGACGTCGTCTCGCTCGGCAGGCGACGCTGGCCTGCCGGCGACGCGTGCGACAAGCTCAGCCATCAGGTCTTTGTCCTGAGCGAGCTCGGCCAATTCGTGCTGACCGAAGATCTCGAGGTTACCGACGATGTCGCGTGGGCGCTGGTTCGTCTGCGTGCCGCTGGAGTCACGAACGATCGCCGGGCTGTTCGTTGTGCGTTCGATAGTAAAACGCGCCGGGCTAGGTGACACCACGTCGACGACGAGCGAGATGACCGTTCCCGCGCCAAGCACGTTCTTGACCATCTCCTTGTGGTCTTTGCTGGATGCTTCGCCGATGGGCGGGATCTCCAGCACGTACCGGAGACTCTCGATAGCGGTGGATTTTCCGGTTCCACGTCCGCCGATGAGGGCCGTGAGATCCTCCGCAAGGTGGAGCTTCTGACCGTCGAGGTAGCCGCCGTCCCAAGCGATCTCGCGAAGCAGAACACGAGAAGTCGATGATGGATCGGTCGTGCTCACTCGGGTCTCCGGCGTCTTAACTGCATGACGGAGCCCCAACAGGCTGGGGGTACTCATCTTGAACCAGGTGCTCGCACCGGGAGAGGCGAGCGTCGCCGGGTCGCAGATGTCGTCGGCATGGATCGCCACCAGCGGATGGCGGCGATCGTAGGGCTTGGTCCCTTTGAGGATCTTGGCCTGGTCACCCAGTTCAGCGACAGATGGCGTGATGCCAATAGCCAGCAGTTCGCGGTGCTTGATCATCTCGGCGAGCGAGTCACCCTTCGCTCGACTCAGCAGTCCAGCGTTGGCGACGTTGGCGTGCGCCGGGATCACCAACGCGCCGCGGGCACACATGTCGGTCAGGATATCGCCGTACGACTTCGTCGTCGTGCCCTTCGCGGCTCCGGGCGTCAAACCGCATGCACCGATCGCGGCAGTGACCTGCTCAGTTGAGGTGCCGCGCTCGAACATAACCAGCAGGTGGATGCCCTCAGACGTGTTTGCCTCGAAGCCCGGGAGCGCCGCGATGCCGGCAGCTTCCGCGTCGGCAATCAGCTGGGACGCGCTGCTGGCATTCCAGTGATCGGTGACCGCTATCAACTCAATCTTCTGCGCCTGAAACTCGGCGATCAAGGCGGCGTTGTACGTTGCTTCATCCGCGTAGGTCTTGGAGGGGGATGGGTTGCCGACGTAACCGAAGGGGTTCACCTGGAGGGCTGCGCGAATCCAGCGGGCGCCATGGTGATCATCAGCTGCGGGTATGACGTTCTTCACCATCGATGTGCCTCGGTTCTTTCCTCAGTGTGAAGACTTAGGTCGAGTCAGCAAGCGCAAGCGACACTGCTCAGGCTGCTCGGGACCATCTTGCCCTGTGCCCGCGGCGCTACGTCAACCTGCGGCGATCGGTGCAGCGGGAGGGTTAGGCGCACTCGAAGACCACATCGCGCGGCACCAGGCTGCGAATGGCAGAGACCAGCGCGGTCGAGAGCCAGAGCCGACTGCAGGCAACGCGGCGTGGGGTTGTTCCGTGTGCCACGCTCCCCAGTTGCATTGACGCTCCAGTTGAAGTGGATCATCACAGGCTCCGCGATGGGCTGGCCTGTGGTTGCTGCCGGTGCGGCATCGTGTGAGTTGCGCGTTCGGAGCGAGACTGTGCACGGCGCAGCGCGGCGTATGCGATCCGGTACTCGGCGGCCTGTTGGGCCTTGGTGATGTCCTTCGGGTTCCCCAATGGCGCGGACCCGGCGATCTCGTATCGGCTCCGGTAGAGCGCCACGGTCGCGACCCGTTCGAGCCATGCGTTCTGGGCACGCTGATCGCTGGGCGGCCGGAGCTTGCTCGTCCACGCCTCGGCGGAGCGCAGCGCATGCTGCGCGCTTCGCCGTGCGGCGATTTCGATGAGGACGCGGCGCGCGTCGAGCGCTGCCTGCACATCGTCCGGCGCCGGGGCATCGGGGATGGGGATGAGCCCGGCGACGCGACGGGGCCGCTTGCCTCGCCCTGCGGCGAGGTTCATCGTCGCTGAGTCCAGTGCTGTGGCGAGGCGTGCTGCCGGGTCGGCTTGCTCTTCTCCGAGGCTGATCGTCGGTGCGAGGGACGTCAGGGTGGCGTTCACATCGTGGCCCGCGGCCTCATGCCGGGCAAGGGCCCCTTCAAGGTGCTCGTAGTAGGGGCTGGTGAACACGTCGTCAGCGACGTCCTCCGGGAACGGCGCGACATCGAGAAGCACGGCCCAGCGTTCGGCGCGTGCTTCGCGGGCCAGGAGGTCGAATTCGTCCAGCAGCGTCGCGAGGGATGCGTGCCGGTCGACTTCGCGGGCGAGAGTCTCGGTGGCGGACGGGTCAGCGTCGCTGCGTGCCAGCACCCGCGCGAGGTGTCCGGTGACGGTCTTCTCCTCCGGCGGGTCAAGGTGTGGCTCGACCTCATGCGGGTCGGGCTGGATCACATACGCCTCGTTGCGTGCTCGGCCGCGGGTCATCGCGACGTAGAACAGTTCTCGGGATGCCTTCTCGGGGTCGATGAGCGCGTGCGCGGTGTCCACGGTGGAGCCCTGCGCCCGATGCGCGGTCGCCGCGTATCCGAGCTCCACCTCGTCGGCGACGTACCCGGCCGGCAGTACGAGCGCTTTTCCGTGGGGGCCATCGCCTTTCCCGACGCGGCGGACGGCCAATGAGCCATCGTCGTAGCGGTGGGCGACGTGCCATCTGTCGCCGTTCTTCACCCATGACCGCCCTGTAGAGAGAGTGCGGTCGTTGAGGCGGGTGACGACGAGATCCCCGACTCCCGCTGTCGTCCCATCGTGAAGGAGCACTCCCTCGGCGTCGACGTGACCGGCGTCTATGAGGTCGGCGCGGGCGCGCTGGTTCAGTTCCGCGACGGCTTCACCGTTCCCGGCGATCATCAGCGTGGACAGGCCCGCCGCGCGGTCTTCCTGCCACGCGGCGTAGAGGACGTCGAGCATCTGGTCGAGCCCGCCGCCGTGCAGCCGGCCCTGCTCGTCGTAGACGTCCAGCACGCCGGGCTCGCCACGGCGCAGCGCGAGGCTGGCGGTCTTCTCCCACTCGTTGGTGAAACGGCGCACATCGGTCAGCTCGGGCACGCCGTGGCGGTGGCGTACGAGCATCCCGAACGCGCCACCGGTCTCGATCGCTGACAGCTGCGCCCAGTCGCCGATCAGCACGACCTTCGCCCCGACCTCTGCCGCGTGCGCGGTGATGCGATCCAGCGCCAGCGTGCCCGCGAGGGACGCCTCGTCGATCAGCACGAGCTGCCCGGCCTGAAGGCTCCAACGGCCTATGCCGTGCTCCCAGAGGAACTTCGCCGTGTTCTCTGCCCGCACCCCCAAGCTGTCGCCGAGAACCTCGGCAGCAGCGGCCGAAGGCGCCAGCCCGATCACGGAGTCCCTACCGTGCGCGGCCGTCCACGCCCTGTGCAGTGCGCGCAGCGCAGTCGTCTTCCCCGCGCCGGCCGGTCCGACGAGCAGATCGAGAGTGAGACCGGAGCCCGCGATCGCCGTGATCGCCGCCGCCTGATCCGGGGCAAGGGCCACTCCGCCGATCTTGCGGGTCACGTGCCGGGAGACGAGACGCGCCGTGAGCCGCGGCGCGTCCTCGGCCTCAGCGTGCTGGAGGAGCCGTGTCTCGGCGTCGAGGATGTCCTGACTCGAGTACGCGATCTGATCGGCCGGCTGGAACCGGTTCGTCCCGTCCGTGCGCATGTACGTGTCGGGCACGGGTCGGTCGTAGTCGGGGGTGAGTCGCAGGGAATGCGCCTCGGCGTGCTGCACGATCTGGTCGAGAGCGGTGATCCGATCGCGGGTAGAGACGAAGCGCAGACCCATCAGCTGCCGCATCGCTTCGGCGTGCAGGTTCCAGCGTCCCCAGGTCGCCCGCCGGTTCGCGACCTCCATGAGCACTACCGCCGCGATGCTCTCCACCTGCCCAGCATTCAGATCATCGGCCCGCAGGCGCACCTGTCCGGCCCCGCGGGCGAGGAGATGTGCAGCCCAGGTGGTGGCGTCTTCGCCGAGCACGGCGGTCGCCCGCTCGCGCCACTGCGCGGTCAGCTCGGCGAGCGAGTGCGGATCCTTCTCCGGCCGTGTCTCCAGCGTCGCTTGCTGCCGCAGCTTCGCCACCGTCGTGCGCGACGGGGTGCGCCCGTACTCGGCGACGAAATCGTCGATCAGCCGTTGCGTGGCCTCCGCGATCCCCGCGCCGTCATCGCCGCCGCCGGTTGTGCGGCGGGAGAACTCTGCGAGCAACCCGGCCGGGACGCCCTCGATCTCCCAGCCGGTGTTGCGGTCCTTCCCGCGGTCCACCGGCACCCACACCACGTCCAGTAGCCGGGCGGTGTGATCGGTGAGGAACGCGTTGTACGACGCCGACAGCGCCACCGTGGCTCGGTGCAGTGTCCGGGAGTCCAGCGACCGCCAGTGCCCGTCCTCGCCCTGCACCTTGTTCGACACGACCAGGTGCGTGTGCAGCTGTGGGTCGGCGGCGCGGGAGTCGTAGTGATCGAATGCCGTCGCGATGACGCCGACCACCGGCATGCGGGCGATCCCGCCATGCCCGACCCGAGTCGCGGCGACCCGCTGCTCGAGATGCGCGAGCGTGTCGCGCATCGCGGCATGATGAGCCTGGGCGATCAGCGACTGCGTGCCCGCGTCGGCGACACCCCAGATCGCGCTCAGCGACTTCGGCGGCGAGAACGTCAGATCGAACCCCGCAACCGCGGTGCGAGGCTTCTTCGCCAGCTCCTCCGCGCGGATGCGGTCGATCGCTTCGTCTCGGTGCCCGCCAGTGAGCGATGCGTCGAGCTTCGCAACCCGGGTTGCGATGCGCTCGCGCGGGGGTTGCAGCCGCGGATACCGCAACCCCAGCGGCGCGCCGGTCACCGGATGAACGCCGTCACCCAGGAGGCGTGCGAGCTGTTCCTCGGTCACCTGATCACCATCTGCGAGAGCTGGGCCCTGTCCAGTGTCCAGACTCGTGAGCCCGGCGCCGAGCCAAAGGCCCGGCGGGCTACCCGTCTCGGTGTAATAGCGGGTCAGGGCGGTGCCCATGTCGCGGTCTCCGTCGCCCGCGACGACCGACTTGAGGAGATACTCGTAGCCGCGACCGGACGACATCACGCGGATCGTCATCACCACGGCGCGCCCCTCCCGAGCCGGTCTCAGGAGGGGGCCGCCTCAGCGGCAAGGTGCGCGCAGCGCGCCCGCTCGCACCCTTGGTGCCAACAGTGTGTGTGCTCTTCGTCGACGGAGTAGCTCGTGTCGGCGATCATCACTGCCAGTGGCCAATCGGGCCAAGCTCACTGTGAAGCGGGCGGAGAACAGCAGCCGTGCGACGCGTCTTCAGCCGGCTGAGGGGATGCTCGATGTTCCGCTTCCGATGAATCAAAGGGGCGCAGTCAACGGAGATATCACGAGTGCGGCGATAGAGGATCGTGAAACCGATCGCATCTCCCATTATCTGCGTAACTGCGTAGGTATCATGCTACCATGAGGTGTGGCACTTCCTTCGACGAGGAACATGCCACAGGCCGTCGGGTCTGCACTGCCTCGCCCGGATCGGCGTGGTTCTCGTTATGAGAGGAACGATCATCTCCATCATCTCCATCACCTTCGAGCCGATCATGGCTTCTGCAACTTTGCGTGTCGCCCCCGCAGGGCCTGTGGCTCGGGGGATCGGGCGATGACTCACGCGTTCGGAAGTGTTGCTGTGCGCGTGATCGGTTTTCGTGGAAGCTCTGCCACCCGGGATGAGGTGCGCCGTGCCGTGCCGCGCGCGGTCGTGGATTTGGCGGGGGCGATTCCTGCGGCGTCTTCGACCATTGCTGACGTGCGACGCGACGGGTTTCCTGCAGTTGCGGAGCTCGCTGCCCGATTCGATCGGGTTGAGCAACAGATGCTGCGGGTGCCGGCGGAGGCTTTGGCGGAAGCATCCTCCGCGCTTGCGCCGGAGCTTCGTGGTGCGTTGGAGGAGGTGATCGAGCGGACCCGTCGGTTCGCGAGCTCACAGTTACCCGCCCCGGTCGTGGTGGGCTTCGAAGGGGACGCCCAAGTGTCGTTGAACTGGTTCCCCATCGAGCGGGCTGGTGTATACGTTCCTGGAGGGAAGGCGGTGTACCCGTCGTCCGTGGTGATGAACGTGGTTCCCGCTCAAGTCGCCGGTGTGCGCTCGATCGCGTTGGCGAGCCCCCCGCAGGTCGAACACGGCGGTTTGCCACACCCGACGATCCTCGCGACGGCGGCGATGCTGGGCATCGACGAGGTCTATGCCATCGGGGGCGCCCAGGCGGTCGCTGCTCTCGCGTACGGCATCGAGGACCCGGCGCAAGAACGTCGCGTCCAGCCGGTGGATCTGATCACGGGGCCTGGGAATGTGTACGTCGCGGCCGCGAAGCGTCTGGTCCGCGACACGGTCGCGGTGGACATGGAGGCCGGCGCGACAGAGGTGATGATCCTGGCGGACTCGCTCGCCGACCCGATGCTGATTGCTGCCGACATGATCTGCCAGGCCGAGCACGACGAGTACGCCGCCGCCGTCTTGGTCACCGATTCCACCTCCCTGGCCCTTGCCGTGCAGACGGAACTGGATCGACAGGTCGCCTTCACGCCCCATGCGGATCGGGTGCGGGCTGCTCTGACGGGTCAGCAGTCGGCGATCGTGATCGTCGACGACATCGAGCACGGCATCGAGGTCTGCGATGCATACGCCCCTGAGCATCTCGAGATCCATTGCGACGACGCTGACGGGGTGGCCGGGCATGTGCGTAACGCTGGCGCGATCTTCATCGGCGCGTCCACGCCGGTGAGTCTTGGGGACTACTGCGCCGGCTCCAACCATGTACTGCCCACCGGAGGCACGGCCACGTTCTCCTCCGGACTCACGGTGCACACGTTCCTACGGGCGGTGCAGACCGTGCGCTACCCGGCCGCTGCCCTCAGCCACGTGCGGGAGACGGTGCGCGTGCTCAGCGCCGCGGAGGATCTCCCCGCGCACGGCGCGGCCTTGGAGGCCCGCTTTGCCCACTCCCGGACGAACATCCAGCAAGGCTGACGTGTCGATGGTTCAGATGACGGCGGAAAGTGAGGATCGCGCGATCGCGGGAGCCGTGGATGTTTTCCGTACTCTCGCCGAGGGGACACGGATCCGGATCATCCTTGCACTCGCGCAACACCCCGAGAGTTCAGTTGGCCAGCTCGCGAGCCGAGTGGGTCGGCCCGCGCCGGCGGTTTCCCAGCATCTGAACCGGCTGCAGCGGAGCGGGATGGTCCGCCGTCGGCGAGATGGTCAACGCATGCTCTATCACCTCGTCGATGAACACGCCGCAGACCTCGCCAACACCGCACTGCACTACGCGGCGGTGCATCTGGAGGATCGGCCGACGCATCACGCACAGACCCGATAGACCTCCGATCATCCTGCTGAGAGATAGGAACCCGCCCATGACCGACCCCATTGCCGCGGACACCGCGGCCCGCCCCGCGGGAAACCGCACAACGTTCATGTCCTTGATGACGCGCGAGCGCTGGATCGAGGTCGCTCGTATCCTTCTGACCGGGTTGGTGGCCTTCCTATACTGGCAGCAGCTCATCCCGGTTCCCGTGCTGTGGGTGGCCGTCGCCGTCGGTCTGTATCCGCTGGTGAAGACGGGCCTGATCGATCTGTTCACCGAACGGAAGATCGGAACCGAGTTGTTCGTCACCGTCGCGACGATTTTCGCGCTGGTCGGAGGCGAAGAGGTCGCGGGAAGTGTGCTCATGGTGATCATCCTCATCGCTGAGTTCATCGCCGACCTCAACACCGACCGCGCGCGTGCGTCCATCCAGGGACTGATCGGCGCGGTCCCTACTATTGCGCGGGTCCGTGACAACGGGCAGGAGCGCGTGGTCCCGATCGCGGAGCTGCACGTCGATGACGTTGTCCTGGTCCGCGCGGGTGACAGCATCCCCGTCGACGGCACGGTCGTCGCCGGAGATGGGGCGGCGGATGAGGCGTCCGTCACGGGCGAAAGCGTCCCGAAGGACAAGTCCGCTGGCTCGCGCGTGTTCGCCGGCACGATCCTCAAGTCCGGGGCACTGGACGTGCGCACCGAAGCGGTCGGGGAGCAGACCACGTTCGCGCGGATCGTGGCCCTCGTCGAGGACGCTGAGGATTCCCGCGCCCCCGTGCAAAAACTCGCGGACAAGGTCGCTGCCTGGCTCATCCCGTTGATCATCGTGTTCCTTGTGGTTGTGTTCCTCGTCACGCGGGATGTGAGCATGATCGTTACACTCATGATCTTCACATCGCCCGCGGAACTGGCGCTGGCGACCCCGATGGTGATCATCGCCGCCATCGCGCGCGCCGCACGCAGCGGCATCCTGATCAAGGGCGGAATCTACTTGGAAAGCCTCGCCCGGGCGACCACCGTCGTATTCGACAAGACCGGAACCCTGACCGTCGGTAGCCCGAAGGTCAGCGCCGTCCGCATCGCTGACGCCTCCGTCGAACGTGATGAGCTGCTCCGGCTCACCGCGGGCCTGGACCGCCGCTCCAGCCACCCCCTCGCCGAAGCCATCGTCACCTATGTGCGCGAGGCCGGCGTAGAGATCCCCGAGCCGACCGATTTCCAGGTCGTCCCCGGCCGAGGCGTCACCGGAACGGTCGAAGGACGTGCCCTGCTTGTCGGCAACGCTGCCCTGCTCGCCGAGGCGGGGATCGACGTGCCATCCACTGCGGAGGCGACGACGGTCATCCACGTTGCCGCGGACGGACGTCTGATCGGCAGCTTCGAACTCGAGGACCAGATCCGGCCCGGCGCGAAAGAAGCCATCGCCGGGCTCCGTGTGAACGGTGTCAAGCGGATCGCGATGCTCACCGGTGACAATGCCGCCGTCGCCGGTCGTGTCGCAGAGAACCTCGGCATCGACGAGGTCTACGCCGATCTGCTCCCGGAGGACAAGGTCGACGTCATCTCACAGATGCAAGCCCGTGGTGAGCGGGTCGCGATGGTCGGCGACGGCATCAACGATGCCCCCGCTCTTGCCCTCGCCGAGACCGGGATCGCGATGGGTGCAGGCGGCACTCAGGCCGCGATCGAGGCCGCCGATGTCGCCCTCATGACCGACGATCTCAGCAAGATCGTCGGCGTGCGCGCGATCGCCCGCCGGGCCTACCGCACGATCCAGGAGAACTTGTTCGTCGGCGTCGGCGTCGTGCATGTGCTCGGCATCACCGCTGCCCTGTTGGGCTGGATCGGCCCGATCCAGGCCGCTATCATCCACCTCGGTCCCGACATTCTCGTGTTCTTGAACTCCACCAAGCTGCTCAGCGTCCGCATCAAGACCGGTCCGGACACTGCTCTTGAGCCATTGCGGCGCGACTAGCCAGCATGCACGACAGCGCCCACGCCGTCGATGGGCTGCGCAGATCTCGGTCTCTGCACAGCCCGTCGACGACGCGGTCTCCACTTGATCGCGCTAGCGACGCATACGATTTGGAAGAAGGACCCATGACCACTCCCACGTCCTCCGCTGCCCGCGTCCAGCGTCTCAACAGGCTGCGTGCCGGAGTCCTCGGCGCCAACGACGGGATCGTGTCCGTCGCGACTGTCGTCGTCGGCGTCGCCAGCGCCGCTGCAGGGGAACCCGCCCTTCTCTCCGCTGGCGTTGCCGCTCTCGTCGGCGGCGCCATCTCGATGGCCCTGGGCGAATACGTCTCCGTCAGCAGCCAGCGTGACAGCCAACGCTCCGCGATCGACGAGGAACGCGGACACCTCGCCGCCGACCCCGATGCCGAGTTCCAGGAACTGATCGCGTCGTATCAGGCTCGCGGTCTCACCGAAGCCACGGCCCGGAGGGTCGCCGACGAGCTCTCCGCTCACGACGCGCTGGCCGCCCACATCGACATCGAGCACCGCCTGGCCGAGGATGAGGTCGTCAGCGCATGGGGTGCAGCGACCGCGTCCGCGATCGCCTTCCTCGTCGGCGGCGTCGTGCCCTTCCTCGCGATCCTCCTGCTGCCCACAGGTATCCGCATCCCGGCCACCTTCGTGCTGGTGCTCTTCGCCCTCGCCGTCACCGGCGCACTCGGCGCCCGACTCGGCAACGCCCGACCGGGACGGGCGGCCGTGCGTGTCGTCGTCGGCGGCACCATCGCCCTAGCCGCGACATACGGAATCGGCACCCTGCTGGGGACCGGAACGGTCTAGGACCCACCCCCGCGCACCAGTCCGGAAACCCTGCGTCCGCTCGACCTGCGAAGAGACCCCTATGCCTCACACCGACCGACCGCGCAGTCCCGGCTCCCAAGACGCACGGACTCCGCTCCGCGAGCGCTTTGCTGTGAACTGGGCGCGCCTGCACGCGGAAGACCGCATCCCCGGCATCGACCTCGCGCGAGGCATGGCCGTGGTGGGGATGTTCGCCGCGCACCTGCTGTGGATTACGCCGCTGGTCTGGAGCGACCCGGGAACCTGGACGGGCATCGTGCAGGGCCGCTCCTCGATCCTGTTCGCCACACTCGCCGGAGTCTCCCTGGGGGTGATGGCTGGCGGGGCCCGGCGGCCCAGCCCCGCGGAACTGCCGGCGCTACGGGCACGACTGGTCTACCGGTCCCTGCTGCTCTGGCTACTGGGCGTCGTCCTCCTCGGCCTCGGTATCCCGGTCTACATCATCCTGCCCGCCTACGCGATCCTGTTCCTCCTCGCGCTGCCATTCTTGCCCCTCCGCCCGCGGCAGGTGCTGATCGTTGCGGGAGGGATCGGGCTTCTCGCCCCTTTCCTGCAGGCATGGGTCGACGCCCTCCCGTGGTGGGAGACCGGCAGCGGTCGCATGGCGGCGTGGCTGCTCGGGTGGCACTACCCGTTCCCGGTCTGGATCGCGTTCGTGCTCGCCGGCCTCGGACTCGCCCGCACCGACATTCGCCGGTTGCGCACCCAGCTGGCGATGCTCGGTGCTGGCATTGCCCTCGCGGTCCTCGGGTACGGCCTCGACGCCGTCTCCGGCACGCGGGACGTCCCCGACGATGGGGCGTTCTGGGACGTGCTGTGGACTGCCGAACCACACTCCAGCGGGCTTCTCGAGGTGATCGGCTCCGGTGGGTTCGCCATCGCCGCGATCAGTGTGTGCCTGCTCGCCTGCCGCACACCACTGATTTGGATCACCCTGCCGCTGCGGGCCACCGGCAGCATGCCGCTCACCGCCTATGTCACACAGCTCCTCCTGTGGGCGGTGCTCGCCAGCATCGGCCTTGGCACCACCGGCGACCTCGGCGCGTTCCGTGACACGGCCCCGTTCTGGCCTCTGACCATCGCAACCATTACAGGCTGCACCGTCTGGGCGCTACTGATCGGGCGTGGACCGCTCGAGCGGGCGATGACCCACCTGCCCGCCCGTCGCTCGACGTCATCGGGGCGGTCCATCCCGCGAGACGATGCGCACCGCCCCTAACGTTCGGTTCCGATCCCTCCGGAGCAAACGGCGCCGAGGCGGTGTCAGCCGTTCATCAAGACGAGCATCACGCCCATGCCGGCGGCCATCACGGCGTGGCAGGCGGCATGCAGGCGATGGTGGCCGCTGCGGATCAGCCGGGAGAGCCACCACAGCATGGTCGCGGCGCTAAGCACGATGAAGGCCACGTTGACGACGTCAACCCATATCGGAGTTGCCATCATCATCGGGGCGGCATCGCCCATCGGCATCTGCCCGTCCATACCCATCTCGGAGCCGTCACCCATGTCCATGGGCATGTCGGCCATCAGCAGCGGCATCGCGGCGAGCATCCAGATCATCGCGGCGTTCAGAACGAGGTGCCCCGCCACGTCGACGCGCGCCGTGGCGGCACGGGCGCGGACCAGCAACGGCACGAGGACGATGGTGAGCATCGCGAACACCCCGACCTGCACCCATAGCGCGAGCGCGGACTCCATTGACCAGGACATCCAGATCATCGCCGCCGACATCAGGATGTGGTTGATGTCGATCAGGATCTCCCCGTCGAACGGCTTCCCGTTCCGACGCGTCCTCCTCAACCGGGGCGTGAGGTCGATCAGGCAGACCAGACCGGTGAACACGAAGGCGACGGTCAGGATGATGTTCCACGGAGCAGCGATCACACCCAAAGACTACTACAACTTGTAGATATGGGGGGACTTGCGGGGGTCAGCGACGGTCGCTCCGCGGGGTGGTGGTGCGGCGGAAGTTCTGCAACCGGAGGCTGTTGTAGACCACAAGGACGGAGGAGAGCGCCATCGCACCGGCGGCGATGAGCGGATTGAGCAGTCCGGCGGCGGCGATGGGGATCGCGGCGATGTTGTACCCGAATGCCCAGCCGAGATTGGTCTTGATGGTGCGCAAGGTGCGGCGGGACAGGGCGATGGCGTCGGGGATGACAGCGAGGTCGTCGCGGACGAGGATGATGTCGGCGGATTTCAGGGCGATGTCGGAGCCGGAGACCATGGCAAGCCCAAGGTCGGCGGCGGCAAGGGCCACGGCATCATTGATACCATCGCCGACCATCGCGACCCGATCACCGCTGTCCTGCAGGCTGCGGATCGCGTCGGCCTTCTGGGCGGGCAGCACCCCGGCGAGCACCGTGTCGATACCGAGGCGGGCGGCCACGCTCGCGGCCGCTGCGGGGGTGTCGCCGGTGAGCAGGACGGTCTTCATGCCTTGGGCGTGCAGTGCGGCGACTGCGGTGCGGGCGTCGCGTTTGATCGTGTCCCGGAGCCCGATCCGCCCCAGGAGCAGGCGGCCGCGTGCCACGAGCACGGATGTCTCCGCGGCCTGACCCGTACTGTTGTCGAGATTATCGGCGGCGTCTGGCTCGTCGGGCACGTCGATGGCGTGGTCGAGGAGGAACGCCCGGCTGCCGACGAGGACCGGCTCGCCGTGGAGCTGTCCGGACGCACCGCGCCCGGGGTGGGCGGTGAGCCCGGCGACGGGGGCGATCTCGATGCCTCGGTTCTCGGCGGCGGTGAGGATGGCTCGGGCGATGATGTGCTCGGAGCCGCGCTCGACAGCCGCGGCGACGGCGAGGAGCTCCTGTTCGGTGACGCCGTCAACGGGGGCGAGGCGGTGGGCGGTCATCGAGCCGGTGGTGAGGGTGCCGGTCTTGTCCAGGACGACGGTGGTGATGGTGCCGCTGGCTTCGAGCGCGTCCTGACCTTTGACGAGGATGCCCAGAGTCGCTCCTCGGCCGATGCCGACCATCAGCGCGGTCGGTGTCGCAAGCCCCAGGGCGCAGGGGCAGGCGATGATGAGCACCGAGATCCCGATCCCGAATGCCTGCTCGAACGACGTCCCGGCGATCATCCACCCGGCGGCGACGAGGACGGCCAGGACGATCACGGCGGGCACGAAGTAGCTGGTGACCTTGTCGACGAGGGTCTGTACCCGCGCCTTACGCGCCTGGGCCTGCTCCGCCAGCGCCGCCATTTGCGCGAGCTGAGTATGCGCACCCACCAACGTCGCCCGTACCTCTAGCCGGCCGTCCATGCTGATCGTGCCGCCGACCACTCCATCTCCCGGTGTCAGGTCGGCGGGGACGGGTTCGCCGGTGAGCATGCTGGCGTCCACCGCCGCGGCCCCCTCGATGATCACGCCGTCCGCGGGGATGGTCTCGCCCGGCAGTACTACGAAGACGTCCCCGGCGCGCAGTGCGGTCGCCGGCTGGATCTCCTCGGTGTTGTCGGTGCGGATGCGGACGTGGGTGGCGGCGAGCTGGTTCAGCGCGCCGAGCACGTCGCCGGCTTTGCGGCGGGAGCGGGTCTCGAAGTAGCGGCCGGCGAGCTGGAAGGTGGTCATCCCGGCGGCGACATCCAGGTAGACGGAGTTCGCGCCTTCCGGGGTCACGCCGAACCCGAGCCAGTACCCGGTGCCCTCCTGACCGAGGCCGAACAGGAGGGTGGCGACGGCCCACCCGAACGAGGCCGCGATGCCGAGGGAGACGAGGGTGTCCATGCTGACCGTGCCGTGCCGCAAGTTGCGCAGGGTCGCCTTGTGGAACGGCCAGGCCGCCCACGCAACGATCGGCAGCGCCAACAGCACGCACACCCACTCCCACCCCGGGAACCGCCACCCCGGCACTAGCGCCAGGACGATAGTGATGTCCATCAAGGGAACGGTGAGGATCGCCGAGACCAACAGCCGGCGCCGCAACGAGCTGATCCGCACTTCGGTGGCTCGCCGAGACCAGGCGTCGTCTGCGTCATCATGCGGGTGCGCCCCGTACCCGGCCTTTTCCACCCGCCGGACCGCCTCGTCGACCCGGTCTGGGGAGAGTCCAGTGACGAGGGCGCGTTCGGTGGCGTAGTTCACGCTCGCGCTCACCCCCTCCAGCCCATTCAAGGCACGCTCGACGCGGCCCGCGCAGGCCGCGCAGGTCATCCCGGACACATCCAGCTGCACCGCCTCGAGCATCGGCGTGGTGGTCGTCATGTCTCGTTCTCCTCGACGGTTCGGGGCGCGGGACGGGCGGCTCCGCGTGCGGCCAGCTGTTCGAGCATCCGGTTGTACTGGTCGAACTCGTCGTCGCGGCCGGTGTCCAGGTGCCGATCCTTGCGACGGGCATCCTTCGCGTCCTGTCGGGACCATTGGATTCCGAGGGCGATGATGACCAGCAGCAGCGGGATCTCACCCCCAGCCCACGCGACCCCGCCTGCGAAGTACTGTGCGGCGGGCAGGTCTGACCAGGGCAGTGCGAAATTGCGGTAGAAGTCCTCGGCGATGAGCATGTTCCCGGTCATGAGGATCACCCCGAAGAACGCGTGGAACGGCATCGCGGCGAGAACAAAGCCGAGCTTGCCGATGTGCGGCAGAGGACGCGGTGGCCGGTCAACGCCGATCACGAGCGCGTAGAACAGGTACCCGGCGATCAGGAAGTGCACGTTCATCAGCTGATGCGCCCAATGGAAACGCATGAACTCCCCGAAGATACCGGTGAAGTACAGGCCGTAGTACGACCCGACGAACAGGATGAAAACGATCAGCGGGTTGAACACGAACCGCAGCACCGGCCAGTGCAGCACCCACGTGATCCAGTCGTGCGCTCCGGCCGGGCGCGTGGGGTCGGAGCGGGTCGCTCGCAGCAGCAGCGTGATCACGCCGCCGAGCACCAGCAGAATCGGGGCAGCCATATTCAGACTCATGTGCACGATCATGTGCACTCCAAAGTCCGGAGCGGAGTACTTCCCGAACCCCGAGCTGGTGACGAAGACCACCACCGCCCACCCGGCGACCCAGGCGGCCGTCCGCCCCGTCGGCCACGCGTCGCCACGTAGCCGCACACGCCGCACCGCCCACAGGTACACCGTCACCGCGGCGATCGCGACGACGAGGAACAGGATGTTCGGCCGCCACTGCGTGAACAGCACCAGCACTGTCGGCGGGTCGGGGACCTCGAACCCGAGGAACACCTGCGAGATGCTTGTCGGCGCGAAATACTGTGGCGGCGGAATCCGGGTCATCGCCGCGGTGCCCCCGAGCCATCCGCCGATCAGGACCGTCGCGAGCACCAGCAGCCCGCTGATCCGGCGCGCGGTCAACCGTCCGCGCCGCCCCCACACGCACCCGGTCGCGATCACGGCCACAACACCCAGCAGGCAGATACCACGGACCAGAATCTGCCAACCGGTGACCGACTCCAGCAGCCCGGACCCGGCGAGCTTGAACCACGCCAGCAGCAGGTCGCTGGCCACGATCACCGGCAGCAGCACCACCAGCGTCTTCCCCAACCGCCACAGAATGATCGGGTCGATGAGTCGGCCCGTCAGGGTGCGGACGGCGCCGACCAGCACCAGCCCGAATGCCGCGCTGGTCAGCAGCGCTTGGTAGATGCCCGCGTCGCTGCCGAAGTCGTGGTTCGGGCCGACCAGGATCTGTCCGACGACCACCGGCGCAAGGATCCCGAACGCTGATGCCCACAGCGGGATCAGCAGCCCCGTCCACCGGTCGGTGAACATACTCGCCCCGAACGTCACCAGCGCCGCGACGAACGCGACCGTCCAGGCTCGCGGGAATGCGCTCGCGTCGTACAGGAACGACATCGCACCCGGCTCGCCGAGTCGGGAGAAAGGGATGCCGCTGCTGTCTAGCATCTCCAACACGACCATCGCGCCGGCCGATGTCGCCCACGCCGCGGACGCGACCTGCAGCACGGTCAGCTCGATCGACCCGCCCACCCGGGACGCATCTCGCCCGCGCACATTGCGGAAGAACAGAATCCATAGCACCGCACCGACCGTGACCGTCGAGGACAGGTCCGCGATCCCCTGTCCGGCCGCGGTGGAGATCCCCACATCCAGCCCCGGGAAGCTGACGAAGATCCGGTCGTATGGGGCTTCGCCGGCCAGGATCGTGGTCGCGACCGCCGGTGCCACCGACAACATCACCACGAGGACGGTGAGCAGAATCAGCGGCCACCGGCTGAGATGCTTGACCGGCGGGTCGGACACCGGTGCGACGTCGGGTGCGGGCGGGGGTGCGACGGTCACAACTGGTCGGTCGTCCATGACAGCACCGTGTAGCCGGCCTCCGTGACCGCCGACTCGACGGCGGCGCGTTCCACCGGGCTCGTGTGCTGTAGCCGGACCCGGCCGGACGTGGCGTCCGCGTCTACCCCGACGACCCCCGGCACCTCGCTCAGCTCGGTTCGCAGCGTCCGCTCGCAGTGTGCGCAGGTCATCCCGTTCACCACGAGCTCGGACTCATCCATACCCATCACGTCCTTCCCGTCACGCACCCCACTAACTCTACAAGATGTCCAAGATCGTTCGGTCAGGACGAAACCTGGAGCCGGCGGATTCGACAGGCGTTCTCGGCCGGACCGAGTCGATCGCTGCCACCTCACCGGAACCGGTGGCGCGAGGGTGAGTTGCGGACAGTCGCGCCTGCCGCGGTGCTTGTCTGGACGTCCGCGCGACCACGCCACCGATGGCGGGTTTCCCTCCGAGCGCTGCCACTGTCGTCCGGAGCTGTTCGATGCGATCTGCTGCGTCCTTCGTCAGGTGGGAAGGATCCGAATCGCCTGCGGCAATCGCCGCCGCCCTGCGGACGGCCATCGGCGAGCAGTGAGGCGCACGGCACGCAGGTGCATACTTTCATCGCCGGTCGTGTTCGCGAGCACAGTCAGCGCGTTGGCAAGATGCGCGGCGCCCGCCTGCCGGGCGGCCGCGTCATCTGCGGCCAACTCGATGAGCAGTACGGTGGCGCGCTGGAGTGCGCGCCCCGGCAGCACGCGGGGCAGGCACAACGCATTGATCTGCGCGATCCGGACCGCCCACCCGTGCCATTGCCGCAGATGCGCGTACTCATGTGCGAGGACCGCCTGCAGCTGCGATACGGTGAGCGTCTCCTCCATCGCGGTGGAGAGGAGGATCTCCGGGTGCTTCCCGGGGACAGCGCACGCGATGGGCTGGTCGCAGCGGAACCGTACCAGGGTGAACCCGCCCCGCTCCTCCCGCGATTTGGCCAGCGCCGCCGCTACTTGACTCGACTGTTCGGCGCCGGTCGAATCCGCAGCCGATGTGGCCACGAACGCGATCACGGCCCCGAAAGCCCCCAGGCCCAACCACCCGCCCGCCGTCACCAGCACAGCCTGGCCGTGCGATGCCACCTCCGAGACGGTCACGGCCGCCATGACGCTACCCGCCACTGCGGCGGCGGCCAAGCTCAGCCCGAGGAAGAACGCCACGAACCACGCGGTCAGCGCGGCCCGCGGGTGCAGCAACTGCCACCGTCCCACCGTCAGCACCAGCGGGCTCAACACCGCCGTCAACACCGCGGCGCCCGCGGACGCTGCCGTGAAAAGCAGCAGGCCTTCGCCCGTCACCGTGGGCGGCCGGTGTCGGGGAACACGGACCGCAACAGTGCGATGTCCTGTGCGTCCAGGTTGCCTGCGAATGCCAGCAACGCGGCCTTCCGATCCTCCGCCTGGTCGAGCGTGGAGATCATCGACGCGCCCGCGTCCTTGCCATCCGGTCGCGGTACTGAGAAACGCACCTTCCGAGGCGACTGCTCGATGCGCAGCACTTGTCCCTTGCGCTCCAGTCGGGTGAGTGCGGTCATCAACGTCGTGTATGCAGGTACGGGCCCCGAGAACAACTCCTGCAGCTGGCGAGCGCTAACGAGTTCCCCTTGTCCCCGCAGCAGTCGCAGCAACTCACGTTCGAGCTCGCCCCACTCCCTGGTCCGTGCACCCGTCATCGCTCACCTCCGCACCAACGCTAATGCACAGCAGGCGCGTACGGCCATGCCGGAGACGGTACAACTGGCAGAGAGGACGAGTTGTCGACTATGTAGCGGACCGGGTGGCGTCGCACCTGGCAGGAATGCGCGGGGGCGACGAGGACACACTCATCCAACCAGGAGCGATGCTGATCAGTCATCGCAACGTGCAGCGCGAGCGCATGACTACGGCTCATTCAAAGGAAGCGCCAGAGCAAATGACTACAATCGAAGCGTGTTCCGCTCACTCCGATTCGCCTGTGCCGGGCGACTGGAACGCAGTGAGATGATGATGCGGCTTATTGGCATGATCGGTCTCACGCTTCTGCTGATCTTCGCCATTGGTGCCGCCGACTACTGCAGCGCCGACGTCGCCGCTGCGTCGACTTCAGCCGGGTCGTCTCTTGAAACCGATGTCGCAGGTTCGGATGCAACCAGTGCGGGATCGGCGGGCATGGTGACGCAGTTTGCGACGGGCGTAGCACAGGCGGACCCGGTCGCGGGGGCTGTGCTGTGCGTCCTTGGTGTTCTCTGCGGGCTCGTCGCCGCGGTCATGCTGTACCGGTTACTCGGGCGCGCGACAGCAGTGGTGGCGGAGAGCGGCCTCGCTCATTCGCGGACGAGTGCTATTTCGAAGCCCGATGCGCTGAGGCGGACCTCGCTGACTCTGGCGACTCTCAGCATCTCGCGGACCTGACATCTCGGAGTGCCGCGCCTCGCGGGCGTGCACCCCATCGAGCGTTCGCTCGATCTTCGACCGTGTCAACAGTCCTTGGAGTACCTGATGAAACCCGCCGTGAAAGCCGGTCTCGTCGCCCTTGCCGCCGCCATCGTTCTGATCATCGTCGCGGTGATCGTCGTCCTCATCAACCAGCGAAACGGTTCGCCGCCAGGATCTGAGGACGGAGGTTCCAGGGCACAGGTCCTGCGAGAGAACTCACGCGTTCTCGACGATGGGGGAGACGGCTCGGTGACGGTCGTCGAGTTCCTCGACTTCGAATGCGAGGCTTGCGGTGCCTTCTACCCCGTGGTTGAAGACCTTCGGGAGCGATACGACGGCGAGATCACCTACGTCATCCGCTACTTCCCTCTGCCGGGGCACCTGAACTCCAGGAACGCCGCATTCGCCGCCGAAGCGGCGGCGCAGCAGGGACGCCTGGAAGAGATGTATCGCAAGCTCTTCGAGACGCAGGCCGAGTGGGGTGAAGCCCCGGAATCGCGGGCGAGCCTGTTCCGAGGCTTCGCGGAGGAGATGGGCCTGGACATGGCCGCTTACGATTCCGCGATCTCGGATCCCGCAACGGTCGCACGAGTCGATCTCGACTACAACGACGGTCGGGCACTGGGAGTGAGCGGAACTCCGACGTTCTTCGTGAACGGCGACGCCATCACGCTCGAGCGCTACGACGACCTGGAGACTGCGATTGTCTCAGCGGGCGAGCGAACATGAAACTCCGGGGGCTCTCTCACCGTCGAGTGATCATCGTCGGCTCCGGCCATGCCGGTCTCTCTGTCGCCGCCGAACTCTCACGTTCGGGCCTGCAGCCGCAACGGGATTTTGCCGTGATCGACAGCAACCCCGGCGGGCAACGCTCGTGGGCCTTCCGCTGGTCGTCCATGGAACTCCTGACCGAGGCCGGCCGCAGCACGGTCGCCGGCCAGCATCTCACCGGTGACCCCTATCGACGCCCGTCACCGCGCGAGATCGAACAGCATCTCCTCGACGTCGAGTCGAGTTTGGGGGTCACGACGATGTGGGGCATCAGAGCGACAGGTGTGGAACGTCTGGGAGACGGTTCGACTCTCCTCCTGTCAACGAATGAAGGGCCGGTACAGACGCGCAACGTCGTCTGCGCGACGGGGGCGGCGGCTCGACCTCGGACTCCGGGGTGGGCGGTGGGTGCCGCGGTGCCGGGGATCATGGTTCACAGCGCGGACTATCACGGACCAGGTCAGATTCCCCGCGGCGACGTTCTGGTCGTCGGAGCCGGTCACAGCGGCCAGCAGATCGCACGCGAACTCAGCAGCACGCACCGCGTCACGCTGTCCTCCCGACCGACGTATGCCTCGGCAGGTCGACCGATACGGCGCCTCGTCGGGCGACGTCGTACAGACGCGAGAGGCGCGGCGGCCCTCTCGCTGGATCCAGAATGGGCGCAGCTTGGTATCGACGTGGTGTCTGCGGCGGTCGCCGCGGACGGAGCGCACATCGTCTTCGACGACGGCCGGCGAATCGCTCCGCAATCGATCATCTTCGCGACCGGATACCGGCCCGCGGACGGATGGCTTCCCCGCAGGGTACTCGATGCTACATCCGGTCGTGGGAAGCGCGGGACCACGGGCGTCCCGGGTTTGTTCGTTGTGGGTATGCCGACCTACGGCAGCCGGGACGCCGACACCTTCGCCGGCGCACGCCGTGACGCGATCTCGATAGCGCGTCACATCATGAAGCGCCCCTGAACACGCTCGCACGACACCACTAACCGAAACGAGGATCACACATGAAACATCCGATAGCCGTGAGGATGTATGCGTGGGTCACCGTCGCGTGCGTGCTGCCGATCGCCGCGACGGTTCTGCTGGTGTCGCCTGCTGCTTCAGCGTCCGCCGCTGGGGATGTCGCACCAGCGACCACGTCCTCCGCTCCCGGGCCGACCTCACCCCCCTCGCCGTCGCCGACGGTCGAAGAGACGGAGTCCGACGACCACCCCCAACGGCAGAATGGGGAGCGGCCGGTGGAGCGAGACGATCTCGGGTTCCTCGGCATCCTGTTTGTGACCGGCATGGGGTTCGTCCTCGTGGCTGGTGCTGTCGGTGTCGCCGTCGCCGGATGCAAGCGCCGCCGCCGGGACCGTGCCGTGGCCAAGACGGACAGGGGAGCGTGACGATGGGCGCACGGGTGCCGAAGTACGCCTTTGCATTCGCCGTCGCCGGCGCGACGGTCATCATCGACCAGGTGTCGAAGGCTGTCGCCTTGGCGCAATTGAGTACCACGGAGCGCATTCCGCTGCTGGGAGACCTCCTCGGGCTGCAACTCGCGTTCAACCCGGGTGCCATCCTGTCGTTCGGTTCCGGAGCGACGCCGCTGCTGACCGCAATCGGAGTCGTGGTGACGGTCGTGCTGTTCGTGAGTGCAGTCCGTTCTCGCACCACCTGGTGGGCGGTCGGTATCGGGTTCGTCCTCGGCGGGGCCATCGGCAACGTCCTGGACCGTCTCTTCGCACCCCCTGCATTCGGTCGCGGATACGTCACCGACTTCCTCGCCTACTCAGACCTCTTCATCGGCAACCTGGCAGACGTGGCGCTGGGCGTCGGTGCCATCGTGCTGGCCATCGGGCTTGTTCGGCGCCGCCACGGCGCAGAGGAGAACGCTGCACCCACTCCGTCGCTGGCCTCAGAGGAGATGAGCGAACGTATGGAGAAATCATGACGCAGAAGAAGCGGACCCCTTCCACATATC
Source organism: Microbacterium sp. 10M-3C3 (assembly GCF_003931875.1). Lineage (NCBI taxonomy): Bacteria > Bacillati > Actinomycetota > Actinomycetes > Micrococcales > Microbacteriaceae > Microbacterium > Microbacterium sp. 10M-3C3. The sequence continues at coordinate 3,271,623 of NZ_CP034245.1, read as the reverse complement.
AGCGGAATGCTCTGGCGCCGAGCCTGCTCGCAGCCGCGGTACTCTTCCTCGCCCCCGTGCTGCTGGCAAGCGACTGGGCCCCGGTCGTGCTCTACGCCACGTCGATCCTCGCGGTGATCGTCGGATGGTTCGCCGTGCAAGCGCGCCACTGGTGGTGGATCCCCGTGTTCGTCGCCATCGCCGTCCTGTGGAATCCGGTGATGCCCTTCCCGTTCGCCGGACCTGTCTGGACTGGGATCCAGCCCGCGGCAGCAGTCGTCTTCCTGGTGGCGGGAGGCCTGATCAAGTTCCCCCGACCCTGATGTCGGTGCTCATCGCTCAGCTCATCGACGGGCCGGAGGGGACCCGTCGATGACTCCGTGGATCCCCGACGTCGCACCCGCCTTCCCGGACTACTTCGCCGTGGTTCCTGGGGCGTTTCCGGTGCTACCCGTGTTCGCCGGGCTGCTCGCGGTTCTCTACATCGCCGGGGCCGTGCGCATGTGGGTGCGGCGTCGACGCTGGTCGGTCTGGCGCACGCTCAGCTTCCTCATCGGCTGTGCGCTCCTAGCGGCGACGACCGGTCTCGCCGTGGAGAACTACGGCTACGCGCTCATGTCGGTGTTCATGTTCCAGCAACTCACTCTGATGATGGCGATTCCGCCGCTACTCATCCTGGGATCCCCGGGCACCTTGCTGCTCCGCGCCACCCCGCACGTGGGAATGGGACGCACCGCGCTCGCCGTCGCCCAAGCGGGGCTGCGCAGTAGACTCGCGCGCTGGGCACTGAGCCCATGGGCCGCACTCCCTCTCTATCTCGCCGCGTTCTACGGCCTATACCTCGCGGGCTTCGCAGACTCCATCCTGGGCTCGACCGCGGGACACATCGCCCTCGAGGTGGCGTTCCTCGGCGCTGGAGTCATCTTCACGATCCCCATCCTGAGCTCCGACCCGCTGCCGGTCCGCCTCAGCCACGGCGGTCGCGCCCTCGACGTGTTCGCCGAAGCAGCCCTGCACGCCTTCTTCGGCGTGTTCCTCATGATGGCCACCACGATGCTCATCACCCACTTCGTCGCCCCCACGCAAGCCATGGGACTAGACCCCATCGAAGACCAGCAACTCGCCGGCGGACTCGCCTGGTCGTACGGCGAGGCCCCCACACTCCTCATGCTGATCTACGTCATGCACCGATGGTTCCGGGAAGACACCGCACGATCCGAGGCACAGGACCGGTACGTTGACATCCACGGATCATCCGAACTGGACGACTACAACGCGTACCTCCAGAAACTTCGCGAGCGGGACATCGGCCCGGTTCCGACATTCTCTCAGCGTGTTCCTCCGCGCTCACGTCGACCAAGTGCTTGAGGTCTCCGGCGACAGTACGACCGCCGGAGAGGGGCAGTGGTCGATAGCGCGGAAGGACTCTGACCGGGCTTCTCCGTACTGAATCACGCCTGGTGGTGGTGCGGTGTTCCTATGGCATGCTCGGCTTGCTTGAGCGCTTCGTCGACGAGGGCTACGGCGTGCTCGTCGGTGAGCCGATAGAAGACCCGGGTTCCTTCCTGCCGGGTGGTGACGATGCGGGCGAGTCTCATCTTCGCGAGATGTTGCGAGACAGCTGTCGAGTGTTTGTCGACGATATCGGCGAGGTGGTTGACGGACATCTCTCCGTCGCGGAGCGCGAGGATGAGGCGGACCCGCGTGGCGTCGGCGAGCATGGAGAAGATTTCGACGGCGAGTTCTACATAGGGGCTGTCGGGATGCCGAGCGCATGTGCTGTCCGAGTTGGTCATGAGGCCATCTTCTCCTGTTCAATCGATTTCGGTGTGTTCGTCGGGGATCGCCATCCGCGGCTGGCGATCAGCCCCGCCACGATGGCGATCACGGCGAGGACCGCGGCCGCGACCGTCAGGCTTGCGGCGCCGATCCATCCGGCCAGCGGGTAGGTGATGAGGAAGCAGGCGTGGGAAAGGGAGAACTGCGCCGTGTAGATGTAGTTGCGGGTGTTGTCATCCGATGCGCGAGCGAGCAGTCGCGCAGAGGGGGTGCTGATCATCGAGTTCCCTGCGCCGATGAACAGCCACAACGGGAGCAACAGCCACCAAGCACCTCCCCCGGCGGCCGACGTCGCCCAAGCGGTCATTCCCACTGCACCGATGAGGGCGAGGGAGCTGACAGTGGCTCCGGTGAGCATGAGGCGACGGTCGCCGATGCGTTCCACGAGTCTCGGGACGTTGATCGCGACCAGAAGGGACCCGGCGCCGTAGCAGGCGAGCGCGAATCCGAGGCTGCTGTTGTCGAACTGGAACACGTCTCGGGCGTAGACGACGGTGTTCACCAGCACCAGAGCGGTGCCGGCACCGACCACGAGGTTCATCGCCATCAGGAACCGCAGGCTTGGCGTCCTGGCGAAGATTCTTGCGCCGAGGGTTGTGCGGTGCCACACCGATCCTGTGGTCGTGACGGGTGTGCGCGAGGGGAACGGGGTCACCAGCACGAGCACGGCCGAGAGGGCGAAGCCGACCGCGGTGCCCACGAACAGCAGGTTGAACTCGATCACGCTCAGCAGCGCGGCAGCCAGCAACGGGCTCACCAGTGCTTCGAGGTCGTAGGCGAGACGGGACAGCGAGAGCGCCTTGGTGTAGTCGCGTTCGTTGGGCAGAACCACGGGGATTAGTGATTGGAACGCGGGGGTGAACGTCGCCGACGCGGACTGCAGGATGAACACCAGCAGGTAAATTTGCCAGATATCGGTGAGGAACGGCAGAGAGATGGCGACGGCGAGGCGGATCACGTCCGCCCCGATCAGTACGGCCTTCCTCGGCAGCCGATTCACTAGAGCGGCGATCACGGGCGCCACGCCCACATACGCGACCATCTTGATCGTCAGGGCGGTGCCCAGCACCGCCCCGGCATCAGCCCCGGCGATGTCGTACGCGAGCAGGCCGAGCGCGACGGTCAGCAGCCCGGTTCCCAGCAGCGCCACCACCTGAGCGGTGAACAGATTGCGGTAGCGAGACTCCCGCAGCACACTCAACACATCAAACCTCGTTACCTGCATAGTTGCGTAGATACGATGCAACCTTAGCACTCTCCGCAACGGCAGGCGCACTTCGCGGACGACTCACATCCGTCTGCGCTCCTGTGGGGAGGGGCTGCCCTGCCGCATGGGGATCTTCTGTTGACCAGGTCAGGCAGGCGGGCGGGAGCGTCAGGCTGGATGGAGAGGCCGGTTCCCTGCGGTGGTTGTGAGCCCGGTCAAGTCCGCGTGGACGCGCGTGCTTGCCCGGAGGACATGGGGTCTGCGGGTCCGTGACCGGAGCCCGGTCTGCGCACGAGCCCCGATCGCAGCAGGATGATCGTGTCGAGGACGAGAGTGGTGAGCACGCTGATCACGACGGCGACGAAGAAGATCATCGGCTCGATCCAATTCTGACCGCGAAGCAGGGTGAGCGTGATGAAGAACAGGATGAACTTCGCCAGCCAGCTGCCGAGGACGATGGCGAAGAAGATTGGCACGTACAGCGGCGAGCCGTACCAGCGGTTCGCGACAAGCAGGCTGATCGCGGTGATTGCCAAGAAGACGGCGGTCAGCACGACTCCGGTGATCGCGCTGATCAGACCCCGCTCTGCGGCAAGGAGCCAACCGATGCAAGCCCCGACAAAGGCGAGGCCGACGGTGATCCCCGCACTCCACCGCAATGTGCGGCGAAGGACTGGCGTGCTCGTCACTGTAGTCATCGTCGTCGCATTCCTCGGTCGTGGTGGGTCATGGGGACGCTCCGGGGCGTAGTTCCAGCCATCGGCCGCGGATGGCCCATTCCAGAGGGCCGGCGCGGAAGTGGCGCATCCATAGGAGCGCTCCGAGGATGCATCCGCCGATGGCGAGAAGGGAGACGCCGACGCCCTGCAGGAACGTGAATCCGTCCTCGGGTCGCAGCGCCGCGAGCAGGAACAGGTGGCCGACGTAGAACGTCAGCGCCATCTGTCCGGCGAGGACCACTGGTGTCGCGAAGCGAGACAGATGACTCCAGAACCGCAACAGGAGTCCGGTGACGAAGATCGCGCTGCCCACGCTGCTGATCACCCACAACGGCATCTGCCCGTGGGGCACCCCCGTCAACAGCAGGCCGTAGCCGCGCTCGGGTTCACCGAGAAGGAGGGGGAACAGCTCGGCTGCGGCCAGGGCGCCGACGCCGGCGATGCCGCCCGTGATGATCATCGCCTTCTGGACCCGCCGCTCGCGCAGGTCCATGCGGCCCAGCATCATCCCGAACACGAACGGGATGATCCACACGACCAGAGGGTACGGACGCGACAGGAACAGCGTGTGCAGCAGGCCGGGAATGTCGCCGGACCATGCCAGCTCCGGACGGGGTTCGCCGGTGTGATCGAGGGATTCCCCGACAAAAATGAGCGGACCGACGATCATGAACACGGTGATGAGTCCGATCAGCACGCTGGTCGGAAGCCGGTATAAGAGGAGGGCCACAAGGAACAGCCCGCCGTATAGAGGGAGGATGACGTTGACCCCGTGCGGGAGTAAACCGAGCAGAAGACCGCCGACAATCAGGATTGCTGCACGCCAGAGGACGACGATGATCCGTCGGCGCCCGTGGTCGGCGCGCAGGAACAGGCTCATCGATACGCCCGCAATGAGGACGAACAGCACCGATGCCCGGCCGTAGGGCAGAAACCACAACCGTTGAAACACGCTCTCGTTCGCGACAGGCCCGACGTTGACGATGATCATGCCGATCAGTGCGAGACCGCGGGCAGCGTCGATCGCGAAGAGCCGTTTCGACGCAGAGGCAGCGGTAATGGTTCCCATCACTACGGATCGTAACCTGCACACCTACGCATCTCCTGAGCTACGCAGATTGTTTGTTAGCATCGGTAGATGCCCCGCCTCGCCACCCGGCCGGCCGTTCTGGCCGCCCTCGTCCTCGTGACGGCGATGCTTGCCGGCTGCACGCCCACCGAGCCGACCCCGACACGGTCACCCCTCAGTAGCTCGACGCCCTCCCCCACGCCGACGCTTCCTCCGCTCGCCCAAGGCGCGGTGGCGGCAGGGCATCCGCTCTCCGCCGAAGCCGGCACAGCTGTCCTCCGCCAAGGCGGCAACGCGGTCGACGCCGCGATTGCCGCGGCCTTCGCCGACACGGTACTGCAGCCGGACGCGTCCAGTATCGGCGGCGGCGGCTCGGCCATCATCGCCGATAGCGACGATCTCGACTACGTGGACTACCGCGACGAGGTGAACACCGCTGGCTCGGTGCCGTCCTCGGGAGCGGGGATCCCTGGGTTCGTCGCCGGAATGGCGGCCCTGCACGAGCGTTACGGGACGCTGCCCTGGGAAACGCTACTCGAACCGGCGATCGCGCTCGCACGAGACGGCGCCCCCCTCTCCTCATATCTGGCCGGGCAACTCCAGTACCTCCCTGGTGGCGCGGCGGACGTACCGCCGTTCTATGACGCTGACGGCCGAAGGCTGCTCGCCGACGCGACATTCGTGCAGAGCACGCTCGCCGAGACGCTCAGCACGATCGCCACGGAGGGCGCGGACGCGTTCTACACCGGATCGCTGGTTCCGCGTCTGGCCGACGTGCCCGGGATCGACGCCGAATCTCTCGCCGCCTACGAGGTGCAATGGTCCGACCCGCCAGCCGGGACGTTCGGGGACTACACCGTCGTCTCGGCGGCACCGGCGTTGCCGGGCGCCGCGGTGATACAGCAGCTGCAGATCGAAGAAGCCCTCGGAATCGCCGGGGCAGCTCCCGGGTCGGCAGATTTCATCGACATCCAGACTCGCGCCTGGCGGATCGCCAACAACTCGATTCAGACGCTCTTCGGCGACCCGAACTTCGTTGACGTCCCCGTTGACGAGCTCACCGACCCGGAGGCCAACGCCGCCCTGGCGGCCTCCGCGGGCGCGGCTGGGACAGCGGAGGGTGAAGATGTCGACGGGAACACGACGCACATCTCGGTCGTCGATGAGAACGGGCTGACCGTGTCCATGACGAACACCGTCACCGACTTCTGGGGCTCGAAACAGTACGTCGCCGGGTTCTTCTTCAACAACTCCCTCAAACGGTTCAATGACATCGGTACTGCCGGGCTGAACGTCGTCCGGCCCGGCGCACGATCGGTTAGCTGGTCGGCGCCGAGCCTCGTCCTCGATGCCACCGGCCCGCCGGTACTGGTAGTAGGTCTTCCCGGTGGGCGACAGATCCCCAGCACTCTTGCCACCGTCATCGCCCTGTGGGCCATGCACGATGCGAGTGTCGAAGAAGCCGTCCTCGCCCCACGATTCCAATTGCTCACCAACGACGTCCTTCGCCTCGAGTCCGACAGTGTCGCCGCCGAGCTCCGTGGTCGCGGCTACACCGTGGAGGTGTCTGGCTACCCGCCCGTGTTCGGATCGGTACAGGCTCTCGAGATCGACTGGCAAACCCGGTCCGTGACCGGCTTCGCCGACCCACGGCGTGCGGCAGGTGTCAGCTACACAGGCTCCGGATAGATACGAACCACCCATGAACCAACTGTCCGTCGTTGCGTCGAACATCCCGACCCGTGGGGTTGAGTCAGCTCGTGTCCCTCCCGTCGCGGCAGGAACGATCCCGTGTGGATAACCAGCGTCGCGCAACTGATCGCACTCGTGGTGATTATTGTGCTCATCGGGCTGGGAGCGCCAGAACGCCGCGAAGGAGAACCGCTCCCGACGTTTCGAGACGAGTGGGACGACATGAAAGCCGCCGTTCGGCGAGCCTGGAATCGGATACTCCGAAAATGACCAGTAGGAGAGCGATCAAGAAGCTCCCGCTGGGCATGGGCCGTCGGCGAGCGATTATCGTCGGCGCGGGACAATCAGGCCTCGCCGTCGCAGCCGCTTTGGTGGAAGGCGGGCTTACCCCACAACACGAGTTCGTCATCATCGACGCGAGCTCCGGAGAGACGAGTTGGGCGAACAGGTGGCACTCGATGGTGTTGCTCAGCGACGCACGCCACAGCACTCTGGTCGGCTATCCAACGGTAGGAAATCAGCGCCGCCACCTGACGGCGAATGAAATGTCCCGCTATCTCGCCGATACCGCTGCTCGCATAGGAGTGAAGCCGTTGTGGAGGACCCGCGCCATCGGAGTGGAGCGACGCGGCGCAGAAGAGACGACCCTCGTACTTTCGACGTCGGTCGGTGACGTGCAAACCCGAAATGTGGTCTGCGCGACCGGCGCTGCCTCTCGCCCCCGACGTCCACAATGGTTCTCCGGCCTGGACGTTCCCGGAATGGCGTTACACAGCAGCGACTATCACGACCCGAAGCAACTCCCGCCCGGCGATGTGCTGATCGTCGGCGGCGGGAATACCGGTGTGCAACTGGCGAGGGAGCTGAACGACTCTCACACCGTGACGCTGTCGGTTCGCACCCCCCGGCGCCGGCACGCCCTCGCGTTCTTTCCCCATAGCAGTGGCAGATACAGACACCTGATCGAGGGCAAGCGTCAACCGGAGCCGCTTTACACCGACAGTTACCAGTCGCTCAGACGCGACGGAATAGCTATCAGCTCAGCCGTCACCAGCGCCCACGGACCGACCGTATCTCTGGCCGACGGTTCCACCCTCAGGCCGACATCCGTCATTGCCGCCACGGGCTATCTCCCCGGTGACGACTGGCTTCCCGACCACGCCCATCCGACAGGCCACCACCCTACCCAGACAACGATCCCAGGCCTAACCGTTGCCGGAATGCCCCGATTCAGCCGCCCCGGCAGCGACACCATCCACGGCATACACCGGGATGCACTGCTCATCGCCCGCAGCATCCTCGACCGACCATGACGACAACGCTCTCCGGCACTGCGCCTCCGACTGTCGAGAATCTGCTCGCCCTCGCACCGAGCAGTGCGTCGCTTCTTGCGCCGATCGCCGTCCTGCTGGCCGCGCTCTATGTCTGGGGAGCAATGCGCCTCTGGTCCCAGCGCCGTCGATGGTCCATCTTGCGGACCATCTCCTTCCTGCTTGGTTGTGTCCTCCTCTTCCTAACCGGCGGCCTCGGTCTGAACACCTACGGAAGTCTGTCGGTCGCCGCACTGGTGTTCCAACAGATCACCTTGATGACCGTCGTCACCCCACTGCTGATCGTCGGCTCACCTGGTCGACTACTCCTGCGGGCTACACCGCACCGCGGCCTCGGCGTGTTCGCGCTGCGTGTTGCGCATGCCGGTCTGCGCTCGCGCTTAGCCCGAGCCGTTCTGCACCCCGTCGTCGCGATCCTCGTCGCCGCCGCGCTCTACCTCGGGCTGTACCTGACCGACCTGGTCAGTGTCATCATCCGCCTCCCTGCCGGACACGAGCTCCTGCTGCTCACGTTCCTCATCAGCGGGACCATCGCCGCCGTCCCGCTCTGGTCCTCCGACCCACTGCCCCGCACCCCGTCCTACGCCGCCCGCCTCATCGACGTAATTGCCGAGATCCAGATCCACGCCGTCTTTGGACTGATCCTTCTCCTGAGCAGTACACCACTGTTCGTGGCCTTCACCAATCCCACGATCGGGTGGCCAATCGACCCGCTTCGCGATCAGGCGATCGCGGGGACCCTGGCATGGACATATGCCGAGCTACCCCTGCTGATCGTCCTCATTGTCACACTATCCCGCTGGCGCTCCCGTGACCTCACACTCGCTGATCGCCGACGAGATCAAGATGACGCAGAAAGGGAGGAATACAACGCCTACCTCGCCACCCTTAGCCAGCACGACCGGTGAACGCAACCGGCCGCGTCGCGCTCGTCCAGAGCTGCTGTCTCGCTTGCAAGAGGCTTCGTCGGCGCGGCACCACGCAGTTGCTTCTCGTAGCTCCGCGAGTACGGCCCCGCTGCCGTGTGCGACAGCTTCCCGTTTCCCAGGGCTGATCGGCACCGTGCTTGGCTGCCATGTCTTCGATCGTGTCGTGCTTCGCGGGAGTGAGCGATAGCACGCCAGGGAGTCGGCCGGTGTGGGAGCGGGAGTCAACTTTCAGCAGCGCCGACTGCTCACGAACAACTCTCGTTCCCGCCCGCGCGACGCAGTGGCGCTGGAGCTGTGGCGGTCGAGGTTGCGAGGACTCTTCCGTCCAGCCGGGCGATCTTCCGGCAGACGAAGATTCTGAACGTGCTCGAGGGCACGTGCGAGATCGCGACGGCCGACGGCGTCTTTACGCTACGGCCCGGCACGTCGTTCGCTCTCGGCTCGGGACGCTGGTGCCAGATTAGGCCGGCCCCGTCTGTGCGAATGTGGGCGGTATACGCTGATGATGAGTTCTGGCTCTCGCAGATGTCGTGGTTCTTCCCGGATCGCTCACGGGTCCTCGCGGGCATCCACCCGCATGAGTGGGGCGGCATACCGCTGCTGATCGAACCCGGCGTGGAGGCGCTGAGGCAGATCGAACCGCTGTGGCGACAGATGAGCATCCTGTCTGACGGGTCTCATCCGCCAGAAGTCGTCGCTACTCGCACGGTTGAGCTGCTCGCCCGCTGGGTGGGGATGGTGCTGCCGACGTTCCTCTCGGCGGAGAATGGCCAACGTGATACGCAACCTCCGTGGAGACCGATTGACGGGCGCCTGACCGACCCGGCGGTGATCGGCCATATCGGCGACACGGTACGCATGCTCCGTACACGGATGGCCGAGCCGTGGACGGTCGGAGCTCTCGCTCGCGAAGCTTCGCTCTCGCGCACGCACCTCACACGCATGTTTCTGCTGCACACCGGGGCGCCGCCGATGCGGTTCCTCACGGAGATCCGGCTGACCGAGTTCACCCGGCTGATCGAGGAGACCGATCTGTCCGTGGGCCGCGCCGCGGCTGCCTCCGGATGGCGCGATCCGCGTGTAGCGTCGAACTGGTTCCAGCGCCGCTTCGGGGTCACCCCGACGCAGTACCGCCTCACCCCGCACCCGTCCCTCGAGGAACTTTGCGCTCGGAGGGTCATCGAGGACGAGTCCGTAGGCTGAGTCCCGGCATCGTCACTCGCTGTGTGAACCGTCTTTCTTCACGCATGACCCGTTTTCGTCTTCTGCCTCTCGACGTATCTGCTGCCGGGCCAGTAGACCGGGCCAGACACGTCGGGTTCGTTGTGGAGCCTGACGGTCGTCACACCATCTTTCGTCCGTCCTCGCTCCGCTGACCCTCCCGGCGCACCTCATGGTCGCAAGGGCAACCGCTTCCTGCGGTGGCCTGCCGGGAGGAGGAGCGGGTGGCTACCGAGGAGACGAGGAACTGTCGGCGGCGGGTGAATCCTGGTCACTTTCGGCGCTCGAAAAGTGAACGGTTGCGGGCAGTCTAGCCAGGGGTCTCGTCGGTGGTGGTGCGAATGCTGGGGAGGCTGTCGATGCCTCTGCCGCGGAGGCGGTAGCTGGCCCCTTTGAGGGTGAGGACGTCGGCGTGGTGAACGATCCGGTCGATCATCGCGGCGGCGACGGCCTGGTCTCCGAAGACGCCACCCCAGCCGGAGAACGGCAGGTTCGAGGTCAGGATCAGCGACGCGTGTTCGTAGCGTGACGAGACCAGCTGGAAGAAGAGGTTGGCGGCGTCTTGTTCGAACGGGAGGTAGCCGACTTCGTCGACGATGATCAGCCCGTAACGGCGAAGCCGGGTGAGCTCTCGTGGGAGGTTGCCTTGCCGGTGGGCGTCGGCGAGTCGGGTGACCCAATCGGTCGCAGTCGCGAACAACACCCGGTGCCCGTGGCGGGCAGCGACGATCCCGAGCGCGGTCGCGAGGTGCGTCTTCCCGGTCCCGGGAGGGCCGAGCAGGACCACGTTCTGCGCTTCGAGGAGGAACCCTCCCGAAGCGAGCGCGGCGATCTGCTGCCGGGTGGCTGGTTGCGCGTCCCAGTCGAAGTCCTCGAGCGTCTTCCGGCTCGGGAAGCCAGCGGCTTTGATCCGCAGCTCCGCGCCGGAGGCGTTGCGAGCGCTCACTTCGCGTTCGAGGACGGCGGCGAGGTAGTCCTCGAACGACCACCCGGCGTCGCGTGCTTGGTCCGCCATCCGGGCTGCGGCCTCCGTGATCCGGGGTGCCTTGAGTGCGCCGGCGAAATAGGTGATCTGCTTCGCGACGTCGGTCTTGCCGGCCATCAGTTGCTCCCCTCGACGAGCCCGAACGCGCGGTCGTAGTCGGCGAGATCCCGAGTCAGATCGTCGCCGACTGGAACAAGTCGCGGCTGCTGGAACTCGCGTCGTAGGACGGCCGCAGCTTCTCGATGCGCGGGGTCGGTGATCACCATTCCTCGTGCCCAGACACGGGTGTGGTCGGCGATGATCCGTCCATCGAGGCGGACGCGGACCCGGTCCAGGTCCGCGGTGACGTCGACGATCCTGCCGATCGCGCGCGGGTCGACGGAGTAGTCGTTCGTGTCGATGCGGACGTAGTAGTCGCGGCCGAGCCGGATCCGGTTCCGCCAGCCCAGATGCAACGGGATCGGCGGCAACGGCAACATCGCCGCCAGATCCGCAGGCAGCAGCGAGATCGGAGAGGCGGCCAGGGTGCGCACCCTCCGCTGGTTGGCGACTCCGAGCCAGTCGGTGAACTGCTCGTTGAAGTCCGCGGGCGAGGTGAATGACCGGCCCGGCATGAACGATGTCTCGAACCAACCGTTGCGGCGTTCCACGATCCCTTTCGATTCCGGATCCCGCGGCGGCAGCAGCACGAGCTTGGTCGCGAGGGTTCCCATGAACGCGTCGACTCCGTCCGCGTGACGGCGTCCTCGCCCGATGCCGGGCTCGTTGTCCCAGATCAGCCGACGCGGAACCCGGCCGAGCTGCTCGATCAGCTGCCAGGTCCCGAGCAGCAGATCCTCCGTCTTCCGCGTCGGGATCATCACTCCCGTCGTGAACCGGCAATGCGCCGGGGTGATCACCAGCACCGGCAACAGCTTCGCTGTCCCGTCCTCGAGCGGGATCTTCTTCGGCGGGAACCACAGATCGCACTGCGCCGCGTCCCCCGCCGCCCACGTGATCCGATCCGCGGGATCGAGACGCTGCTGCTCGGGCCGCAACCGCTTCACGTTGTCACGGAACCACCGGATCGAGCCCGTCCACCCGACCCGCTCCGCGAGCACCGTCGCCGGCATCGTCGGCGTCTCCAGCAGCAACGCACGCACCCGCGACTCGAACGGCGTGAACGACGTCGGCGCCGCTGTCCGCTCATAGTGAGGCGGCGATTCCGAGTTCACCGCCTTGATGACCGTGGTCCTCGAGATCCCCAACCGCTCAGCAATATGCGCCTTCGGCACGCCCTCGCCGGCCAGCCTCCGGATCAACGCCCAGTCCTCCAAAGTGATCACTCTCCAATCGTTGAGTGTTCACTTTTCAAGCGCCGCTACTGTCCAGTTTTCGAGCGCCGTCGACAGGAACGACGCTCGCGAACCCCGTGATGGGTTCGCGGAGGTGATGACGCGTGTCTCACCAGCCTGGCATCCCGCCGTCGCTGCTCGCGAGTTCGCCGCCGCTGGGGTGCCAGTGTTCCCGTGCGCACCGGGCGGAAAGCGCCCGGTGACGGAGAACGGGTTCCACGATGCGACTACTGAGGCACGTCAGGTCGATGTGTGGTGGCGGGCGCGGCCCGGTGCGAACATCGGCATGCCCACCGGCGAAGTCTCCGGGGTCGTCGTGGTCGACGTCGACGTGCATGGGCCCGTGAACGGCTACGGTTCGATGCGTCGCGCGCAGCAGGCGGGCTTGGTCGACGGGTGGATGTTCCTCGTGGCCACGCCGTCGGGCGGCACGCACGCCTACTACCCGGCGGTGCCGGGCCAGCAGCAGCGCTCCTGGCAGGCGGCACGCGCCGCCGTCGACTTCCGCGGGGACGGCGGATACATTGTGCTGCCGCCGTCGAGTGTTCTCGTCAACGGGGCAAGGGCCGGCTACCGCCTGCAGCAGTTGGGGTCTGGTCCGAGCGCGCCGGTGGACGCGGCGGGGTTGCGGGACTTCCTCGACCCGCGCCCGCAACCTCGCTCGCTACCTCGGAACGCGGCGATGAGCGGCGCCGCATCCGACGTGTCGCGGCTTGCGGCGTGGGTCGCGAACCGTCAGGAAGGCGAACGCAATCGCGGCCTGTTCTGGGCTGCCTGCCGCCTTGCGGAGAACGGTGTGAACCCCGTGGAAGCTCTTGACCTTCTGGGTGCCGCAGCGGGTCATGCAGGTCTTGCGGAACGGGAGATTGTCACGACCGTCCGCTCCGCCTACCGTGCTGCGCATCCCTCGGCCAGGGAGCGGACGCCGGATCGCCCCGGCGGCTCCTTCGCTCGCGCTCCGGCCCCTGCCGCTCCAGCACCCGCATTCGGAGGGCTGTCATGATCGCCGGGATGGATCGCCGGTGGGCGGTGCTGACCGCGGCGGTCGGGACGGTGTTCATCGCCGCCGGCGCGTTCTGGTTGAGTTTCACCGCTCTCGCGGACCTCGCAGCACGCTCCGGAATCGGCGCCGGGCAGTCATGGGCCTGGCCGCTCATTGTCGACGGGATCATCGTCGTCGCGACCGTCGCCGTCGTCGCTCTCGGCGGGCAGCGCTCGGCGTGGTACCCGTGGACGCTGTTGATCGGCGGCGCGCTCGTCTCGGTGACTGCCAACGCGATCCACGCCGTCGTCGCCGCGGACGCCGACGTGCCCGGAGTGCTGGCCGCCGCTGTCGCCGCCGTGCCTCCCGTGGTGCTGCTGGCGATCACGCACCTGACGGTCGTGCTCACCCGACCGACCACCGGCCCAGCACGACGGGAACTTCAAAGGCTCGGTGAGAAGGTCGCGCCCGCGCGAGACGACCACGCACCGCCAGCGCAGCATCTGACTCCGCTGGCGGTACGCGCCCGAACATCGGAAAGCGATGTCGCGCGGGCGGCTCCTGATGAGAGACCGAGCGGCGATCGGCGGATGCAGGCGGCCGCGTTCCGGGAGGCGCGCTGGTCTAACAAGCGGATCGCCCGTGAGCTCGGAGTGCATGCGTCGACGGTCGGCCGGTGGTTCGCCGCTGGGCACCTGGCCGATGGCCCCGACTCACCCACGAGCACGAACGACAACACGAAGGAGCAGTAGCGATGAACGACCACGATGTGCATGAGCCTGACGGGCCCGACCGTTTCCTGGAGGCGCACGAGCGACCGGGCCTATCCGGATCGGAAGCTCGGGAGTCCGATCCGACAGCTCCCACCCCCGAGGCGTACAAGCAGCCAGACGACGCCTTGGTGGCGACGCCAGACGAGATCGCGCAGGACGAGATCGTAGATCGGTCGCAGACGCCAGAAGCGATCGAGGCGGCGAAGGTCGCCGGGGGCTCTTCTCCGGAGCGAGCTCTCGACCCGCACGTGCGTGCTCGCGGGGTGGAGTGGGTGCGGCCGACCGATCTGATGGCCCGGCAGGGCGCGCAGATGGCCGGGCGCGGCATCGACTTCCAAGCCGCGATGGCGTTGCGTACACGGCAGAAGGCGCTCGACGGGGTGAGGTCGCTGGGTGAGCGGGCGAAGCGGCTGCCGCCGCTGTACGCATTCGGCCGCGGCACCGCGCGGTCGGGGCCGGCGCGCTCGGCGGTCGGGGCGAGCTGAGCGGGTGAGTGGTCATGAGCCCCTTCCGGAATGCAGCTGTGCGCACCTCATCTGGGGAGCGGATGCGCACCTGCCTGCCAGGAGGTGCCTAGACCATGACCACGACATCGCACGCGAACGCCCCACAGACCGGCGGCGAGGACTTCACGACCAGCGAAGGGCTGCGGGCGCTGCTGCAACGCCTGCATGAAGAAGGCCGAGGGGCATGGCAGCACGATCCGGTCGCCGCCGCGCTGATGGAACACACCGCCCGCAAGTACGTGCCCCTCGCGCGCCGTCACGGACTCGACCCGTGGGAGGCAGCGACGGCGGCGTTCGAAGAGATGCGCAGGAAGGGCGCCCGCGAGGCCGACGACCCGTGGGCATACGTCACCAAGGGCGTGCAGGTGACGTGCATCTTCGAGGAACGAGCGCAGGGGCTGATGTGCTCGGTGCATCAGGCGCGCCGCCCGCACATCTCGGTGTTCCACGACCCAGAGCGGTTCTCCGACCGGGAAACGCCCCTGTCGGACTATCACCCCGCGTTCCAGATTCCCGATCCTCAAGCCGCGGAGGAAGATGAGCCTGGCGAAGTAGCTGTGGAGAGGGCGGGGAAAGCAGGGAAAGCCGTTGAAGACGCGATCGACCTGGTCTCGTCTTTGGACTGGCCGGCCGATGTCGCACGGGCGGCCGTGGAGCATGTCTGTACAGCGCTGATGCGGGCGGGCACTCGGCAGGCCGCCTATGAGAACCTGCGTCGGGACAGGCATTCGCTCGCGCTGCTGGATCTGCCGCAGTCCTCTTGGACGGCGTTGCTTCGTGCCCTTCTGGGCAATCCAAATCCGGCATACGCGGCAACATCGGCAGGTAGAGGCGTGTTGCTGCGGCTGCTGCTCGAGGAGCCGCCGGAGATGCTTCTGCGCGATGATGACCTCGTTCTCACGATCTCTCTCGCCGCTCCGATCCACGGTCGACGCCGCACCAGGGGCGAAACATCGTGAAGATGCAGAAGGGGGGCGGGATCGAGCTGCGGCGTGCTGTCGACTCGATCCTTGTTGGGCACCGTCACCGCACCGACCTGGGCGACATCGATGAACTGGCCGGCTCCATCGACCGTGAGGGCCTGCTGCAGCCGATCACGATTACCCCGGACGGCGTGCTCGTGTGCGGCGCGCGCCGTCTCGCGGCGATCAAGAAGCTCGGTTGGACGACGGTGAACGTGTGGATTCGTTCCGGGATCTCCGACCAGCTAGGGCAGCTTCTCGCTGAGCAGGATGAGAACACGCTCCACAAGCCGCTGACCAAGCTCGAGGCCGCCGGCCTGTACCGGGAACTGAAGAGGCTGATGGCGGAAGACGCTGCCCGCCGCAAGGCATCGACCCAGTTCAGCAGCGAGCATCAACCGGGACATGACGGTGCCGGAAAATTTCCGGAACCGTCGACCGCGACCGGCGACGCTCGCGAGCAGGCCGCAGCGATGATCCCCGGCGGGGTTTCCTACAAGACGCACGAGAAGATCAACTACCTGCGGGACCTCGCTGCCGATCCGTCCCAGCCCGACCATGTGCGCGCCCAGGCCACGGCCGATGTGGAACAGCTCAAGCGGGGCGCTGCCGTGCATCCTCTCTACGCACGCACTCGCGCCGACGAGGAGGAAGCGCGCAGCGCCGAGATGCGACGGCTCGGAGTCGAGTCAGTTCAGCGAGCGGCCGCAGCAAAGAAGGGAGCCCAGCCGCCGCGTACGCCCGGTTCAGAGGAGGATGTGACCGTACGGTTCCCCACGCGCGCATTCGTGCAAACCTGGGGTGAGCTCGCCGACTGGTGGACGCACTACGACGCCGCCGAGCTCGCGGCAGTGCTCACCGATGAGCAGGTCGACTCCTTCCTCGCAGCCGCCGCCGGGACGGCACGGTTCGCCGATGACTTGCGCACCGCCAGAGCTGCTCTCGACTCCGAGGACACCGAGCTCGGGCAGCAACGGCACCTGCGCGTGCTCTGAGGCCGCGTCAAGTGGGCATCGTGAGACGTGTCTGCGGGAGCGCGGGCGCACCTCACGGGTATGAAGACCCGAGACTTCTCCACGCCCGGCGCCCGCCGCAAGATCGTCGTCATCGCAGTCGCTGCCGTGCTCGTGCTCGTGCTGGCCGGTGTCGGCGTCTACGGGCTGATTATCGGACCAAGAGAACCCGACGGGGCGTCGCCCGTGCAGCCACCGACCGGCGGCCCCACGGCCTCGACCGCCCCCGCGCCGAACCCGACTCCTTCCTTGTCATCGATCGCGGCCTCTCGAGACCCGGAGGCCTTCGCTCGAGCCGTGTCGCAGGCTCTGTTCACGTGGGACACCGCCGCGGGTCTGGTGCCGCTGGACTACACGAGCGTGATCCTCGAGGTCGGCGATCCGACCGGCGAGGAGCAGGCAGGCCTCGCCTCCGACGTCGCCGCGTATCTGCCGACACGAGAAGCATGGCTCCAGCTGCGCGAGTATGCGACTGCACAGTCCCTAACGATCGAGGACGCCTACGTCCCGGAAGCGTGGGCGGAGGCCCAAGCGCAGTCGTCGGGACAGCTGGCTGCGGGAACGACCGCGATCACGATCGAGGGCACCCGGCACCGCACCGGCATCTGGAACGGGACCCCGGTCGATTCCGAGCATGCGGTGTCGTTCACCGTGTTCCTCGTCTGCCCGCCGTCTTACGACACCTGTCATCTGCTCCGGCTGTCCGAACTCGACAACCCGCTGCGGTGATCCGGAATGTTGAAGAAGCTCGCCGCCGCGGGTCTCGCCGCCGTCCTTCTCGGCCCCTCGCTCGGGCTCATCGGCGTCGGCGTGCTGATGAACCCCGCGGTCTCCGCCGCCTGCACCGTCCCCGGAGCCGGGCTCATCGTCGGCGCGATCCCCGAGTCGCTGCGTGTGACGACCGCGAACGGGGAGACGTTCACGCTGAACCGCACCCAACTCACGCATGCGGCGACGATCATCGAGACCGGGTCGCAGATCGACGGCGTCACCCGCGACGGCATCCAGATCGCGCTCATGGCTGCGCTCACCGAGTCCACGCTGCGGATGCTCGCCAACACCGGCACCTATCCCGAGTCCGGCGACTACCCGAACGATGGGAACGGATCAGATCACGACTCGCTCGGCCTGTTCCAGATGCGCCCGCAGTCCGGATGGGGCACGGTCGCCGAGCTGATGGACTCGACGTATCAGGCTCGGGCGTTCTTCGGTGGGCCGAGCGGTCCGAACTATCCCTCGCCGCGCGGACTGCTGGACATCCCCGGGTGGGAGCAGATGGACAAGGGCGAAGCCGCCCAATCGGTCGAGGTGAGCGCCTTCCCGGATCGCTACCGCAACTACGAACCCGTCGCCGAGACCATCCTCACCGCCCTGACCACCGGCAGTGCCGCGGCAGGGGGTGCTGACGAGACAACCCCGGTCGGCTCCATGGCGGAGACATCGCGTGTCGTGTTTCCACTCCCGGAGGGCACCTGGGTGCTCACCAGCGGGTTCGGGCCACGCATCCACCCGATCACGGGCGAGCCCTCATTCCACACCGGCACCGACTTCGCCGCGCCTGATAGCACCCCGATCGTCGCCGCAGCGGAGGGGGTCGTCACGATCGCGGAGTTCTCCGGCGGGTATGGCGGACTGATCGTCATCGAGCATCAGATCGACGGGGCGACGGTGGCGACCGCGTACGCCCACATGTGGCAGTCCGGCATCCACGTCCAGCCCGGCGACCGGGTGACCGCCGGGCAGCACATCGGCGATGTCGGCAGCTCCGGGAACTCCACCGGCCCGCATCTGCACTTCGAAGTGCGCCCAGGCGGCACCCACGAAGACGCGGTGGACGCCGCCGCGTGGCTCAACGCCCACGACGCCGCCGACCTGCCCGAAGCCGAGATCGGCGCCCCGGTCGGCTCGTGCGCGCCCTCACCGGACACCGAGGACGAACCGGACCAGGCCGGCGACGACTCGATCCAGGCGATGCGGAGCTGATCGCGCATGGACGTGTTCCCCGACTTCGAGGGCCTGTCGGGCATCGGCGACCTGCGCGAGGTCGTCGGTGGCCTGCTGACCTTCGTCCTGGTGATCGCCGTGCTCATGCTCATCGTCTGCGCGATCATCTGGGCCGTGTCGTCCGCGAACGGCAACCATGCCGCAGCGACCAAAGCACGCACGGGCGTGCTCGTCGCCGTCGGCGCCGCGGCACTGGCCGGTGGCGGCGTCGCGTGGATGAACTGGCTGATCGGCATCGGCGAACAGCTCTGAACTTCGCCCCCGCTCGGCCGCCGAGGGCAGAGCGGTGCACCTGCTGGGCGATCCCATTCGTCTCCCGTGCCCGTGGGTGCGGGTTCGTCCCGTCAGGAGCCCCATCGTGTTCGACCTCGCCACCGATTTCCTCACCGCCGTCCCGGCGGCGCTCGCGCCGATGAACATCGACATCAACCCGAACGACAGCGGGCTTCCTGGGATCGCCCAGTTGCGCACGATTGTCGGCGCCGTGATGACGGTCGGTCTGATCCTCAGCGTCCTGGCCTTGATCGTCAGCGCGATCGTGTGGGGCTTCGGCGCGAACAGCTCGAACCCCCATCTCGCCTCACGCGGCAAGGTCGGCGTGCTCGTCTCCTGCGGCGCCGCGATCCTGTGCGGTGCGTCGGTCACCCTCATCAACTTCTTCTGGAACGTCGGCCAGCAGGTCTGACCGCGCCCATCCACTAGCACCGATCTTTCGGGAGGTTCGTGATGGGTGTCTGCGACATTCCTGTCATCTCCGCCGTCTGTGACACCGCAGGCGAAGCCGCCGCCAGCCTGATCTCCGCCCCGTTCGACTGGCTCGCGCAGGCGATGGGCGCGGCGGCCGGCTGGCTGTTCGAGGCCGTGTGGACGGTGTTCGACACCACGACGCTCGTCGATGTCCAGTCACCCGAGTACGTCTCGGTCTACAACCTGCTGTTCGGCATCGCCGTGTTCGTGATGCTGTTGTTCTTCTGTCTGCAGCTGATCACCGGGCTGGTCAAACGCGACCCGACCGCGCTCAGCAGGGCGGCGTTGGGCCTGGCGAAAAGCGTGCTCGGCAGCTTCGTAGTCATCACGCTCACGGCTCTGATGCTGGAGATCGTCGACCAGCTCAGCCTCGGCATCATTCAAGCCGCGGGCGAGACGACCGAATCCATGGGTGACAAGATCACGGTGCTCGCCGCGGCACTCGTTGGGATCAACATCGCCTCGCCCGGAGTCGGCGCGATCATCACGATCTTCTTCGCCAGCCTCGCCATCACCGCCGCCGCGATCGTCTGGCTGTCCCTGCTGGTCCGTAAGGCGCTGCTGCTGGTGGCGATCGTCCTCGCCCCGCTCGCGTTCTCCGGGGCGTCCTGGGACGCATCGCGGGGATGGATCGGCAAGTGGGCGATGTTCGTCATCGCCCTGATCGCCTCGAAGCTCGTGCTGGTCGTGATGTTCCTGGTCGCGATCACGCAGATCTCTGCCCCGATCGACGCGGACCTCGCCTCGATCAGCGACCCGATCGCCGGGATCGTGCTCATGGCGATGGCCGCTTTCGCCCCGTATCTGACCTACAAGTTCCTGGCATTCGCGGGCTTGGACTTCTACCACGCGATCGGCTCCGAACAGGACGCGAAGCAGGCTCTCAACCGTCCGGTGCCCTCACCGTCCAAGCCGCAGGGCGCGGAACCGAAGAAGGTACTCGACGGCGCAGCAGACACCAAGACCGGAAGCGGCAGCGGAAGCGGAGGTGGCGGAGGTGGCGGAGGTGGCGGAGGTGGCGGGTCAACGCCTCCACCTCCACCGCCTCCGAACACGGGCGCGGCCGGAGCGACGGCGGGCGGTGGCGGCGGAGCCGCGGCGGCCGGAGGTGGGGCGAGCGCGAGCACCGGCGGCGCGGGTGCCGGCGCGGCCGGTGCTGGAGCTGCCGTTGCGGGACCCGCTGCTGCCGTGGTGATCGCCGCGCAGGTCGCCAAGGGTGCGGCCGAGGCCGGGCCGAAGGCCGGCGCCGCCCTCGCAGGGCAGGCCGATACCGCCGCCGACGGTGCCCAGCAGCCCGGGAACCAGGCGTCAACGACCCCGCCGCCCTCGTCCTCGTCGACGCCACCCGCACCGCGGGCGACCCCACCGCAGGTCGCCCCACCGCAGAGCGCAGGCTCGGGCTCATCGCCTCAGCCGACTCCGCCACCGCCGCGGCAGAGCCCGCCGCCTGCGCCGAAACCGACCGGGAAGGAGTGAGCTGCCGTGGCTGCCTCGAAGAACGAGACCGTGAGCGAGCTGGTGCCGGTGAAGTTCTCCCGGCTGGCGCGCCGTGGAGTGCTGCTGGGTCTCTCGCTGTCCCAGCTGATCACCCTCGCCATCGGCGTCCTCGCCATCGTCGGGGCCCTCTACGCCGGCGGCGGTCAGCTACTGGCATACACCGCGCCGGTCTGGGTGCTCTCGGCGGTGCTGACGTGGGTGCC
The DNA here is from genome assembly GCF_003931875.1 of Microbacterium sp. 10M-3C3. Lineage (NCBI taxonomy): Bacteria > Bacillati > Actinomycetota > Actinomycetes > Micrococcales > Microbacteriaceae > Microbacterium > Microbacterium sp. 10M-3C3. The sequence goes on along the minus strand of NZ_CP034245.1, from coordinate 3,250,631 downwards.
GATCGCGGGCCGTCCGGTCGTGGAGTGGCTCCCGGTCGGCTGCTGGTGGCTGTGGCGCACGACCATCGGCCAGCTGATCTACCGGCGCCGGGTCGTCAAGCCGCGTCCGGCGGGAACCCTCGCCCTGCCCGGCGACATGGCACGGTTGCGGGAGTACGAGGACCCCGAGACCGGGGCCGGGATGATCCACGACCCCCACGCGGGCACGCTGACCGCGGTGTGCGAGGTGACGCATCCCGCGTTCGTGCTCCTCGACCCCGGCGAACAGGAACGCCGGGTGTCCTCCTGGGGGCGTGTGCTCGCGACGGTGTGCCGTTCCGGTCGCGTGGCGACGCTGCAGGTGCTGGAGCGCACCCTGCCGGACTCCGGGACGGGACTCGCCGAGTGGTGGGCCTCGCACGGTGCCGACGATGGTTCGTGGGCGTCCACGACCTATCGGGAGCTGATCGACCGGGCGGGGCCTGCCGGGGAACGGCACGCCAGTACGATCTCCCTCGCCCTGGACATGGGGGCAGCGGCCCGGCAGATCCGCACCGCCGGCGGCGGGATGCGGGGCGCGGCGGCGGTGCTGCGGCAGGAGATGGCGACGCTCACCGCAGCGCTACGGGCCGCAGACCTTACCCCGTCGGGGTGGCTGGGCACGGGGCAGATCGCGGTGATTCTGCGTTCAGCCTACGACCCGGCGATCGCGGCCACGTTGGAGCGGCACGGGCAGCTTGGGCAGGACCTCGCCACTGCCGGGCCGGTGGCGGTGAACGAGTCCTGGTCGCGGCTGCGCACCGACTCCGCGCACCACGCGGTGCTGTGGGTGTCGGAGTGGCCGCGGTCGATGGTGTATCCCGGGTTCCTCTCGCCGGTGCTGCTGTCCACCGGCATCCAACGCGCGTTCTCCCTGCTGTGCACGCCGTTGCGGTCGGATCAGGCCGCCCGTGACATCCGCAAGAAGAAGGTCGAGCACATCTCCGACATGGCCCAGCGGCAACGGATAGGGCAGATCGAGGACGCCGCCCAGACCGCCGAGTACCAGGACGTGCTCCAGCAGGAAGCCGACCTCACCGCCGGGCACGGCGTGCTGCGCTACACGGGCCTCATCGCCGTGTCCGCGCCTACCGTCGATGAGCTCGATGCCGCTGTCGCCGCGATCGAGCAGGCGGCGATCCAAGCGTCCTGCGAGACCCGCCTGCTGGTCGGGCAGCAGGCGGCGGCGTTCACCGCCGCAGCGCTCCCACTGTGCCGCCGCATCTGACCCGGGGAGCCCGAGCGCACCTGAGAGACAGCCCCGCGGTGGCGGGGCTGTCTCTCATCCGCGCCCGAGGAGGCCCTCTGATGCCGACGTTCGATGATCCGCTGACCGATTCAGCCGAAGCGTCTGCCGCGCTGCGCGGCCTGGCGCACGCCACCCGCACCTTCACGAACCCGGCCGACACTTATCGGGTTCTCGGCGACGTGCTCGGCGGAATCCGCTCTCTCCGCCAGGTGGTGGATCAGGTCGCGAGGGCGCACCTCATCCATCGGGCTCGGGCGCACGACGATGACGGTAGTCAGACGGTCGGCGCGTCCGCAGCGCTCGCTGCGGCCGATGATCTGCTGCAGTCCGCGACCGCACTGGATGGTGTGGAGCAGCGCCTGGATGCCGCGCTGGGCCACTCCGGGCGCATCGCCTGGCACCCCGGGGGCCCTGCGGGCGGCTTGGCCGTGAGCCCGCCGCCAGCCGCTCCACCGCCGCCCCGGTGGGTCAGCGTGATCTTCCTGCAGGGCGACGAAGCCGACACGGTGCTCGAGCTGATCGACCGGAACGGCCCGGACGCGGGCATCGAGCACCTCTCGCAGTGGGACTACGGCGAGGAGACAACCGGAGCGGCGCTGGAGAACGGGTATGTCTACGACAAACCGCCCTCGGGCCCGGCCGACAAGGTGGCGACTGCCGGAGAATACACGCTCACCTACAACGCGCCGCTCGGGCATGTGGGTCTGCTTCGCGCCTACCACGCGCCACCTGATCCCGCCCTCAGCGCGCGCACCGTCACTGTGGGAGGCCCCGCGAGCATCAGTGACGCCGGGGCCGCTGTCGGCAGCGCGGGGGGTGCGGTGGGAGCTGCGGTGGGGATCAGCGGGGGTGCTGCCCTCGGCGGGGCTGCGGCTCGCGCGGCGCTGCGACAGGGCGCGGCAAGAGCACAGCGACACGACTGGTTCTCCGCCCGCCCCGTGTCTTCGACACCGCCCGGGACGGGGCGTTCCTTGTGAGCGCGCGACAGGAGCCGGAGCGGCTGCATACCGCGGTGCTCGTGTCTCCGGCTACGGAGCGGCGACGCCTGCGGAAGCAACGCCGCCAGGCCGCCGCGCGCCTGGAGGCCGAACGCCGCACCGCCGAGCGCGAGAGCGCCCAGGCAAGAGCCGACGCCGCGCGCCGCGAACAACAGGCCACCACCCTGCTGCCTGCCGCAGGAGAGACCGGAACTGGCGCACTGCGCACCCCGGGCCGGTTCCGCCTGCCCCGCCACCAGGACACCAGTGCGACGCTGGCGGGAGCGTATCCGTTCGTCGCGGAAGGGGGGCTCGGCGCGGACGGCGTGTTCGTCGGCCAAGACCTCTACTCCGGCGGGAGCTTCGTCTACGACCCGTGGGTGCTGTACGCGCGGGGGCTGATCACCGCTCCGAACATCGTGCTGGCCGGGATCGTCGGCTCCGGGAAGTCGTCGCTGGCGAAGTCGCTCTACACGCGCAGCCTGCCGTTCGGGCGGCGTGTGTATGTGCCGGGCGATCCCAAAGGCGAGCACACGGCCGTGGCCGAAGCCGTCGGCGGACGGGCGGTCGTGCTCGGCCACGGGCTGTCGACGCGCCTCAACCCGCTTGATGAGGGTCACCGGCCCAGCGGGCTCTCGGATGAGCAATGGGCGTCGACCGTCGCGTCGCGGCGGCGTGACCTGATCGGCGCGCTCGCGGAGACGGTGCTGGCCCGAGCGTTGACGCCGCTGGAGCACACGGCGATCGACCTCGCCCTCACCGAGACGGTGCGAGCGAATAGCGTCCCGATCCTTCCGATGATCGTCGACCGCATCCTCGACCCGGGGCACGACGCCGACGAACGTCTCGCCGAAGACGGGCGCCTGGTCGGTCACGCCCTGCGCCGCCTCGTCGCCGGTGACCTTGCGGGGCTGTTCGACGGCCCCTCGACGGTGCGGTTCGACCCGTCGTTGCCGATGATCTCCCTCGACCTATCCCGTGTCACGGAGAACTCCACGCTGATCTCGGTGCTGATGACCTGCTCGTCCGCATGGATGGAGTCCGCGCTCCTGGACCCCAACGGCGGGCAGCGGTGGGTCATCTACGACGAGGCATGGCGGCTCATGTCCCACCCCGCGCTGCTGAAACGGATGGACGCACACTGGCGGCTCGCGAGGCACTACGGCATCGCCAACATGCTGCTGTTCCACAAGCTCACCGACCTGGACAACGTCGGCGATCAAGGCTCCGCCATGAGAAGCCTCGCGAACTCGCTGCTCGCCAACGCCGAGACGCGGATCGTCTACCGGCAGGAATCCGACCAGCTCGGCGCGACCGCGCAGGCTCTCGGGCTGACGGGAACCGAGCAGAAACTCCTGCCCGGACTGGGCGTCGGGCAAGGGCTGTGGCGGATCAAGGACAGATCCTTCGTGACGCAACACCAGTTGCACCCCGCTGAGCTCGAACTCTTCCGGACAGACGCCCGCTACTTGCAGACCGGCCGGGGCGGTGCGTCATGAGCGAGAACGAGGCCGAGGAGCGGCTGACGCAGGCGATACTGATGCTCGACGAGGGGCTACGCCGCATCGCGCGCAAGTACGAAGGCACCGTGTCGCTGCTGGAGGAAGACCCGGAGACGTTCGGAGCAGGGCACTACGTGTTCTACCCGGAAGCACACTCACGGACACGGTTCGCGATCGAAGAGCAGTACGCGCCCGGCGTCGGCTGGGACGACCCCGACCGGGTGCCGACATCATGGCTCTGGCGCGCCGAGCGCAGAACCCGCCACCCGGACGGCACGCACGTCTGGGCGGAGGAACAGTTCGGAGAGAGCTTCCCGGAACAGCTTCCGGAGCTGCTGACGACAGTGGAGCGGTGGGTGCGACGCACCAAGAACCTCGCCGACCAGGAGCAGGCCTTCGGCGGTCCCGACCGGCGCGGGCCGGCCCCGCCCGCCCCGTCGCTCTGATCCGCCCGCCGCCCTCGCCCCACCGGGGTGAGGGCGGATGCGCGCGTGCACCTGCAGGGCGTGAAACCTCAACGCCCAGACCATGAACAGCCGAAGACCCGACGTGCAGCCCGCCGCGCCGCGGCACCGACCGACCAGGCGCCGACAGTGCTGCCGAGCGTCGTCATCGCCGTCGCCGAGACCGGCGAGCTGACGGTCACCATCGATGACGTCCCGTATCCGTCGGAGCCGTTCGCTCCCGCCTGGCGGAGGGAAGACTTCGCCCGGCTAATCGACCAGATCACCGACCAGCGGCACTCCGCGATCCGCGTCGAAGTTCGCGAGAGCGACGGCACCGTGTTCACCGATATCGTCGCACCCGCCCGGCGGCGCACGTCGGAGACCGCGCCCGACCCGCAAGCCGCCACTGCCGCCGCTGCCGTGGAGCTCGTCGAACTGCGCGGCAGCGGGTTCGTGCCCGGCGAGGACATCGCGGTCGCCGTCGTCGTCGCCCACACCGACGCCAGCCACGACGGCACCGCACGCACCGTCCTGGAAGCCACACAGCTCGACGCGAGCCCGACCCGCGAAGTGATCCTGCTCGGGCGAGTATCGGGAACGCTCGAGATCGGGCACCCGCAATGAGCACTCCGAGACCCGCAGGGTCGCTCGGCGACGAGCTGACCAACTTCGGCATCGGCATCCTCGTCGCGGCCGCACTGCTGGCCGCGGTGCTGCGCGGCGCGGCCGCGCTGACCGCATGGATCACCGGGCTCCCGCAGCCGACGGGCGGCGTCGAGGCCGGCCTCGGCGTGCTGCTGCACCCCCTCGACCCCGCCGTCCCGCTGGGCGCCCCCGGGCTCAACCCGATCGCCTACTGGGCCACCGCGCTGATCCTCCTCGCCGGGACCGGGATGATCGGCTGGTCGGTGTGGCGCCTGATGCGCGAGCACGGGCGCGCATCGAAGAGCGACCCGTACCGCATCGCCGGGATCGCCACCCGCGCAGACGTCGTGCGGAACGCCTCGGCCAAGGCGTTGCTGCGTCGTGGCAGCCAGCTGCGCCCCTCGGTGCACAAGCCCGCCGCAGACGACATCGCCTACCTGCTCGGCACCTCACGAGGGCCGGGCGTGTGGGCGAGCGTCGAGGACTCCATCCTCCTCATCGGCCCGCCCCGCTCCGGCAAGGGCCTCCACGTGGTGATCAACATGATCCTCGACGCACCCGGCGCAGTCGTCACCACCTCGACACGACCCGATAACCTCACCGCGACCCTCCGCGCCCGTCAGGCGATCGGGCCCGTCGCGGTGTTCGACCCGCAGCACCTGGCCGAAGGCCTGCCTGCGGGGCTGCGATGGTCACCGATCCGCGGCTGCGAAGACCCGCTGACCGCGATGATCCGCGCCGCCGGACTCGCCGCAGGCACAGGCCTGTCCGCAGGCGGTGTGGAAGGAGGCGGGTTCTGGGAAGGCAAGACCCGCACAGCCCTGCAAGCCCTCCTACACGCTGCGGCTCTCGACCACCGGCAGCCGGCGGAACTGTTCCGCTGGACCCTCGACCCGTCGGCGGCGGCCGATGCGGTGGCGATCCTCGTCGGCCACCCCCGGGCGGCGGCCGGGTGGGCGGAGTCGTTGCAGGCAATGATCGACTCCGACCCCCGCACCCGCGACTCGATCTGGCAAGGCGTCTCCCTGGCGCTGGCCGCGCTCGCCGACCCGCGAGTGCTGGACGCGGTCTCACCGGGGCCTGCCGAGCAGTTCGATCCCGAGTCGTTCCTGCGCGCGAAGGGCACGCTGTATCTGCTGGCGACCGGTGCGGGCGCGAACAACAGCTCGGCGCTGGTGGCGGCCTTCGTGGAAGACCTCGTCGAGGCCGCCCGGCACATCGCCGCCACCAGCCCCGGGGCGCGCCTCGATCCGCCCCTGCTGCTGGCCCTCGATGAGGTCGGCAACCTGGCTCCGCTGCCGTCCCTTCCGACGTTGATGGCCGAAGGTGGCGGCACCGGGATCACCACCGTGCCCGTGCTGCAGTCGCTCGCGCAGGCACGGGAGAAGTGGTCGGAGAACGCGGCCAGTGCGATCTGGGACGCGTCGATCGTGAAGATCATCCTCGGTGGCGCGTCGAACTCGCGGGATCTGAACGACCTGTCGACGTTGATCGGCGAACGCGACGAGATCACCGACTCCACAACGGTCGGCGACCACGGCTCCCGGTCGGCACAACGGTCGATCCGGCGGGTGGCGATCATGCCGCCGGACACGATCAGGACCTTGCCGTTCGGCACTGCGCTCGTGCTGTTGCGCAGCGCCCCGCCGATCGTGACCCGCCTGCGCGCGTGGACGGTCCGCCGCGACGCGAAAGAGCTGCGTGCCGATCGGGCCGGTATCGAGCGGCTTCTCGAACGGCCCGCCCCCGCCACCGGTGATGTCGAGAACGCACCTGTCGGTCAGGACGAACCATAGGAGCACCCATGCCGAACGACCGCACGATGAAGCGCCGCGCCCTGTCGACGGGTGAGGGGGCCCTGTGATGGTCAGGCGGCGCGGGCCGAAGGTGCACGAGGGCCAGCTCGAGTTCGACCTGTGGGGCCTCGGTGAGACCGCAGCGGACGCGACCCTCTCGCTCGCCCGTGACGGAGAAGCGACCGACGCGAACGATGGTGGAGGAAACACGGATGAACAAGTACGGGCAGCTCGCGACGAGCCACTGGCACCAGCACCTGCCGGCCAGGTACGCGGCGTTGGAGAACCCGGCGGAGTTCTTCGAGAGCCTGGGCCGGCAGGTCGAGGCCGAGGTGTCGGACCTGCAGGCGATACTGGCAGGGACGGACCCGGCGAGGGAGACTTATCCCGAGAAGGTCGCCCGGTTGGCGACCGCGCGGAGAACAGCGGAGGAGGTCGTGATGGCACAGCTGGTGTGGAGCCACGATCCGGAGCTGCCGCTGGATCAGGCCCGCGAGGAGTGGGAGCAGACCCGGCCCTCAGACGAGAATCTGGTGACCTGGGCGGAGCGGATGCAGGACTCCCCGGACTTGATGCCCTCCTCGGTGGAGCTGGAGCAGATGGCGAAGGACTGGGCCGTCCCGGTCTCGTTCCTGGAGGGCCTGGTCGCGACGGAGCCGCCGCGGGAGTACCTGCGGGCGAACGCCGAGGTGCTGACGGAAGCGGCGACGATCCGCTTCCTCCGCGAACTCCAGTAGCCACCGCTGAATCCGCGCCGGTTCCTGAGCTGGCGTCACGATTCGTCCCGGCGTCGCAGGAAGATCTCGCACCGTCCGGGGCGAAGGCGCGGTTCCGTGCCAACGTCGAGGCGATCCGCCTCACCCGCGCTCTCGCCGATGAAGGGCGCGCGGCGCGCAGCGATGAGCAGCGGGCGCTGGCGCGCTGGTCGTCGTGGGGTGCGATCCCGGACGTGTTCGACGCCGCGAAGCCGGACTGGGCGCGGGAGCGTGACGAGTTGCGCGCCCTGCTGGCGGATGACGAGTGGGAGGCGGCCGCCCGGACGACGATCAACGCCCACTACACCGACCCGCTGATCGCGCGGCAGCTGTGGCGCGCCCTCACCGCCCTGGGCTTCCAGGGCGGCGCCGTGCTCGAACCCGGATCGGGGGCGGGAACATTCATCGGCCTCGCCCCCGACAGCGCGACCATGACCGGCGTGGAGCTTGATCCGATCACCGCGGCGATCAGCCGGGGCCTCTACCCGCACGCAGAGGTGCGGGCGGAGTCGTTCGCAGATACGCGCCTCCCGGAAGCGCACTTCGACGCGGCGATCGGGAACGTGCCCTTCTCGAAAGTGGTGCTGCACGACCCGGTGCACAACGCCACCAAGCAATCGATGCACAACCACTTCATCCTCAAGTCGCTCCGGCTGACCCGCCCGGGCGGCCTGGTGGCGACGTTGACGTCGCACTTCACGATGGATGCGCAGAGCCCCGGCGCACGGCGAGAGATGAACGACCTCGCCGACCTCATCGGCGCGATCCGTCTCCCGACCGGCGCGCACCGCAGGGCGGCCGGAACCGAGGCGCTCACCGATCTGCTCATTTTCCGACGCCGCGAAGACGGCGAACCGCCGGCGGACGAGCTGTGGGAGACCGTGCGGACGATCACGCTGGATGGTCAGCCGACGAAGATCAACGCCTACTTCGACGAGCACCCCGAACAGGTCCTCGGGGAGCTCAGCGTCGAGCAGGGCATGTACGGTCAGGCTTCACTGAAGGTCACTGCGGACGTCGATCGGCTCGAAAATGACCTCGCTGGCGCGATCGATGCGCTCGTGTTCTCCGCGCGCCGAGGCGGGCTCGTCATGACCGAGCGCACCGCTGCGCAGCAATCGCGTCGGGCAGCGTTCACCCCGTCGCCGCCGGAGGCGTGGGACGGCAGCATCGTCGTCCAGCCCGGCGGCGCCTTCGCGACCGTCGCGGGCGGCGGGCTGGAGCCGTTCGCGGTGCCGAAGTCCGCCAGCAAGGAGCTGACCGCGCTACTCGGGCTGCGCGATCGCGCGACCGCGCTGCTGGCGATGGAAGCGGCGACCGTCGATGACACCGAGGAGATCACCGAGGCGCGCGCGGCCTTGCGGCGCGACTATCAGAAGTACCTCGGCGCCTATGGACCGCTGAACAGGTACGGGCTGCGCCCGACCGGCCGCACGAACGACGCCGGTGACGCCACGTACGCGCGCATCGTCCCGACCCCGCTGCGCCTGCTGCGATCCGACCCGTTCGGCCCCCTCGTCCTGGCTCTGGAGCAGTTCGACGACACCGACCAGACGGCGCACCAGGCAGCGATCCTCTCGCGCCGGGTCGTCGCACCGCGCGCGGAGGTACAGGGCGTGGAGACCCCCGCCGACGCGATCGCGGTGAGCCTGGACAGAACCGGGCGTATCGACATCGCCCTCATCGCCGACCTGCTCGGCATGACCGACCACGAGGCGCGGCCCGCACTCGACGGGCTCGTGTTCACCGATCCGGTCACAGGCGAGCTGGTGCACGCGCCCGCATATCTCTCCGGCGACGTCCGAGCCAAGCTCGATGACGCGACCTCCCGCGCTGCGGAAGACCCGGAGTTCCAGAGGAACGTCGACGCGCTCCAGAGCGTTCTGCCCGAGCCGCTGGGAGTGGAGGACATCTCGGCGCGACTGGGGGCGGTGTGGATCAGCGAGCAGGTTCACCAAGACTTCCTTCGCGAGCTGCTGCGAAACCCCGAAGTGCGGGTGGAGAACCCGATGCCGGGCATGTGGGAAGTCCGCGGCGGACGCCAAGGCCTGCTGTCGACATCTGAATGGGGTACGTTGCGCCGCCCGGCGCCGGATATCGCGCAGGCGGTGATGGAGCAGAAGACGATCCTCGTCTACGACGAGATCGAGGAGGCGGACGGGACGAAGAGGCGGGTCCTCAACCCGGTCGAGACCGCCGCGGCGCAGGAGAAGGCCGAGGCGTTGCAGGAGCGTTTCGCCGAATGGGTGTGGGAAGACCCGGCCCGCGCCGCCGACCTGGTCGCCGAGTACAACAAGCGGTTCAACAGCATCGTGCTGCGCGACTACACCGATGCGGGCGACTACCTGTCCCTGCCAGGGCTGGCGGCGAACTTCACGCCGCGCCCGCACCAGCGTGCTGCGGTCGCCCGCATGATCGCGGAACCTGCCGCGGGGCTGTTCCACGAGGTCGGGGCGGGGAAGACGGCAGAGATGATCATGGGCGCGATGGAGATGCGCCGCATGGGTCTCATCTCTAAGCCGGTCATCGTCGTGCCGAATCACATGCTCGAGCAGTTCGGGCGGGAATGGTTGCAGCTGTACCCGCAGGCGCGAGTACTCGCCGCGTCCAGCCAGGAACTCACGGCGGACAAGCGGCGCCTGTTCGTCGCCCGCGCGTCGGCGAACGACTGGGACGCGGTGATCCTCACGCAAGGGGCGTTCGCGAAGATCCCGCTGCGCACCGAGACGCAGCAGGCGTACATCCGCGCCCAGGTCGAAGAGGTCAAGGGCGTGCTGGAGCACGCCGAGGGCGAGGACCGGATGAGCGTCAAGCGCGTGCAGCGAAAGCTCCTCGCTCTGGAGAACAAGCTCAAAGACCGCACCGACACCAGCCGCGACCAAGGGGTGTGCTTCGAGGACACGGGCATCGACTACGTGGTGGTCGACGAGATGCATATGTACAAGAACCTCGCCACCGAGTCGAACATCCGCGACGCCGCGATCGACGGCTCCGACCGCGCCACGGACCTGCATATGAAGCTCGAACACCTCCGCTCCCAAGGCCGCGAACGCGTGGTCACCGGCGCCACTGCCACGCCGATCAGCAACAGCGTGACCGAAGCGTTCGTGATGCAGCGCTACCTGCGCCCCGATCTGCTGGAGAAGGCGGGCATCGGGTCGTTCGACGCCTGGGCGGCCACGTTCGGGCAGACCGTGACGCAGATGGAGATGGCCCCGACCGGGAACACGTTCCGGATGAAGACCCGGTTCGCGAAGTTCCAGAACGTGCCAGAGATGCTCAAGCTCTGGTCGGTGTTCGCCGACGTGAAGACCGCCGACGACCTGCAACTCCCGACGCCCGACCTCGCGGCACGGGACGACGGCGCGCGGGTGCCGGCGACGGTCCCGGTGCAGCCCACCGTGGAACTGGAGCAATACATCGAATCCCTCGGTGATCGCGCGGAGAAGGTGCAGAACAAGCAAGTCACTCCGGACGAAGACAACATGCTCACCATCAGCACAGACGGGCGCAAGGCCGCACTCGACATCCGTATGGTGCTCCCATCCGGAGGGCCGTCGGGGCCGACGAAGGTGGACGCCGCCGCGGACGCGATCTTCCGTGTGTGGGAAAAGACACGCGACAACGAGTACCTCGACACCCTCACCGGGCAGCCCTCATCCGTGCGCGGCGCGTTGCAGCTGGTGTTCTCTGACATCGGCACCCCCAACCCCGACAGGTGGAACGCCTACGACGAACTCCACGCTCAGCTTGTGCTGCGCGGCATGCCCGGCGAGGCGATCCGGTTCATGCACGAAGCGAAGACCGACGCCGACAAGGCCCGACTGTTCGCCGCCGCACGCGCCGGGCACATCGCCGTGCTGGTCGGGTCGACCGAGAAGATGGGCGTCGGTACGAACGTGCAGGCCAGGGCCGTCGCGCTCTATCACCTCGACTGCCCCTGGCGCCCGTCCGATATCGCCCAGCGGGAGGGTCGCATCCTCCGGCAAGGAAACCAGAACCCCGAGGTCGCGATCGTCCGGTTCGTCACCGAGCGGTCCTTCGACTCGTATATGTGGCAGGGCGTCGAGCGGAAGGCCACATTCATCGCGCAGCTGATGCGGGGCCGCCTCGACACCCGCGAGATAGAGGAGATCGACTCCTCCGCCCTCTCGGCAGCGGAGGCGAAGGCGATCAGCTCCGGCAACCCGCTGCTGCTGGAGCACTCGACCGTCCAGAACGAAGTCACGCGCCTACGCCGGCTGGAACGCGCGCACCAACGCAACGAGTCCATGCTCGTGCACACCCGGGATCGTGCCCGCGATGATGCCCGACGAGCTCAAGCCGACATCGAAGGGCTGGAGGCCGCCGCACCGCGCGTCCGGGATACCGGCGGCGACCGGTTCCGGATGCGACTGCACGGCCACAACTACGACTCTCGCGTCGACGCCGGCCATGCCCTCATGGCTTGGGCACGGGACTCAGGCTTCACGTCGGTGCCCTTCTACACGAGTCGCGACTACGGCATGATCGGGTCGATCAGCGGATTCGACATCCGCCTGTCGACGCACCCGATGCTCAGAACGCTGATGGTCGAGGTCGGTCTCGTCGGGGTTCCTCGCAGTAGCTTCAGCATGTCCCGGGAAGCGTTTCTGGACGGCGCAACCGGACTCATCCAACGCATCGAGAACCGTGTCTCCGGCATCCCCACCCTGCTCGAGCAGGCACGCAGCGACCGTGACATCGCACAGCAGTCAGCCGCAGAAGCGCAGGCGAGGATTGGCCTGCCCTTCAAGCATGCGACCGCGCTCACCGAAGCCGAGGAAGACCTCACCCGCGTCGAGGCACAGCTCGCCGCGATGCAGGACAATGGCGAACCTGAGCCGACCGCCACCGAGCGGGCGTCACTGACCGTGGAAGTCGTGAACGCCCACAGGCCCGCACTCGGCATACGTTCACATCCGGATCGTCATCCGGCGGCATTCGAGCCCAAGACTCCCGGCGCTCCAGTCGGGCGCGAGAACGGCCGAAACCTCGGCCCGTGAGAATGGCGGGCTCGTCAACAGCCCGCCTCGCGCGAGTACGCGCCGAAGTACAGCAGTCTCTCTGGGCCTTCCTGCTGGTGTCGGCCGGTCGAGCCCGCCGTGACAGTGGCGACGCCGCGATCCTGTGACGGGGTGCATCACACTTCTCTGTTGTGGTGAGGGTGTGCACCTCTCCTGCACAGAGACGCCCCGGATGGGGTGACGAGGATGCAGGAGGACACGATCATGACCATCACCACGAAGCCGTCCGTTTCGGGGTTCATCGCGACGACGCCCCGACGGTCGGAGACACGCGAGGGCAGGACGAAGTTCTACGCCCGGTTCGCGCAGTCGCACGCGCAGCGCAACGACGACGGCACCTTCACGCAGCTCGACTCGAGCTTCAGCAACATCGTCGCGTACGGCGAGGCCGCGGAGTGGGCGCTGGCGAACCTGCAGAAAGGGGACGCCTTCATTGCCCAGGGCAACGAGCGCTCCTACACGCAGCAGCGTGACGGGCAGGCGGTCGAGGGCGAGGAGTTCATCGCGAACAAGATCAGCCATGATCCGGCTCGTCACCCCTACGTCGTCGACCGCACGCCACGCGCGAGCCGGGGTCAGGAGCGCCAGGTGTCGTCGCCGCTCGATGACCCCTTCAACGCGCCGCGTCCGCAGACCCAGGCAGCGCCCGCACTCGGGCGCTGAGTCGGAAGCCAAGACGATGACCGGAACCGACGACGAATCGGTGGACATCGACGGCCGCGACGACCCGGAGGGCGGCGAGCCGGAGCCGGCGTTCGAGATGCCGATGCTCCCGGAACCGCCGCACCCGATCAACTGGAACCTCCTGCGGGCAGATGACGCTGAGCACGAGTGGCTGGAGCTCAACAGCTGGGTGAACTGGCTGCGCCGCACGTACGGGCTGCCCGCGAGCGTGGTGCCGCCGTTCTGGTACCGGCATCCCGAGCTGCTGTGGGAGCTGTCCGCGCTGCACCTGCACTGGCTGTGCGCCTACGACCCGGAACAGAACGGCTCCGCCCCGCTGGGCTGGCACCGCGACTTCACCGATGCCCGCGGCCGTCTACGGGACTGGGTCGCCGCGTCGGGGACGAGGTTGGATCGTGACCGGCCTACACGGCAGACCGTGTGGCCTGGCGAGGACGCCGCCGAGCCGGTCGAGGACATCGTGATCGCGAACCGTGACGAGGACTTCGTCAAGTTCGTCGTCGCGGACGTCGAACGTCGCCGCCAGGCTGAGAGGGACTTCTACCAGCACCTCGATACGCAGACCGGCGAGCTGACCTGAAAACGACGACGACGGCTTCTGGGGCGAGACGACGATGGTTGTCTCGCCCCAGGCATGCGAGCACGATCATGCGCCGAGGACATGCCCGGGCCGTGCAGGGCCAGCCGCGGGCGGCAATGGCTGAGGGAGCGCGCGAGCGGGAGAACGCTTCGGAGATGTCGATGGCGGTGCGGGACGATCGAGCGCAGTAGCGGAGAGGTCGTAGCCTCCCCACGGCGAGTAGCCGGCCACGTGGCGCGTTCCGTGCGAGGCGCGCTCCGTGATGATCGGCGCGCCCGGCACCTGCGCCTCAACCGGATAGTGCTCTGCGATCCACGCCGTTGCGAGCTTCGTCAACCCGGACTCGGACCGCACCCGGATCTGCGCAGGGATCACCGGAAGGTCGCGCCAGCCGGGGAACGCGTGATCGTGCCACGCTTCGACAGCGTGATTCTCATCCCCGCTGATCGCATGCCACTCGCAGGGCTCGCAGATCAGCTGCGTGAGCAACCCACCGGGCCCCTCCTGCGCGACACGGGGTCGCAGCTCCGCAGTGAACGTCGAGGCCGTGTGCTCGCTGTCACCGACCGTCATGTCGCCGGGAATCGTGATAGCGCGGTGCCACATATGGCTGCTCGCGTAGGAATCGAAGTGCGTGTTCAGGAAGCACCAGTGTGCGAACGCCTCATCCAGCTCACGCGGCGGGTAGTAGTCCGTCGTGAAGTGCAAAGGCGCGCCCGACCACTCGCCGAGACTGGCGCGCGCATCCTCTCGAGCCAGCTCGTCGAAGTCGAACGCCAGCTGCCCGCCTATCCGATCAGCCATCGGCCTCATCTCCCTTCGACCGTCAGGTGCGCGACGTGCGTACGGACCGCTGCGTCGGTCCCTTCCGGGAGCGGGATGGGAGGAGTAGCCTGAGTACAGGCGATCAACACATGATGCGCCGCCGGTTCAGTGCACGGCGGTCGACGAACCCGGAGATTCCGCTCCGGGACGAGTCCTTCCCCCAAGAACGATGTCGCCATTGTGGGAGGTGCCTGCTGTGTTCCGAATGATCCTGGCTGCCAGTATTTTCATCCGTGGGTTCTTGCGGGTGTGGATGCCGAGCAACATCGTCCTCGACCTCATCCGCACGCGCAGGGGCCTCAAGTGGGGCGTCCCCGGGATGCTCCTCGCCGCTCCGTACTTCGCGATCGCCTACTGGTGCACTACCGCCATCGAGGCGGGCGCGCCCGGATGGCTCAACCTGATCGTGCTGGTCTGCCTCTGGTCGGCACTCAAGTTCCTCATCATGGGCCCCATCAGCCTCATCCTTCTAGCGAAAACACGACTCCGCGAGCGCGGCCAGCAGCGGCGTGTGGGCCGTATGGTACGCCAGACCACCGCCGAGTCTGCGTAGACGGCACGCGGCGCTTCCGGGCGACTTGAGCTAGCTAAGGCTCTTTCCACCGTTCGACTGGCTAGTCGACAGAGCGCGCCGCGATCAGGAACGGTTTGGGCCGCTCGACGGTGTCACATTGCTCATCAAGTTCTCTGATCCGTTCCCGGATCGCGTCCACATGCTCCTAGAAGCACATAGCAAAGCCCCAATCCAGCCGCGTGTTGTCCAAGGGAGAAGCAGGACTCGACGTAAGACACGGCTGACCGGTACCGATGACGACCCGAGCCGCACGCACAGTACATTCGCGTATCAAGGGGGTCCGCCGAGGCCACAGAGAGGGGACGACGGGAATCGAACCCGCGTTGGCTGCTTGGGAAGCAGCCGTCCTACCATTGAACGACGTCCCCGAGTAGGTGACCTCCAGCATACGGGACGTGGGCGCGCATGGCGAACGCGCGTGTCTACGGTTGGCAGTCGCGGTGCTCGATCGAGCCGCTCAAAGCTAGCAGCGACTCGGCGCCGACGATCTTCTCCTCTCTGCCGGTGTAGTGCTGTGTCGTCGTCCGCTTGCTCTCGTGCGCGAGGACCTGCTGAGCGGTGTCGGCGCCGAGCGCAGCCGCAGCAGACTTTCGCATCGAGCGGTAGACGAACATCTCCTGCGGCACGCCGATAGCGTCCAGCTCCTCCTTGTGTGCCGCTCGGAACCTGCGCGCCAGCGCTTGTGGGCGCTCGGGGTACATCCCCTTTCCGGCGCGTGTGACGAACAGCAGATCGCCGAGGGAGTCGGCCATCCGCCGCTTGAGCACGGCGTGCACATCGGTGTTCACGACCTCGATCAGTCTCTCCTGGCCTTTGCCCTTCAGCTCGGACTGTCTGTAGAGACCCTTTTCGTCCGTGTGGGTCATCGTGCCGTTGATCCAGACGTGCTCGGTGAGGACACTCTGCTTGTTCGGGCGGAGCACGACGTCTTCGCGCCGGAGTGCCAGGGCTTCGGAGAGCCGGATGGTCAGGCGGTTCGTGAGTATGAGGAGATCGGCGAGGAGGCGCACGTCGGGTCGCTTCCCGGTCTTGCTTCCACGATTCTGCTCCCACGCCAGGACGAGCTGGATGATCACCGCGAGGTCGTCGTCAGTCAACGCAATCAGCTTCGAGGCTGGGCGGTGGATGGCGAGTGTCCTTACTGAGGGCACCGGACTGGCTCCTGGCGAGACGACACCGTGCAGAATCGCTAGGTCGAACATGCCGGCGAGCACGCTGCGAGCCATCAAGGCCTCGTGATTCGATTTCGTGCGGGCTACCTCGTGGAGGAAGTTGTAGATGCGCGCCGGCGTCAACGACGTGATCTTCACTCCCCAGAGCAGCGGCTTGATCGTGCTGTGCAGTGTTCCCTCATAGCGATCGATCGACTGCGGCTTGATCTTGCCCGGCTGCGGGTCGGCCTCGTCCCATTGCCGATTCCGCCGGAGATCCAGCAACCAGGCGACGGCGAGCTGCTCGACCGTCCCGGCCGGGTCGACCTGCTGGAAGACGCCGCCCCAGATGAGGTGGGCCTTGCGCTGCAGGTCGTCTTGCGCGGCTTCCGGGGAAGGACCCCACCCCTGCACGTGGTGTGCTCGACCTTCGCCGTCACGAATGCGGGTGTCGGCGCGGAACCGCTCCCGGTACTGCTGGACACTAACCCTGCCGAGCTCACCCGGCTGCTTCTTCGGCCTGGGCATCACGACCCCCGCCGCTGGGCGATGAGCCAGTCCCGCACGTCGGCAGGAAAGTAGCGGATGCGGTTGCCTGCGATCTTGACGTAGACCGGTCCGCCGGACCTGTTCGACCGCCACACGTCGAGGGTGTGCCGGGTGAGCCCGAGGAACGCGGCCGTCTCCTCGACCGTCCACATGATCGGTGCGCCGTCGGCAGTCAGGTCGAGCCTCGTCGGGTCGAGCGGGGCGGGGTCGCGGGGTCGGGGCGTCTGTGGTGTCATGCACCGTAGGTGCGACAGCCGTGCAACGCGGCATCGCTGCGCTGAACCTCGGGTGAGATGTGGTGCAGAACGGTGACGTCGGCGCGGCCGATCGGCACCCAATGCAGGGTTTCTCCGTCGAAACTCCGTCGAGAATGCGGTCATCGGTGGTCTCCCATGGTGTCGAAGACACCGCTGGACACCAGCAATTGCTGGGTCCAGGAGACCTAGATGAGGGGCGAGGCGCGTCTGGGATGATGAAGCAGAAGTTCTGCCATTGAACTACAGCCCCGTGCGCCCGTGCGGCGCCCGGACAGCATAACAGCGCGCGCGCTCTAGGCTGATGCCGTGCTGCTCTCGGATCGCGACATCAGGGCCGAGCTCGACTCGGGACGGATCGGGCTCGCGCCCTACGACGCGACGATGGTGCAGCCCTCGAGCGTCGACGTGCGGCTCGACCGGTACTTCCGCCTGTTCGACAACCACAAGTACCCCTTCATCGATCCCGCCGAGGACCAGCCGGAGCTCACGCGCCTCATCGAGGTCGCGCCCGACGAGCCGTTCATCCTGCACCCCGGCGAGTTCGCGCTCGGGTCGACGTTCGAGCAGGTCACCCTCCCGGACGACGTCGCCGCGCGCCTCGAGGGCAAGTCGTCGCTCGGCCGGCTCGGGCTGCTGACACACTCGACCGCAGGGTTCATCGACCCCGGGTTCTCCGGTCACGTCACGCTCGAGCTGTCGAACGTCGCGACACTGCCGATCAAGCTGTGGCCCGGGATGAAGATCGGTCAGCTGTGCTTCTTCCGGCTCACGTCGCCCGCCGAGAACCCCTACGGCACCGGCCCGTACGGCAACCGGTACATGGGCCAGCGCGGCCCCACCGCATCCCGCTCATTCGTGAACTTCCACCGCACCGACGTCGGCGTGACCGACGCGGGCTCGCCCGGCCGCTGAATCGGGCCGCCGATTCCGGTCCGTGATTCAGGAGAATCCGCGCACACGGGCAGAGCCGCCCCCGGAATTCCGGGAGCGGCTCTGCGGTGACGGACCGCTCTTCCTGAATTGCGAACGCGATCAGGCGGTCGGAGCGGCGGGCGTGGTCGGGGCGACGGATGCGGCGGGGAAGCCGGCTCCGGCCTCGCGGCCCTGAGCGAACCCGGCGGTGAAGCCGCGCTCGTACGCGGTGTCGTCGGCGGGGGCGCAGCCGCGGCCGTGCCCGTGCGGGCCGAAGCCGCGACCGAAGGGGCCGAAGCCCGGTCGCGGGCCGAAGCCGTGCGCGTAGGGGCCGAAGCCGTGCCGCGGGCCGAAGCCCGGACCGAATCCGCCGCGCGGGCCGAAGCCGCCCTCGTGCTCGCCGTGCGCGCAGGGGCCGAAGCCGTGCCGCGGGCCGAAGCCCGGACCGAATCCGCCGCGCGGGCCGAAGCCGAAGCCCCGGCGGCCGCGGCCGCGGAAGGCGACGGAGCCGTCGTCGGTCCAGCCGAGTTCGCGGGCGATGGCCTCGAGGGAAGCGATCGTGGTCGCGTAGTCCTCGGGCGACACGGCGCCGGCGACGCGCTTGCGCACGCCGTCGACGAGTTCGCCGAGACGCTCGCGTGCGGCGCGGCCCTCGTCGGTGAGCGTCCACTGATCGTCGTCGAGGGTGACCCAGCCGCGGTCGGCGAGGCGCCGGATGCGGCCACCGCCCTTGCGGGCGAGGCGCTCCTGCAACCACGGGGCGTCGACACGTCCGTCGAGGACGTTCAACAGCATCCAGTCGCGGCGGGAGAGCTGCTCGGTCGCGAGCGCCTCGGCGATCGCACGGTCGAGCAGGGCGTCGACCGCGCGCAGCCAGAAGCCGAGCGTACGGTCGTTGGGGGAAGCATTCGTGCTGTCCATGGGAATCCTTTCGTCGGGCGGTCGAGCCGCCGGTGTCTTCGGTGTGGCGACGCCGTTCCGAAGGTGCATGTCATATTACAAGCAACTGCATGTAGGGTGACATGTATTCCCGATGCATGTCAAGTGGCATGTAAATTCGTCTCCATGACCGCTCCCGACCCCGTCGATGCCATTGCCGCCGCCCTCGCGCGTCTGCGAGGGCCGCGCCCCGCTCCACCGTGGGAGGGAAAAGGTCCGTGGGAGGGCAGAGGCGCCTGGCGCGGGGGCCACGGTCCGCACGACCCCGACGGCCACGGTTCGCACGGCGGCCGGCGCGGCGTCGGCGGTCCCGGCGGGCAGGCCGGCCCGTGGGGCGCGGGCGGCCCGTGGGCGATGCGCGGGGGTCCGCGTGCCGGTCTCGCGCGGCTGCGCCTCCTCGACGCGCTGGCCGCGGCGGAGCATCCGCTCAGCGTCGGCGAGGCGGCCGAGGCGATCGGCGTCGACCAGCCCCGCGCGTCACGTCTCGTGCAGCAGGGCGAGGAGCTCGGGCTCCTTCGGCGCGAGCCCGACCCCGACGACGCGCGGCGCACGCGCATCGCGCTGACGGATGCGGGTGCCGCCTTCGTGCGCGGATTCCGCGATCAGCGCCGCGACGCCGTGCAGAGCGCGCTCGCCGACTTCAGCGAAGCGGAGCGGGCCGAGCTCGCGCGCCTCCTCGCGAAGCTCGCCGACGCGTGGCCGCGCGGCTGAACCCGCCGCATCCGCCGCCGAGAGTGCACCGTCGCGGCGAGACCGCTCGCCCGGACGTGCACTCTCGCCGCGCGCGTGCACTTTCGGCGCCGCTCGGCGCAGCGCGCGAGGCTAGCGCAGCACGTCCTGCTTCGCGCGGACGGGGATGAGCAGCGCGAGTCCGACGAGGAGGACGAGCACGATCCCGAGGATGCCGAAGTACGCGGCGCCGAACACCGAGACGAACAGCGCGAACATCGTCGGCGCGAGGAACGACACCGCGCGCCCGGTCGTCGCGTAGAGGCCGAACACCTCGCCCTCGCGGCCGGGCGGGATGATGCGGGCGAGGAAGGTCCGCGACGCCGACTGCGCGGGCCCGACGAACAGGCACAGCGCGAGGCCGGCCGTCCAGAACACGATCTGGCCGCCGTCGTGGAGCAGGAACACGAGCATCCCCGACACGACGAGGCCGATCAGCGCCGTCACGATGACGGGCTTCGCGCCCAGACGGTCATCGAGCGTGCCGACGAGGATCGTGGAGATGCCCGCGACGACGTTGGCGGCCACCGCGAAGATGATCACCTCGCCCGGAGAGAACCCGAAGACGGATGCGGCGAGCACGCCGCCGAACGTGAACACGCCCGCCAGGCCGTCTCGGAACACCGCCGAGGAGAGCAGGAACCACACGGTGTGCCGCGACTCGCGCCAGAGGCGGGCGATGTCGCGGCCGAGCCGCGCGTACGACGCGAAGAAGCCGACACGCTCGCGGCGCACGCCCACGCCGCGGTACTCGGGCACCGCGAACAGCACCGGGAGGGCGAAGATGCCGAACCACGCCGCCGAGACGAGCATGGCGAGCCGCACCGGCCAGCCGTCGCCCTCCGGCACGCCGAAGAGGCCCTGGATGAAGCCGAAGTACACGATGAGCAGCAGCACGATGCCGCCGACGTAGCCCATGCCCCAGCCGATGCCGCTCACGCGGCCGATCGAGCGCGGCGTCGACACCTGCGACAGCATCGCGTTGTAGTTCACACCGGCGAACTCGAAGAAGACGTTGCCGGCGGCCACGAGGAGGAGCCCGAGCCACAGGAACGAGGGGTCGGGGGCGACGAACACCATCGCGGCGGTCATCGCCACGACGATGTACGTGTTGACCGCGAGCCAGAGCTTGCGTCGCCCCGAGGTGTCCGAGCGCTGGCCGGTCACGGGGGCGAGCAGGGCGATCAGCAGCCCCGCCGCCGAGAGCGCCCACCCCAGCTGCGCCTCCACGACGCCCGAGGGTCCGAAGCTCTCGCTCGTGAGGTAGACCGTGAACACGAAGGTCGTCACGACGGCGTTGAACGCCGCCGAGCCCCAGTCCCACAGCCCCCACGCGATCACGATGCGCGGGCGCGTGCGCTCGGGCGCCGCATCCGTCGCCACCGCGGCGGCGAGCGCGTCGGTGGGCGTCGTCGCGGAGAACGCGGGGGCGGTGTCGCGAGGGGTGGCGTCGGGGGAGGTCATGTCAGCCACTGTGCTGCCCTTCGGTGAACGCCTGGTGCGGCGGATCGTGCCCGGCCGCGCGCCGCGGGGGTCGCGGGGGCCGTCGCGCTCAGGCTACGCCCGGCGCGTCGCCGGCGACGCCACCGCGCCGCGCCCGCCATTCGCGATCCAGGATCGCGTACACGGCGGTGTCGCCCCACGCGCCCTTGAACCACAGGTCCTCGCGAAACAGCGCCTCCTCGCGCATCCCCAGCCGCCGGCACAGCGCGATCGAGGCGGTGTTGCGCGGATCGAGGTCGGCGCGCACGCGATGCAGCCCCGCGTCGCCGAAGAGGGCGTCGAGCAGGACGGATGCGGCCTCCGCGGCGTATCCGCGCCCCTGTGCCGCGGGCGACAGCGCCCAGCCGATCTCCGCCTGACGGTCGGCCGCGCTGACGAGCTTGACGTACAGCGTGCCGATCAGCGTGCCGTCGGCCAGCCGGATCGCGGGCTGCATGTCGTCGCCGTCGGCGGTCAGCGTGTCCAGCGGCATGCTCTCGGCGATCAGCTGGGCGACGCGCTCGCGTGAGCGGGGCTCGTACAGCATGTAGCGGCAGATGTCGGGATCGGACTGGATGGCGGCGAGGGCGTCGAGGTCGTCCTCTCGGAGCAGATCGACGACGACGCGCGGGCCGCTGAGGCGCGTGAGCGTCCAGGGGAGGGGCATGCGCCCATGCTAGTGGGAAGTTGAGCCAATTCATATCAAGTTCACTTGACGCCTGGCCAGCCCCTCGTTACGCTTGAGTCATCGCGACTCAACCCCTCGGCTAGCTCGGGGACCACCCCTCGGCTAGCTCGGGGACCACCCCTCGGCTAGCTCGGGGGACAGATAGCGAGCAGACTTCCGCAACCACGAGCCGTCCACCCGGCTCAGACCAAGGAGAAACGAATATGCCCCGTGCAGTGGGAATCGACCTCGGTACGACCAACTCCGTCGTGAGCGTCCTCGAGGGCGGCGAGCCCAAGGTGATCGCCAACGCCGAAGGGTTCCGCACGACCCCCTCGGTCGTCGCGTTCACCAAGGACGGCGAGGTGCTCGTCGGCGAGACCGCCAAGCGCCAGGCCGTGACGAACGTCGACCGCACCGTGTCCAGCGTCAAGCGCCACATGGGCACGAACTGGACCTTCGACGTCGACGGCAAGAAGTGGACGCCGCAGGAGATCTCCGCGCGCATCCTGCAGAAGCTCAAGCGCGACGCCGAGGAGTACCTGGGCGACAGCGTCACCGACGCCGTCATCACGGTGCCCGCGTACTTCAACGACGCCGAGCGCCAGGCCACGAAGGAGGCCGGCGAGATCGCGGGCCTGAACGTGCTGCGCATCATCAACGAGCCCACCGCCGCCGCGCTCGCGTACGGCCTGGACAAGGGCAAGGAGGACGAGCTCATCCTCGTCTTCGACCTCGGTGGCGGAACGTTCGACGTGTCCCTGCTCGAGGTGGGCAAGGACGACGACTTCTCCACCATCCAGGTGCGCGCGACCGCCGGTGACAACCGCCTCGGCGGCGACGACTGGGACCAGCGCCTCGTCGACCACCTGATCAAGCAGTTCAAGGACACGACGGGCGTCGACGTCTCAGGCGACAAGATCGCGCTGCAGCGCCTCAAGGAGGCCGCCGAGCAGGCGAAGAAGGAGCTTTCGAGCTCGACGTCGACGAGCGTCAACCTGCCCTACCTGTCGCTGACCGACTCGGGTCCCGTGTCGCTGAGCGAGACGATCACGCGCGCGAAGTTCGAGGACCTGACGAAGGACCTCCTCGACCGCACGAAGAAGCCGTTCGACGACGTCATCCGCGAGGCCGGCGTCAAGGTGTCCGACATCGCGCACGTCGTGCTGGTCGGTGGCTCGACCCGTATGCCCGCCGTCGCCGAGCTCGTCAAGCGCGAGGCCGGCAAGGAGGCCAACAAGGGCGTGAACCCGGATGAGGTCGTCGCCGTCGGCGCCGCCCTGCAGGCCGGCGTGCTGAAGGGCGAGCGCAAGGACGTCCTCCTCATCGACGTGACCCCGCTCAGCCTCGGCATCGAGACCAAGGGCGGCATCATGACGAAGCTCATCGAGCGCAACACCGCCATCCCGACCAAGCGCAGCGAGACCTTCACGACCGCCGACGACAACCAGCCGTCGGTCGCGATCCAGGTCTTCCAGGGCGAGCGCGAGTTCACGCGCGACAACAAGCCGCTGGGCACGTTCGAGCTCACCGGCATCGCGCCCGCGCCGCGCGGCATCCCGCAGGTCGAGGTCACCTTCGACATCGATGCGAACGGCATCGTGCACGTCTCGGCGAAGGACAAGGGCACCGGCAAGGAGCAGTCGATGACCATCACGGGCGGCTCGTCGCTCGCGAAGGAGGACATCGAGCGGATGGTGCGCGAGGCCGAGGAGCACGCGGCCGAGGACAAGAAGCGCCGCGAGTCGGCCGAGACCCGCAACCAGGCCGAGACCCTCTCGTACTCGGTGGACAAGCTCCTCACGGACAACGAGGACAAGATCCCCGCAGAGGTGAAGGAGTCGGTGCAGGCCGACGTCGACGCACTGAAGTCGGCGCTCGCCGGGGACGACGACGACGCCGTGAAGACCGCGTTCGACAAGCTCAACCAGAGCCAGAGCGCGATCGGCGAGGCGATCTACAAGTCGTCGCAGCAGGCGCAGTCCTCCGACGAGGCCCCCGCCGGCACCCCGGGCGACGGCACCACGCCGAACCCGGAGGAGGACGTCATCGACGCCGAGGTCGTCGACGACGAGGACGAGAAGAAGAGCTGACATGACGGACAAGAACTTCGACCCTTCGGCGGGCTCAGGGACCGGGGACGAGGACGAGGTTCGACCGGACGAGGAGGGGTCGGTTGCTGAGCCTGTCGAAGCATCCGACCCCTCGTCGCAGGACGAGCTGACCGTGGACGACATCCTCGGCACCGAGCAGACGGCGGATGCCGCATCCGAGGACGCCCGCTTCGCCGACCTCGAGTCGGCGCTGCTGACCGACCTCAAGCGCCTGCAGGCGGAGTACGCCAACTACCGCCGCCGCACCGAGGAGCAGCGCGAGCGGGAGATCGAGCGCGCGAAGGGCGAGGCCGTCAAGGGTCTGCTGCCGGTGCTCGACGACCTCGACCGCGCCGAGAAGCACGGCGACCTCGAGGCGGGCACGCCCTTCGCCGCGATCGCCGACAAGCTGCGCGCGCTCGCCGAGCGTCAGGGCGTCGTGTCGTACGGCGCCGCCGGCGAGCCGTTCGACCCGCAGCAGCACGAGGCGATCTTCCAGGCCCCCACGCCGGGTGTCACCGAGCCGACGATCCTCGAGGTCGTCGAGGTCGGCTACCGCCTCGGCTCGGTCGAGCTGCGACCCGCCAAGGTCGTCGTCGCCGTTCCGGCCGAGTAGGAGAGCGCATGGCGAGTCAGGACTGGTTCGACAAGGACTTCTACAAGGTCCTCGGTGTCGACAAGGACGTCTCGGAAGCCGATCTGAAGAAGACGTACCGCAAGCTCGCCCGCAAGTATCACCCCGATTCGAACCCCGGCGATGCCCAGGCCGAGGCGACCTTCAAGGAGATCAGCGAGGCGTACGCGGTGCTCAGCGACCCCGAACAGCGCGCCGAGTACGACCAGATCCGCGCGATGGGCTCGGGCGCCCGCTTCACGGCGGGCGGTGAGGGCGCGGGCGGGTTCGAGGACGTGTTCAGCATGTTCGGGCAGGGCGGCCGCGGTGGTCGCACGCGCACGAGCACGAGTGGGTTCGACGACTTCTTCTCGGTGTTCGACCAGGGTGGCGGGGGCTTCGGCTCCGGTCGCTTCGGCCAGCCCAGCGGCGGATTCCGCGGCTTCGGCGGCCCGCAGCGGGGGGCGGATGTCACGGCCCGCACGACGATCGACTTCGCCACGGCGACCCAGGGCGAGACGATCACGTTGCAGGGCGAGGACGGCAAGCCGTTCAAGGTCAAGATCCCGGCCGGTGTCTCGGACGGGCAGAAGATCCGCCTCCGAGGCCGCGGACGCCCATCGCCCGACGGCGGCGAGCCCGGCGACATCGTCGTGCAGGTGCAGGTTCGGCCGCATCCGGTGTTCACGCGCGACGGTCTGAACCTGCGCGTGACGGTGCCGGTCACCTTCACCGAGGCCGCCCTCGGCGCGACGATCGAGGTGCCGACCCTGGGCGGAGAGCCCGTCAAGCTGCGGGTCGCCCCCGGCACCCCGTCGGGACGCGTGCTGCGGGTGAAGGGCCGCGGCGTGCACACGTCGAAGGGCACGGGCGACCTCCTCGCCGAGGTGCAGGTCGTCGTGCCGTCGCACCTCGACGACGCCGCACGGGAGGCGCTCGAGCGCTTCCACGACGTGGAGCCGAAGGAGAACCCGCGCGCCGACCTGCTGTCCAAGGCGCGCGGCTGAGGAAGGCGCGCGAGGCGCGGAGGAGGTGACGACGAATGGCTGACGACGAGATCGACGAGGACGCCCCGATCTTCGCGATCGCGGTGGCCGCCGAGCTGTCGAACATGCACCCGCAGACGCTGCGGCAGTACGACCGGCTCGGCCTCGTCGTGCCCGCGCGCACGCAGGGCGGCTCCCGCCGCTACTCCGCGCGCCACGTGGAGCAGCTGCGCGAGGTCGCCCGCCTGTCGAGCGAGGGCATGAGCCTCCCCGCGATCGCGCGGCTCCTCGCGCTGGAGGAGCGCGTGCACGCGCTGTCGCGCCGCGTCAGCGACCTCGAGCGCCAGCTCCTGGCCGAGCGCGAGAGCCGGCCCGGCGCGCGCGTGTTCGCCGCCGGCCCGAGCGGCGGCGTCATCCCGCTCCGCCACGGCGTGCGCGTGCGCCGCGCGACCGACATCGTGCTGTGGCGTCCGCGGCAGCTGCCGCCCCGCGACGACACCGGCGACTGACGCCGCGCGCCGGCGATCCCGCTCAGGCGGGGTCGATGCGCAGGATCGTGGGCGACTCGCCGACGGCGAGGTCGTCGACGACCCGGATGCTGCGGGCGATCGCCTCGACGGCGGGCAGCACCGTGCCGACCCGCTCGCGGTCGGAGCACACCGCCGTCACCGTGACGAGGTGCGTGCCGGTGTCCCACGTGTAGGTCGCGAACGGCGGCGTCCGCGGATCCTTCGGCAGGTCCATGACCAGCTTCTCGCCGACGCCGAGGTGGGGGTTGCGGAAGTCCTCGGTGTCGTCGAACTCCATCGGCATCATCGCGCGCGCCGTGCGCAGCTGCGGCGTGAGCTCCTGCAGCTGGGCCATCACCACGACGAGCTCGGGATCGTCCTTCCACACCCACACGAGCACGCGCCCGTCCGCGCGGCGCAGGAGCAGCGGCGTCGCCTGGCTGAGCGCCCAGGCGAGCACTCCGCCGCCACGACCGGCCGACTCGGGCGCGATCGCGCGCCCGGCCTGGCCCAGCAGCATCCGGATCGCGGCCTTGCGGTGCCGCCGCCCGCGCCAGCCGAGCGATCCGGTGACGGGCACCCACGCGGCGGGGTCGGCGTCGGCCTGAAGACGAGGCATGGCGCCCAGGCTACGGGTACGCCCTGAGCGTACGTCGATGGCCGGTGTCGGCGGCGCGTGCCAAGGTGTAGTTCGCGGTGCCGCGCCGCCCGCTCACTCCGCCGTCCGTGGGAGATCCCGTGCTCGTCAAACTCCTCGCCCGCTACCTCGCGAAGTACCGCTGGCTCCTCGTGGGCGTGCTGGTCTTCCAGTTCGCCTCGGCCATGGCCTCGCTGTACCTGCCGCGCCTGAACGCCGACATCATAAACAACGGCGTCGCGCGGGGCGACACCGCCTACATCTGGTCGCAGGGCTCGATCATGCTCATGATCTCGCTCGGCCAGATCGTCGCCGCCGTGATCGCCACCTACTTCGCCGCCCGCGCCTCCATGGGCGCCGGACGCGATATCCGCGGCGACGTGTTCGAGAAGGTCAGCGCGTTCTCCGAGCGCGAGGTGTCGCAATTCGGCCCCGGCTCGCTCATCACCCGCAACACGAACGACGTCCAGCAGGTGCAGATGCTCGCGATGATGTCCGCGACGATGCTCGTGAGCGCGCCGCTCCTCGCGATCGGCGGCATCATCATGGCGCTGCAGCAGGACCTCGGGCTCAGCTGGCTCATCGGCGTCTCGGTGCCGACGCTGCTGATCCTCGCCGGCATCATCGTCAGCCGCATGGTGCCGCTGTTCCGCAGCTATCAGGGCAAGCTCGACGGCGTGAACCGCGTGATGCGCGAGCAGCTCACCGGCGTCCGCGTCGTGCGCGCGTTCGTGCGGGAAGACATCGAGGAGGAGCGGTTCCGCGGCGCGAACACCGACATCATGGTCGTGGGCCGCAAGGTCGGGTCGCTGTTCGTCCTGCTCTTCCCGCTCGTGATGCTCGTGCTCAACGTCACGATCGTCGGTGTCATCTGGTTCGGCGGCATCGAGGTCGACAACGGCTCGGTCGAGATCGGCACGCTGTTCGCCTTCATCCAGTACGTCGGCCTCATCCTCGGCGGCGTGATGATGGCGAGCTTCATGACGATCATGATCCCGCGCGCCGCGGTGTCGGCCGAGCGCATCGGCGAGGTGCTCGCGAGCGAGTCGACCCTGGTCCCGCCGACCGCGCCGGTCGACCGCTTCCCCACGCCCGGGGCGGTGGCGTTCGACGACGTCTCCTTCATCTACCCCGGCGCCGAGTCCCCCGTCATCGCGGGCATCACGTTCGACGCCCGCCCGGGCGAGACCGTCGCGATCGTGGGGTCGACCGGTGCCGGCAAGACGACGCTCGTCTCTCTCATCCCGCGCCTGTTCGACACCACCGGCGGCGCGGTGCGCGTGGGCGGCGTCGACGTGCGCCAGGCCGACCTCGAGGCGCTGTGGAAGCGGATCGGGCTCGTGCCGCAGCGTCCGTTCCTCTTCAGCGGCACGGTCGCCTCGAACCTGCGCTTCGGGCGCGAGGAGGCCACCGACGACGAGCTGTGGCAGGCGCTCGAGATCGCGCAGGGGCGAGACTTCGTCGAGCGGATGGAGGGGGGCCTTCAGGCGCGCATCGCCCAGGGCGGCACGAACGTGTCGGGCGGTCAGCGGCAGCGCCTCGCGATCGCGCGCGCGATCGTGCACCGGCCCGAAGTGCTCGTGTTCGACGACTCGTTCTCGGCCCTCGACCTGACCACGGACGCCCGTCTGAGACAGGCGCTGTGGCGAGAGCTGCCGGAGGTGACGAAGATCGTCGTCGCGCAGCGCGTCTCCACGATCACCGGAGCCGACCGCATCGTCGTGCTCGAGGGCGGCCGCATGGTCGGCGTCGGCACGCACGAGCAGCTGCTCGAGACCAACGAGACGTACCGCGAGATCGTGGAGTCCCAGCTGGGGGTGGAGGCATGAGCACGCCCGATGCACTGACCGAGGAGGAGCGCGCCGAGCTCGAACTGGCGGAGCAGGCGCGACAGACCTCCGGCAGCTGGGACAGCGTGGCGCCCGGCAAGGCGGCCGACTTCGGCGCGAGCTTCCGGCGCCTGATCGGCCTGCTGCGGCCCTACGCGGGCTCGTTCACGGTCGTCTCGATCCTCGGCGCCCTCGGCGTCGTGCTGTCGGTGCTCGCACCGCGCGTGCTCGGCGAGGCGACCAACATCATCTTCGAGGGCGTCGTCTCGCGCGCCGTGGGCGGGCAGTTCCCGCCGGGCACCACGCAGGAGCAGGTCGTGGAGGCGCTGCGTGCGGGCGGTCAGGACGACTTCGCCAACATCGTCGCGGCGATGCAGAACTTCCAACCCGGCGCGGGCATCGACTTCGCCGCGCTGCGCACCGTGATCCTCATCGTGCTGCTCATCTACATCGGCTCGTCGCTGCTGTCGTGGATCCAGGGCTACGTCATCAACGTGATCATGGTCCGCACGATGTGGCGGCTGCGCGAAGACGTCGAGGCGAAGGTCAACCGGCTGCCGCTGTCGTACTTCGACAAAGTGCAGCGCGGAGAGCTGATCTCCCGCGTCACGAACGACATCGACAACATCACGCAGACGATGCAGCAGTCGCTCTCGAGCGCCCTGACGTCGGTGCTGACCGTCATCGGCGTGCTCGTGCTGATGTTCACGATCTCGTGGCAGCTCGCGCTCGTCGCCCTCGTGTCCCTGCCGCTCATGGCGGTCATCTTCGGCGTCATCGGGCCCCGCTCGCAGAAGGCGTTCGGCACGCAGTGGAAGAAGGTCGGCCGACTCAACGCCCGCGTGGAGGAGTCGTTCTCCGGTCACGCGCTCGTGAAGGTCTACGGCCGCCAGCAGGACGCGCGCGAGAAGTTCGCGGCCGAGAACGACGAGCTGTTCGAGGCGTCCTTCAAGGCGCAGTTCCTGTCGGGGATCATCATGCCGGGCATGATGTTCGTCGGGAACCTGACCTACGTCGGCATCGCCGTGCTCGGCGGCCTCATGGTCGCGGCCGGCCAGATCCGCCTCGGCGACGTGCAGGCCTTCATCCAGTACTCGCAGCAGTTCACGCAGCCGCTGTCGCAGCTGGGAGGCATGGCCGCGGTCGTGCAGTCGGGCACCGCGTCGGCCGAGCGGGTGTTCGCGCTGCTCGACGCCGAGGAGCAGGAGCCGGATGCCGCCGACGCGCCGCGCCCGTCGGGCGGTCGCGGTGTCATCGAGTTCGAGCATGTGCGCTTCTCGTACTCGCCCGACCGGCCGCTCATCACCGACCTGTCGTTCCGGGTCGAGCCCGGCCAGACCGTCGCCATCGTCGGGCCGACCGGCGCCGGCAAGACGACGCTCGTGAACCTCATCATGCGCTTCTACGAGCTCGACGGCGGGCGGATCCTCCTCGACGGGCAGGACATCGCCGACATGCGCCGTGCCGACGTGCGCTCGCGCACCGGCATGGTGCTGCAGGACCCGTGGCTGTTCGCGGGCAGCATCCGCGACAACATCCGCTACGGACGCGAGTCGGCCACCGACGAGGAGATCGTCGAGGCGGCCGTGGCCACGCGCGTCGACCAGTTCGTGCGTTCGCTGCCCGAGGGCTACGACACCGTCCTCGACGAGGACGCGGCGAACGTGTCGGCGGGTGAGAAGCAGCTCATCACGATCGCGCGCGCGTTCGTCGCGCAGCCGTCGGTGCTCATCCTCGACGAGGCCACGTCATCGGTCGACACGCGCACGGAGCTGCTGCTGCAGCACGCGATGGCGGCGCTGCGCGAAGGACGCACGTCGTTCGTGATCGCCCACCGCCTCTCGACGATCCGCGACGCCGACCTCATCCTCGTGATGGAGCACGGCGACATCGTGGAGAAGGGCACGCACGACGAGCTCATCGCCGCGAAGGGCGCGTACTGGCGCCTGTACCAGTCGCAGTTCGAGCAGGCCGCCGGCGAGGCGGCGGTCGCGCCCGAGGGCGCCGCATCCGGAGAGGGCGTGCCCGCCCGCTGAGAGCGCATCGCCGCGGCGCCCGGGGGCATTCCCGGGCCGCCGCGGGGCGCTCGGGTACAGTAGGTGCGCGCATGCACCGCACCGTGCGACCCACCCCGCCGCACAGATAGGCAGCCACTTCCGTGACCACCCCCGCGACGCCTGACGAGCATCCCCCCGCCGCGCGCCCGCTCACGATCGTCATGGGCTGCGACACGTTCGCACCCGACATCAACGGTGCGGCGCGTTTCGCCGAGCGCCTCGCCGCCGGCCTGGCCGCCCGCGGGCACGACGTACACGTCATGGCGCCGAACACCCGCTACCGCAAGGCGCCGCCCGCGACGGAGATCATCGAGGGCGTCCCGGTGACCGTGCACCGGCTCCCGTCGGTGCGCTGGCCTCCGCACGACTGGCTGCGCTTCGTGTGGCCGTGGCGGTCCAAGCACTACGCGCGCGAGGTGCTCGACAGCGTGCGGCCCGACGTCGTCCACATCCAGTCGCACATCGTGATCGGTCGCGGGCTCGCCCGCGAGGCGCGCAAGCGCGGCATCCCGATCGTCGCGACCAACCACGTGATGGCCGAGAACATCCTCGACTTCACGACCCTCCCGCCGCTGCTGGACAAGGTGTTCGTGCGGGCAGCGTGGGCCGACGCGCAGCGCACGTTCCGCATGACGCGCGCGGTCACGACGCCCACGCGCAAGGCGGCCGACTTCCTCGAGGCGACGATCGACATCCACGACGTCATCCCCGTCAGCTGCGGCATCGACCGCCGGAACTACACGCCCGACCTCACGCCCCGCGACGCCAATCGCATCCTCTTCGTCGGGCGCCTGACGACGGAGAAGGGCATCGACGTCGTGCTGCGCGCACTCGCGAAGCTCGACCCGGCGCTGAACGCGACGTTCGACATCGTCGGCGGCGGCGACCAGCGCCGCAACCTCGAGCAGCTGGCCGACCAGCTCGGCGTCGGCGGGCGCGTCACGTTCCACGGCCATGCGTCGGAGGAGGACCTGCGGGCGTTGTACACGCGGGCGAGCGTGTTCGCGATCGCCTCGATCGCCGAGCTGCAGTCGATCGCGACCATGGAGGCGATGGCCTCGGGTCTGCCGGTCGTCGCGGCGGATGCGGTGGCCCTGCCGCACCTCGTCCACGACGGCGAGAACGGCTACCTGTTCGAGCCCGGCAACGTCGACCAGCTCGCGGCGCGTCTCACCGACGTGCTCACCGCGTCGCCCGAGGAACGGCTGCGGATGCAGCAGGCCTCGCTCGACGGCGTGATCGTGCACGACATCGAGCGCACCCTCGACACGTTCGAGGCGCTGTACCGCGGCGAACCGCTGCCGGAGTAGCGTGCACGTCGTCTTCTTCGGCGACCAGCACGTCGAATCCGCCGGCGGTGCGCAGGTGTCGATGCGCCTGCAGCGGCGGTACCTGGAACGCGCCGGTCACACCGTGACGGTCGTCGCACCGCGGATGTTCGCGCCGCATCCGTCCGACACGGCCTACATCGATCTGCCGGCGATCCCGATCACGCCCGACCGCGAGTACTCGCTGAGCGTGCCCGGACGCGCCACCGACCGCGCGGTCGACGCGGCGCTCGCCGGCCGTCCGCCCGTCGATCTCGTGCACGTGCAGGCGGACTTCTGGGGCGCCCTCATCGGCCACCGCTTCGCGCGGCGCCACGGCCTCCCGGTCGTGCACACGATGCACAACCGCGTCGACGTCGGCATCGCCGCGACCGCGCCCTTCCCCCGCGCGGTGCTCGCGGTGCTCAACGTGTGGGCGCGGCGGGGCCTGCCGCCGCGGAGGCGGATCGCGTCGCCGGATTCGGATGCAGCGGCCGCGCGCGTTCGAATCCGCGAGCCTCGGCCGAATCCGCGGCGCAGCGCCCGCGACGGATGGGCGTACCTGCGGCGGTTCGCGCAGCTGTCGGACGCCGTGACGGCGCCGTCCGCGCACTTCGCGCGGCGGCTCGAGCAGCACGGCGTCTTCCCGGCCGTGGACGTGGTGTGGAACGGCATCGACGACGCCGTGCTCGAGGACGTCACGAGCGGTGGGGCCGCTTCGCGGCCGCCAGGGCGCCCACGGCTCGTGTGGGCCGGGCGCATGAGCCCCGAGAAGCGCCTGCTGCCCTTCCTCGAGGCCGTGGTGGAGTCGGGCATCGCCGCCGACATCACGGTCATCGGTGGGGGCGGTCAGCTGCGCGCCGCGCGCCGGATCATCGAGCGGGAGCGGCCCGCTGCATCCGTCGAATTCGCCGGCCGGCTGCCGTACGCCGAGACGCTGCGGCGGATCGCGGCGGCGGACGCGATGGTGCAGACTTCGATCGGCTTCGAGACGCAGGGGATGACGGTGTTCGAGGCGGCCTCGCTCGGCACGCCCTCGATCGTGAGCGACCCCGACATCGCGAGCGAGCTCGGCTCGGGGGTGTGGACGCCCGACGACGGGTCGGTGGCAGCGCTCGCGCGCGTGCTCCGGCGGGCGGCGGCGGACATCGTCGCGGGGGACGCGCCGCAACCCGACCCGGGCATCCGCGACGCGTTCCGGCAGTCCTCGCGCACGGCCGCGATGACCGTGGTCTACGAGCGCCTGCTCAGGACGAGAGCGTGAGGACGAGGTTCGTCACCTGTGACGCCGCGATGCCGAGCACGATGACCGCGCCGCCGCCGAGGCCGATGCCCGCGAGTGCGTGCGGGCGGTCCTTGACCACGAGCCCCGCGATGCCGACGATCACCGCGGCGAGGGCGATCAGCCCCTGGACGAGCACGAACACCCCGCTCGTCACGGAGTAGAGCGACAGGTCGCCCGCGGCGTTCGCGATGAGCGACCCCGTGACGCCGGCCGCGATGAACTGCAGCACGACCGCCGCCGCGACGAGGATCGTGGCGGTCAGCCCGAGCGGATTGGCGCGGCGGGCGACCGGCGCGGCGGGGAGATAGGCGGCAGGAGGCGTCGTCACGTCCCTGAGTCTAAGGAGCGGAGCCGCACGGGCGGGCCGCCCGAGGGTGCCCCGGCGCGCGGAATTCAGGCGACACGCCGCGCGCGCAGCGCCGCGGCCGGCGTGTCGCGCCGCTCAGCCTGAATTCTGCGAGCAGCAGCGGCATCGATCGCCGCCCGAGCGGCAGCGGCGTCAGCCACCGCAGCGGCGGCGGCAACGCCCGCGGGGGCGGCGTCGGCAACGCCCGCGGGGGCGGCGGCCGGGCGGTCGGGCGCGCGCAGCACGTCGGTGCGGCACGCGCGGTATCCGTCGCGCAGCACGGCGACGACCGTGCCGACCACGGCGAGGACGGACAGGGCGGCGATGAGGGCGAGAAGGATCATGGCAGAAACGCTACGGTTGTGTGTTTCCGGTCACGAGTGGCAGAATCGCCAGTATCCGAACGAATCCTGCCAAGCCCGAGGAGCAGCCATGCAGACGGTCGCCGTCGTCGTCACGGATGGGTTCGCCCCGTTCGAATTCGGTCTCGCGTGCGAGGCGTTCGGCCTGGACCGCTCAGCGGACGGCGTGCCGAACTTCGACTTCCGCGTCGTGACTCCCGACCCCGACCGGCCCGTCATGTCGAAGATGGGCTTCTCGATGAACGTCGAGCACGACCTCTCCTTCGCGTACGAGGCCGACCTCGTCGTCATCGCGCCGACCCCGCACGAGTACTGGGGCCGCACCGACGAACGCGTGATCGACCTCGTCCGCCGCACCGCGGAGCGCGGCGCGTGGCTGCTGAGCGTCTGCAGCGCGTCGTTCATCCTCGGCCAGGCCGGCGTGCTGGACGGCAAGCGCGCCACGACGCACTGGATGTACGCGAACAAGATGGCGCGCATGTTCCCGCACGTCGAGGTCGATCCTGACGTGCTGTACGTGCAGGAGGGGCGCATCATCACGAGCGCCGGCACCGCGGCCGGGATCGACGCGTGCCTGCACCTGCTGCGGCAGGAGCTCGGCGCCGAGCTGACGAACGTCATCGCGCGGCGCATGGTCGTGCCGCCGCAGCGTGACGGCGGACAGGCGCAGTTCATCGCCCGGCCGCTGCCCGTGGCCGCCTCGATGTCGCTGGCTCCGGTCGGCGACTGGATGCTCGCGAACCTCCGCGAAGACCTCTCCGTCGAGCAGCTCGCGGCCAAGGCGCACATGTCGCCGCGCACGTTCGCGCGTCGCTT
The DNA here is from genome assembly GCF_003931875.1 of Microbacterium sp. 10M-3C3. NCBI lineage: Bacteria > Bacillati > Actinomycetota > Actinomycetes > Micrococcales > Microbacteriaceae > Microbacterium > Microbacterium sp. 10M-3C3. The sequence goes on along the minus strand of NZ_CP034245.1, from coordinate 3,216,009 downwards.
CAAGGCGGATTTCGGCGCGACGCCGGCCGCATGGCTGGCCCGCCAGCGCATCCTGCACGCGCAGCGGCTGCTCGAGGAGACTGACCTGGGGCTCGACCGCGTCGCCGAGGAGAGCGGGTTCGGCTCGGCGGCGGTGCTGCGGCAGAACTTCGCGCGCACGCTCGGCCTCACCCCGACGGCGTATCGCGCGCGCTTCGCGTGCACCCCCGCAGCCGAGGCCGCTGCATCCGCGGCCTGAGGGGGGTCGAGCGGACCCTGGTGCGCGCGACCGTGCGGTGCTAAACTTGAGCCAATACCGCTCAAGTTTTCTGGTCAGAGCGGATGCAGACTTCAGGAGAACGAATGAACGCCACCCAGCAGCCCGGACAGGAGGAGTCGCAGAGCGCCCTCGAGCAGTTCGGCATCAACCTCACCGACCGCGCGCGTCAGGGCAAGCTCGACCCCGTCATCGGACGCGACAGCGAGATCCGGCGCGTCAGCCAGGTGCTCACGCGCCGCACCAAGAACAACCCCGTCCTCATCGGCGAGCCCGGCGTCGGCAAGACGGCCGTCGTCGAAGGGCTCGCCCAGCGCATCGTCGCGGGCGACGTCGCCGAGAGCCTCAAGGGCAAGGAGCTCGTCTCCCTCGACATCTCCGCGCTCGTGGCGGGTGCCATGTACCGCGGCCAGTTCGAGGAGCGCCTCAAGAGCGTGCTCAAGGAGATCACCGAGTCCGACGGGCGCATCATCACCTTCATCGACGAGCTGCACGTGCTCATGGGCGCGGGCGGCGGCGAGGGATCGGTCGCGGCCTCCAACATGCTCAAGCCCATGCTCGCCCGCGGCGAGCTGCGCCTGATCGGCGCGACGACCCTCGACGAGTACCGCGAGTTCATCGAGAAGGACGCCGCCCTCGAGCGCCGCTTCCAGCAGGTGTACGTGGGGGAGCCGTCGGTCGAAGACACCGTCGCGATCCTGCGCGGCCTCAAGGAGCGCTACGAGGCGCACCACAAGGTCGCGATCGCGGATGCGGCGCTCGTGGCCGCGGCCGCCCTCTCCAACCGATACCTCCCCGCGCGTCAGCTGCCCGACAAGGCCATCGACCTGATCGACGAGGCCGCGTCGCGCCTGCGCATGGAGATCGACTCCGCCCCGCTGGAGATCGACGAGCTGCGTCGGCACGTGGACCGGCTGAAGCTCGAGGAGCTCGCGCTGAAGAAGGAGAAGGACGACGCGTCGAAGGAGCGCCTCGCCGCGCTGCGCGAGCAGCTCGCGAGCGAGCAGGCCCGCCTGGACGACCTGCAGGCGCGGTGGGACCGCGAGCGCGCGTCGCTCAACCGCGTCGGCGAGCTGAAGACGCGCCTGGACTCCGCGCGCGTCGAGGCCGAGCGGGCGCAGCGCGAGGGCAACCTCGAGAAGGCCTCGCGCCTGCTGTACGCCGAGATCCCAGCGCTCGAGCGCGAGCTCATGGTCGCCGAGGCCGCGGAGACCTCCGACGACCGCATGGTCAACGACCAGGTGACCGACGAGGACATCGCCGCCGTCATCGCGGCGTGGACCGGCATCCCGGTCGGCCGGCTGCTCCAGGGCGAGACCGAGAAGCTGCTGCATCTCGAGTCGGAGCTCGGCAAGCGCCTCATCGGGCAGAAGGACGCGGTGAAGGCCGTGTCCGACGCGATCCGTCGCTCCCGTGCGGGCATCAGCGACCCGGGTCGCCCCGTCGGCTCGTTCCTGTTCCTCGGTCCGACGGGCGTCGGCAAGACCGAGCTCGCCAAGGCGCTCGCCGAGTTCCTCTTCGACGACGAGCACGCGATGGTGCGCATCGACATGTCCGAGTACGGCGAGAAGCACTCCGTGTCGCGGCTGGTCGGCGCCCCTCCCGGCTACATCGGCTACGAGCAGGGCGGTCAGCTGACCGAGGCCGTGCGTCGTCGCCCGTACAGCGTCGTGCTCCTGGACGAGGTCGAGAAGGCGCATCCGGAGGTCTTCGACGTGCTGCTGCAGGTCATGGACGACGGACGCCTCACCGACGGGCAGGGCCGCACGGTCGACTTCACGAACGTGATCCTGATCCTGACGTCGAACCTCGGCTCGCCGATCCTGATCGACCCGACGCTGTCGATCGATCAGAAGCGCGAGCAGGTGCAGGCGCTCGTGCGGCAGGCGTTCAAGCCCGAGTTCGTGAACCGCCTCGACGACATCGTGATCTTCCAGGCGCTCACTGAGGACGACCTCGCGCAGATCGTGGAGCTGTCGGTCGACGCGCTGCAGCGGCGCCTCCGCGAGCGTCGGCTGACCCTCGCCGTCACGCCGGACGCCCGTGCGTGGCTCGCCGAGCGCGGCTACGACCCGGTGTACGGTGCACGCCCGCTCCGCCGCCTCATCCAGTCGGAGATCCAGGACCGCCTCGCGATGGCGCTGCTGGCCGGCGGCGTCCGCGACGGCGACCTCGTGCGGGTGGACGTGGCGCCCGACGGCGCGAGCCTCGCGCTGCGCTCCGACGGCCCCGCGGCCGCGGCCGAGGCGACGGATGACGACGACGTGATCGAGGCCGAGATCGTCGAATAGCCCGGCGCGACGCGCCCCGGCGGGTAGCGTCGAGACGTGAGCGGAGCGGCGACGGTGCGGGGGCTGTGGGGGTCGACGCATCCGGGCCCGACGCTGGTGGTCGCGGCGCTCGCGCTCGCCCTCGGCCTCGCCGCCGGGCTCGACCCGTGGCGGCTCGGGCTGCTGGCCGTCGCCGTGTTCGCCGGGCAGGTGTCGGTCGGCCTCTCCAACGACGCGATCGACGCGCACCGCGACGCCGCGGTCGGCCGGCGCGACAAGCCGCTCGTGGCCGGGCCGGTCACGCCGCGGCTGGCCCTCGCGGTGGCCGTCGGGGCCGTCGTCGTCGCGCTCGCCCTCTCGGCGCCGCTCGGGGTCGGGATGCTGGGCGCCCACGCCGTCGCGCTGGCCTCCGCGTGGGCGTACAACGCGGGGCTGAAGAACACGCCCGTCTCGATCGTGCCGTTCCTCGTGAGCTTCGGCCTGTTCCCCTCGCTCGCGACGCTCTCCGCGATTCCGCCGGCGTGGGCGCCGGCCTGGCAGGCGGCGGCGGGTGCCGCGCTCGGCGCCGCCGTGCACCTGACGAACGTGCTGCCCGACCTGGACGACGACCGCGCGACCGGCGTCCGCGGGCTGCCGCACCGCCTCGGAGTGCGGGCGAGCGCCGTGCTCGCCGCATCCGGGGTCGTCGCCGGCGCCCTGGCCGTACTGCTCGGCTCGTCCGGCGGGCAGCCGGCCGCCGTCGCGCCCGTCGCGTGGGTGTTCTTCGCGGGCGCGCTCGCCGCCGCCGTCGCGACCGTGGGGGTCGTCATCGCGCGGCCGCCCGCGCGCACGGTGTTCCGGCTCGTGATGCTCGCGGCCCTGCTGCTGGCCGCGCAGCTCGTCGCGTCGTCGGCGCTCGCCTGACGGCGGCGCCCGCGCCGCCCGCGCCGCCCGCGCCGCCGAGAGGGCACGCTCGCGGCGAAACCGCTCGCCCGGGCGTGCACGTTCGCCGCGGCGGTGCACTTTCGGCGATTCGCGGATGCGGCGGCTCAGCCGCGGTCGAAGCCCATCGCGTACGCGTGCGCGAGGAGCCGCGCGGCGGGGGTCGCGAGGGCGACGCGCAGGGCGGCCGCCCGCGCGGCATCGACGCGCGGCCCCGCGGGACGCCCGAGCACGGTGTTGGCGACGGCGATGCCGCCCGACACGCGCGACGACGCGAGCCGTCGCCGCTCCCAGCGGGCGAGCTCGGCGTCGGGCGCCGCACCCGTGCGCACCCACGTCGCCAGCAGCGGCGCGAGGGTCGCCGCATCCAGGAGGCCCAGGTTCATGCCCTGGCCGCCGATCGGGCTGACCTCGTGCGCGGTGTCGCCGATCGCGAAGAGCGGCCCGCGCCGCAGCGCCGGCGCGAGGGCACGGCGGATGCGGAACTCCTCCGCGCGCTCGATCCGCGCCGCCTCCTCGTCGAGACCCCGGGCGCCCAGCGCTGCGCGCAGCGCCGCTGTACGCGCGTCGGGCGCGTCGACGTCGGCGCGCACGGCCGCGACGAAGCGGCGCACACCACCGGGGAGCGGAAACGATTCGAGCACGCCGCCGCGGTCGAGGTTCACGACGGCGACGTCGCCGCCGTCGGCGGGCACGTCGGCCATGACGTAGCGGTCGGGGCAGGCGCGCTCGCGTGCGGCACCCGGGCGCCACAGCAGCGCCCGGGCACGAGGGCCCGCGGCGACCACGACGATGCGCGCCTCGACGACGTGCTCGCCGCCGTCGGCGCCGCGCACCCGCACGCTCGGCCGGGCGCCGCCGCGCACCGCGACCGCCTCGCCCCGGAGCGGGACGGGCGCGTCCGTCGCCAGCGCGGCGAACGTTTCGGTCTGGGGCAGCGTGGCCACGAACGGGAAGCGCGCCGACAGGCGGTCGAAGCGGACGGCGCCGAGCAGGCGTCCGCGCGAGCGCGCCTCGCCCACGCCCACGCGGACGGCGGCGGCGAGGAGTCGCTCGGTCGCGCCGGAGGGCTCGAGGGCGGCGAGCACGGGCGCGTGCACGCCGATCGCGCGCGAGCCGACCGCGGCATCCGCGCGACGCTCGATCGCCACGACGTCGACGCCGCGTCGGGCGAGCTCGGCGGCGAGGAGCGTGCCGACCGGGCCCGCGCCGACGATCGCGACGTCAGGCATCGGCCGCCCCGTCCGCGACGGCGAGGAGGCGGAAGGGCGCCGGCTCGCCAACGCGCCACGCGGAGCCGAGGGCGGCGGCCAGCTCGGGCGCGCGGTAGCTGCGGCGGATCGAGCGCAGCCCGTCGGTGCGCAGGAAGGTGCCCGGCGCGAGCGGCGCGATGCCGACGGCGTACAGCGCGTACGCGAGCCGGCCGCGGGCGATGTCGCCGTGCAGCACGCGCGTGCGGGCGAGCTGGCGGGACTCGTGCGCGAAGCGCGCGAGCTCGGCCGCGGACAGGTGGTGGAGCACGTGGTTCGACACGACGATGTCGAACCGCTCACCCGCGCAGAGCAGGTCGGCAGAGTCCGCGCGCACGAAGCGCACCCCGGGCGCGGTGCGCGCGGCGGCGACGTCGCCCGCTCGCGGGTCGGGGTCGGCTCCCGTCCACGCGACGTCGAGGCCGTCGCGGCGGGCGAGCGCGGCCAGGCGCACGACCAGGTCGCCGCCGCCGCATCCGAGGTCCAGGACCCGCGCCGGCCGTCCGAGGGTCGCGAGGGCGGGTGCGAGTTCGCGTCGCCACACCGTGCCCCACCCCGAGATGAGGCGGTTGACCACGCCGAAGCGGCGGTAGGTCGCGGCCAGCAGGCGCGGATCGCAGTCGGGGTCGTCCATGAGCTCAATCAGCGCGACGGCGCGCTCGCGCAGGCTCATGGCGCGACGAGCACCGGCGTCCCGGGCACGACGTCGTCGGCGGGGACGACATCGTCGGCGGATGCGGCGGCCGCGGTGTCGGCGGCGTCCCGCAGCACGAGCCGGGCCGCCTCGACGGTCAGACCCGGACCGAACGCGAGCGTCGCGATGCGCTGACCGTCGGGGCGCGCCGGGTCGGCGAGCATGTCGCGCAGGATGAACAGCAGCGTCGCGCTCGACATGTTGCCGTGCGTGCGCAGCACCTCGCGCGAGGCGGCCAGCGCGGTCGGGTCGAGGTCGAGGCCCGATTCGACGCGGTCCAGGATGCTGCGACCGCCGGGGTGGACGGCCCACGCGTCGACGTCCGACGTGCCGCCGTACACGTCGTCGACGACGCCCGCGATCTCGCGCCCGACGATGCGCGGCACCTCCGCGGTGAGGGTCATCTCGAATCCGGCGTCGCCGGCGGTCCACGTCATGTCGCGCTCGCCCTCGTCGCTCAGCCGCGTCGCGAAGCCGCCGAGCTCCAGCCGCCGGGCCGCGGTGTACGCCGGGTCGGCGGACACGACGGCCGCTGCGGCGCCGTCGGCGAAGATCGACGCCGCCACGATCTGCTCGGGGTCGTCGGAGCTCGTGATGTGCAGCGAGCACAGCTCCGCCGCCGCGACGAGCACGACCGCGGCGGGATCCGACCGCGTGATGCGCGCGGCCATCCGGAGCGCCGGCACCGCCGCCGCGCAGCCGACGAAGCCGAGGTGGTCGCGCTCGACCGACGACGACAGGCCGAGGTCGCGCACGAGCAGGTAGTCGGGGCCGGGGGCGAACACGCCCGTGCACGAGACGGTGACGACGTGGGTGACGGCGTCGCGGCTCACGCCGGCGGCCGCGAGCGCGTCGCGGGCGGCGGCGGCGAACAGCGGTGGCGCGGAGCGGCGGAACTCGTCGTTGCGCGCTCCGGTCGAGGGCGAGAGCAGCAGCGCGCCGTCGCGCACGCGCAGGCCGTCGCCGGCGCCGAGGGCGCCCAGGTCGCCGAGCACGGTGTGGCGGGTGTCGATCGCGGCCGCGTCGAACGCCGCGTCCAGGATGCGGCGCGCCCGGCGGTCGAGTCCGGGCTGGGCGGCGAGCAGATCGCGCACCTCGTCCTGCGTCAGGCGGGTGGCCGGCACGGCGGTGCCGATCCCGAGGATGCTCGCGGTCATGGTCCACTGTAGGCACCGTCCGCTGTGGATGGACTCTGGGCTGGTGCAGCCGGTCGGCGCCCTCTATCGTGCGAGCCTCGCACCCGCCTGCCGTGCGCAACTCAGGCTGAGCGACGGCGTGGCCGGCGGAGTGCCGCAATTTTCCGCGGATGCGGCGGCCCGACGCATCCGGATTGCCTGCGTTGTGCAGGGGGTGACACCGGTGCGGGGGCCGACGTGGGGTCAGGACGGAGCGGTGATCACGGCCCGTGGCGAAGGCGCCGCCCGTCGGCGTCCTCCCGCCGTCACAACTCAGGCTGGATCGCCACCAGGTGTGGCGGGCGTCGCGTGTTTCCGCGGATGCGGCGGGCCGCCGCATCCGGATTGCCTGAGTTGTGCATGGGGGACGCCGCTTCGGGGGCCGAGGCGGAGCCGGGGTCAGTTCATCGCGTCGGGGAGGTCGCGCAGGCGCCAGAACGGCCCGAGCACGACCGGGAGGGCCGACAGCAGGCAGCCGATCGCGCCGATCCACATCGTCGGGACGACGCCGAGCCACGCGCCGAGGCCCCCGGCCGCGAGGGCGGCGAGGGGCATGACGCCCCACACGCAGAACCGGATCGACGCGTTCATGCGGCCGAGGAGCCGCCCGGGTGTCACGCGCTGACGGAAGGTCACCTGCGTGATGTTGTACACGAGCACCGTGAAGCTGATCACGAAGCTCTGCGCGACCAGGAGCGGGAACGCGATCTGCGGCACGCTCGCGGCTACCGGCAGCACGAGCGCGACGAGGCTGAAGCCGATCGCGCTCGCGGGGATCGCGCGTGCCTCGCCGAGCCACCCGACGATGTGCGGCGTGCTGACGGCACCGACGAGCCCGCCGATCGCCCCGAGCGAGAAGATGACGCCCATCGCGGTGGGTGTCAGACCCAGCTCGCGCAGCAGGAAGAGCGGCAGGAGCGTCGTGGAGAGCGTGCTGAACAGGTTCGACACGCCCGTCGTGGCCACGATGCGGCGGAGGAACCGGTTGCTGAAGACCCACCGCACGCCCTCGCCGATCTCGCGGAACAGGGCGCGCTCCTCGTCTCGCGGATGCGGCTCCTCGCGGTCGCGCGTGAGCAGCAGCGCGACGAACGACGCGAGGTAGGTGCCGACGGTGGCGAGGATCGCGAAGGGGGCGGTCAGCGCGCTCACGAGCGCCCCGCCCGCTGCCGGGCCGGCGAGCCCCGCCAGCTGCTGCGTGGACTCCAGCTTGCCGTTGGCCTCGGCGATCTGCCCGGGGCGCACGAGGGAGGGGACGATGCTCTGGTAGGACACGTCGAAGAACACCGTCGCGATGCCCATGACGAGGGCCACCGCGACGAGCTGCCAGATCTGCAGCACCCCGAGCAGCCACAGCACCGGGATCGTCGCGAGGGCGAGGGCGCGCACGAGGTCGGCCACGATCATGACGTGTCGCTTGCGCATGCGGTCGATCCACGCGCCGGCGGGCAGTCCCACGATCAGGAACGCGGCCACCTGCGCCGCCCCCAGGAGGCCGACCTCCCACTCGGACGCGCTCAGCACGAGCACGGCGAGCACGGGGATCGCGAGCTCGGTCACCTGCGCCCCGAACTGGCTGAGCGCCTGGCCTCCCCACAGCGTCAGGAAGTTGCGGTCGCGCCAGAGCGTGGTGCGCTCGAGCGCTGCGGCGTCGCGGGCAGGGGCGGTCGCCGCATCCGCGTCGTCGGCGGGAGGGGGTGAGCCGGCCGCCGAGTCCGGAACCGATTGGGACATGTCGATCAGTGTGTGCGAAGTGATCCGGATCTGTCAATCAGTCGCTACGCTCATAACATGACCGAGCCGACGGACGAGGCCCACGCCGAGGCCGTCGGCCGCGCGCTCAGCTCGCCGTTGCGCCTGCGCATCCTCCGGCTCTGCGCGTTCGACGCCCGCACCAACAAGGAGCTGGCCGAGCTCCTCGCCGTGAACCCCGGCACGATGCTCCACCACGTGCGCACCCTCGTGAACGCCGGGATGCTGGCGCCTCAGGAGGAGCGGGTCGGCGCACGCGGCGCGCGGGAGGTGCCTTACCGGGCGACCGGGCTGTCGTGGCGCACGCACGTCCCGGGTCAGTCGGTCGTGCTCATCGAGACGATGCGCCAGCAGCTTCAGGGCGTCGACCCTGAAGACGTCGACGTCATCTGGATGGGGCTGCGCCTGAACGCCGAGCATCGCGCCGAGCTCGACCGGCGGCTCTACGAGCTCGTGACCGAGTTCAAGGAGCGCGGCCCCGACCCCGACGGCGAGGCCGCGTCGCTGGTCGTGGTGGTGCATCCGGATCTGAACCCGCCGCGCGACACCGATCCGCCGACCGGGTGACGCGGCGGCCTCGACGCCCTGGACACGGCCGCGCACGACGGGCACGATCGAGGCAGGACACGCGAGTCCGCCCCCGGGAGGCATCATGTTCGGTTCCACCGCCGCGTTCAGCGGCTTCTCCGTCGACGACATCGATGCGGCGCGCACGTTCTACCGCGACACCCTGGGCCTGGACGTCCTGGACAACGACATGGGCTTCCTCGAGCTCGTCCTCGGCACCGGCGCGCACGTGCTCGTGTACCCTAAGCCGAACCACGAGCCGGCGAGCTTCACGGTGCTGAACTTTCCCGTCGACGACATCGAGGCCGCCGTCGACGAGCTGAACGCGCGCGGTGTGAACACGAAGATCTACGGGGATGCGGAGTTCCCGACCGACTCGCGCGGCATCATGCGCGAGGGCGGCCCGCTCATCGCGTGGTTCCGTGACCCGGCGGGCAACGTGCTGTCGGTGCTCACGAACGCTTGAGGGTGCCTTCGGGCTGTGCCGGCCACGCGGACGGGCCGTCGCTGCCCGCGGAGTATTCGTCGAGCGGCACCTCCCCGGCGCGCCACGCGTCGATGACCGGCTGCACGATCCGCCAGCACTGCTCGGCAGCGTCGCCGCGCACCGCGAGGGTCGCGTCGCCGTCGAGGAGTCCCGAGAGGACCTCGGCGTAGGCCTTGAGGGCGCCGTCGCCGAGGTCGGCCTCGAGCGACGCGCGCTCGAGCTCGAACGGGTCGTCGCCGCCGTTGAGGTTCAGCTCGAGTGCGACACGGTCGGGCCCGAGCGAGAAGCGCAGCACCGACGGCGTCGTGCTGCCGGTGAGCCCGTCCGGGAGATGCCGGACGGGGCGGAAGCGCACGATCACCTCGCGGTCGGCGTCGTCGAGCGCCTTCCCCGACCGCAGCGTGATCGGCACGCCGCTCCAGCGCTCGGTGCGCACCTCGCACGTCATCTCCGCGAGTGTCTCGGTCTGGTTCGCCGCGTCGACGCCCGGCTCGTCGACGTACGACGGCAGCGCGCGGCCACCGATCGTGCCGGCGGTGTACCGGGCGCGGCGGGACGAGCCGACGGGATCGTCGCCCCACACGTGCGTCGCCCGCAGCACGGCGGCCGTCGCATCCCGGAAGTCCACTTCGCTGAGGGTCGCGGGCGGCTCCATCGCGAGGATCGCGAGCACCTGCAGCAGGTGCGACTGGATCATGTCGACCAGGGCGCCGGCGTGGTCGTAATAGCCCGCGCGGCCCTCGAGCCCGAGCGTCTCGTCGTAGCGGATGAGCACCGACTCGATGTGCTCCGCCGACCACACCGGCTCGATGAGCCGGTTGGCCAAGCGCACGCCGATGAGGTTCAGCGTCGTGGAGCGCCCGAGGAAGTGGTCGATGCGGAACACCTGCGACTCCGGCACGATGCGCTGCAGCGTCTCGTTGAGGGCGTGCGCGCTGGCCTCGTCGCTGCCGAACGGCTTCTCCAGCGCGAGGATCAGCCCCTCGGGGACGTCGATGCGCGTGAGCGCCGCGCAGGCCTTCTCCGCGACGGCCGGCGGCACGGCGAAGTACAGCACGACGCGGCCGGGGGTGTCGGCCAGGAGCGACGCCAGGTCGTGCTCGGCGGTGATGTCGGCCGCGGTGTAGGTCGTGTCCGACACGAGGTCGAACGCCGCGGCGCTGTCGGTCGTCGCGAACGAGGTCCGCACGATCTCGCGCCACTTCTCGTCGGCGATGTCCTCGAGGCCCGCACCGCGTAGCCGGATGCGGCGGCCCGGCTCGCGCGTGAGCAGCTGGCCGAGCGCCGGCAGGAGCAGCCGCGAGGTGAGGTCACCGGATGCGCCGAGGATGAGCAGGGTCGTCGTGTCAGCCGCCATGCCCTCACCCTAAGCACCGTGCGCGAGGATGCTCGGGGGTTGCCATGCGACAATCCGGGGGTGTCACTCCCGATCGAGCGCTACGCCGTGCTCAGCGATTGCCGCAGCGCCGCGCTCGTCTCCGACGACGGCTCCCTCGACTGGCTCTGCCTGCCGCGGTTCGACTCGGCGTCGATCTTCGCCAAACTGCTGGGCGACGACGAGCACGGCTCGTGGTCGCTGCGCCCGGCCGATCCGCAGGCGCGTCCGTCGCGCCGGTACGACGGCGACTCGTTCGTGCTCGTCACGCGCTGGGAGGCCTCGGACGGCGTGGTGGACGTGTACGAGTTCATGCCGCTGCATCCGGAGCGTCAGGGCGTCGTGCGCCGGGTCGTGGGGGTCAGTGGCGCTGTCGAGATGACGAGCGAGCTGCGGCTGCGCTTCGACTACGCGCGGGCGACGCCGTGGGTGCGGCAGATCGGCTCGCACGACATGCCCGTGCTGCGCGCGCTCGCCGGGCCCGACTCGGTCGTCGTGCGCGGACCGCGCCTGCACCCCGACGGCCGGGCGCACCGTGCCGTGTTCGCGGTGGCGGCGGGGGAGACGGTCGACTCGGTGCTGACGTGGGGCGAGGCCTTCCGCGACGCCCCGGATGCGTTCGACGTCGACGACGCGCTCGATCATGCGCGCGGATGGTGGAGCGAATGGGCCGGCCGCGGCGGCATCGACGGCGCGCACCGCGACCTCGCCGTCCGCTCGATGCTCGTTCTCCGCGCGCTCACCCACGCCGACACCGGCGGCATCGTGGCGGCGGCGACGACGTCGCTGCCGGAGGATTTCGGCGGCGCGCGCAACTGGGACTACCGCTACGTGTGGCTGCGCGACGCAGCGCTGACCCTCGAGGCCTACATCGACCACGGCTACCTCGGCGCCGCGCATCGCTGGCGCCGTTGGCTGCTGCGGGCGGTCGCGGGCGACCCCGCCGACGTGCAGGTGCTGTACGGCATCGCCGGCGAGCGCGACCTCTCCGAGCGGGAGCTGCCGCAGCTGCCCGGGTACGACGGGTCGCGCCCGGTGCGCGTGGGCAACGGCGCGGTCGACCAGTACCAGGCGGACGTGCTCGGCGAGGTGCTCGTCGCGCTCGAATCGGCGCGGCTGGCTGGCCTCGACGAGACGCGGTTCTCGTGGGGGCTGCAGCGCGCGCTCGTCGAGCAGGTCGCCGCGAGCATCGACCGCCCCGACAACGGCATCTGGGAGATCCGCGGCGAGCCCCGCATGTTCACGCACTCGCGGGTCATGGTGTGGGCGGCTCTGGACCGCGGCATCCGGGCCGTCGAGGAGCACGGTCTCGAGGGTCCCGCCGACCGGTGGCGCGCCGCCCGCGACGCGGTGCGCCGCCGCATCGAGGAGCGCGCCGTCGACCCCGCCACGGGCGCCTTCCGCCAGCACGAAGACACCGACGAGGTCGACGCGTCGCTCCTGCTCATCCCGACGGTCGGCTTCTGCGCGGCCGATGACCCGCGCATGCGCGCCACGGTCGCTCGCATCGAGCAGACGCTCCTGACCGACGGCTTCGTGCTGCGATACCGGACGCAGACGGGCGTGGACGGACTGGCCGGCACGGAGCATCCGTTCCTCGCGTGCTCGTTCTGGCTCGTGCGCCAGTACGCGGCGATGGGCCGCGGCGACGACGCGCGGGAGCTCATGACGCGGCTGGCCGCGGTGCCGAACGATCTCGGCCTGATGTCGGAGGAGTACGACCCGGCCACCGGCCGCCACGTCGGCAACACGCCTCAGGCGCTGTCGCACCTCGCGCTCGTGGCGGCCGCCGATGCGCTCGCCGGCCGCACCGGCCGGGCCGCCTCCCGCCACTGACCCCTGCCGGCAGCCCAGCCCGCCCCACCTCTCGCCGCTCACGCGCGCAGAATTCAGGCTCAGACGCCGATCCGGGCCCTCGCGCGTGCGAAAGGGCCCGGATCTCCTGAATTCCGCGCGGATGCGGCGCCTCAGCCGCGCAGCGCCTCCGCGAGCTTCAGCCGCGCAGCGCCTCCGCGAGCCTCAGCCGCGCAGCGCCTCCGCAAGCCTCAGCCGCGCAGCGCCTCCGCGAGCTTCACCCGCGCAGCGCCTCCGCGAGCTTGACGCGCGCGCCCATGCGCAGCAGCGAGTTGCGGTAGATGCGCGCGCCGACCCAGATGGCGCCGGCGCACGTCGCGACGAGCACGGCGAGGGAGATGAGCGGCTCCCACCACTGCGCCTGCCCGAGGTACAGGCGCAGCGGCATCGCGACGGGCGCCGAGAAGGGCACGTACGACATGACCGACAGCACGACGGGGTTGTCGTTGAAGAAGATCACGAGGAAGTACGGCGCCATGATGAGGATCGTCAGCGGCGACGTGGTCGCCCCGATGTCCTCCTGCCGCGAGACCATCGCGCCGGCCGCCGCGAACAGCGCCGCGAGCAGCACGAAGCCGAAGAAGAAGAACACCCCGAACCACACCAGGGGCGCGCCGAGGCCGGTCAGCACCTCCGTCTGACCCGTGACCGAGAGCCCCACCGAGGCGACGGCGGCCAGCGCGACGATCTGCGCCATCGCGAGCACCGTGTTGCCGACGACCTTGCCCGCCAGCAGCGCCCGCACCGGGATCGCGGAGATGAGGATCTCGACGATGCGCGTCTGCTTCTCCTCGACGACGCTCGAGGCGATCGTGCTGCCGAAGGTCGACGCGGCCATGAGGAAGACGATCCCGAAGCCGAGCGCCACGAAGTAGCGCAGGAGGCCGTCGGTCGCGCCGGCGGGGTCGAGGAGCTCGACCGGCGGCGTCTGGCTGAGCAGCTCGACCACCTCGGTGGGCGCACTGTCGTCGGCGAGGACCCTGTACCCGAACGACGTCGAGTCGTCGGGCACGAGCGCGGCCTCGACCGTGCCGTCGCGCACGAGGGCGGTGGCGTCGTCGACGCTGTCGGCGACGGTGACGTCGAGCCCGTCGACGCCGCGGGTCGCCGCCTCGGTCTGCGACGTCACGGCCACGGCCACGCCGTCGCCGGCCGACGCGGCGGCGAACCCGCCCCACAGCACGGAGGCGAGGGCGGCGAGGATGAGGATCGCGCTCGAGATCACGAACACCTTGCTGCGCAGCTTCGAGCCGATCTCGCGCTCGGCGACGAGCCACACGCTCTGCAGCTCGGTGGGCGCGGCGGGGGTGGATGCGGGAGCGCTCATCGGATGACCTCCTTGAAGATCTCGGCGAGGGTCGGATGCTGCGGCGCGAAGCTCGCCACGTCGCCGCGCTCGACGGCGGCACGGAGCACGCGCTGCGCGGCGGTGTCGTCATCGGCGTCGAACAGGGCGTAGCCGCCGTCGAAGTCGAGGACCATGACGCCCGGCTGCTCGCGCACCCACCCGGCGTCGCCGGCGGAGACGAGCTCGTAGCGGTGCGTGGAATGCTGCCGGCGCAGCTCTTCGCGGGAGCCCGCCGCCCGCACGGTGCCGCCGGCGATGATGACGAGGTCGTCGCACAGGCGCTCGACGACATCGAGCTGGTGCGACGAGAACAGCACGGCGGCGCCGGTCGCCGCCTTCTCCTGCAGCACCGCGGCGACGACGTCGACGGCGAGCGGGTCGAGCCCCGAGAACGGCTCGTCGAGGATGAGCACCTCGGGGTCGTGCACGAGCGCGGCGGCGATCTGCGCCCGCTGCTGGTTGCCGAGCGAGAGCGTCTCGACCGAGTCGCCCAGGCGCTCGCCGAGCCCGAGACGCTCGAGGAGTGCCTCGGCGCGCGCGGTGGCGTCGGCGCGGCCGTAGCCGTGCAGCCGTGCGAGGTAGGCGATGTGCTCGCCGACCTTCATCTTCGGGTACAGCCCACGCTCCTCCGGCATGTACCCGAATCGGCGCCGATCGGAGGTCGTCACCTCCGCGCCGCCGAGGCGCACCGACCCGGCATCCTTCGCGAGGACGCCGAGGGCGATGCGCATGGTCGTGGTCTTGCCGGCGCCGTTGCCGCCGACGAAGCCGGTGAGCCGGCCCGGGGCGACCGTGAAGCCGACGCCGTCGAGCACCCGGCGTCCGCCGTAGCTCTTGGTGATCCCGCGAAGTTCGAGCACGTGTCCTCCTTGGAGTCGCGACCGATCGGCCGCCGTGCTTCGACGCTACGGATCGGGCCGCGCCGCAGCATCCGCCCGGAGGGGGGTTCGCCGCATCCGCCGTGCGGGGGAGGCGCGTCAGACGAGGCCGCTGCGGTGCGCCCACACCACGGCGGCGACGCGATCGCGGGCGCCGAGCTTCTGCAGCACGTTGGACACGTGCGTCTTGACCGTCGCCTCGCCGATGAACAGTCGCGCGGCGATCTCGGCGTTGCTGAGCGCCTCCGACATGAGGCGGAGCACGTCGGTCTCGCGCTCGGTGAGCGCATCCGGGAGCGCCGGGAGGGCGCGCGCCGGGGCGGCACCGACGCTGCCGTCCGCCGACCCGGCGGCGAAGCGCGCGATCACGCGGCGCGTGACCTCGGGCGCGAGCAGCGCGTCCCCGGACGCGACGACGCGCACCGCGGCGACGAGCTCCTCCGGGCCCGCGTTCTTCAGCAGGAACCCGCTCGCGCCGGCTTCGAGCGCGGCGAACAGGTAGTCGTCGCGGTCGAAGGTGGTCACGATCAGCACCGCCGCGTCGATGGCCGGATCGGCGACGATCGCGCGCGTGGCGGCGAGGCCGTCCGTGCCGGGCATCTGCACGTCCATGCAGATGACGTCGGGGCGCAGGGCGGATGCGGCGGCCACGGCCTCGTCGCCGTCCGCAGCTTCGCCCACCACGGCGATGTCGTCGTGCAGCGACAGGATCGTGCGGAACCCGGCCCGCATCATGGCGTGATCGTCGGCGAGCAGGACGCGGATCTCAGGCATCGGCGCGCATCCGTTCGGCCAGCGGGATCGCGGCGCGCACGAGCCATCCGCCGCGGGCGCGCGGGCCGGCCTCGAGCGTGCCCCCCGAGGCGGCGGCGCGCTCGCGCATGCCGAGGCGGCCGAGTCCCGGCTCCGCCGCGGTCGCGTGGCCCGTGTTCGCGACCTCGAGCTCGATGCCGTCGCGCACGTAGCGCACGCGCACGTCGGCGGTCGCGTCGGGCCCCGCGTGCCGGCGGGCGTTCGTGAGCGCCTCCTGCGCGATGCGGTACAGGTTCAGCTGGACGAGGTCCGGCACGGGCGTCTCGTCGCCGACGACCGACAGCGTCGTGGGCAGGCCGGCGGCGCGCGCCTCCTCGACGAGCGCCGGCAGATCGGCGAGGCCCCGTGCGGGCGCGTCGGACGGCGCGGGCGACGCCGCGCCGTCGGGCGTGCGGAGGGTCTCGAGCAGGTGGCGCAGCTCGCCGAGCGACGCTCGCGCGGAGTCCTCGACCCCCTGCAGGAGGTCGCGGGCCTTGTCGGGATCGCGCGCCATCACGGTGCGGGCGGCTCCCGCCTGCACGCCCATGAGCGACACGTGGTGCGCGACGACGTCGTGCAGCTCGCGCGCGATGCGCACGCGGTCGAGCGCCACCGCCTGGGCGGCCGTGCGCTCGCGCTCCGCCTCGAGCTCGCGCGTGCGCTGCTGGAGGGCGCGGCGTTCGCGGCGGCGTGCGTACGCGGCCTCGCCGAAGTAGTACGCGCCCCCGAAGTACAGCGCGTTGATGAGGATCATCAGCAGCGAGTACGCGACGAAGGGTGAGAACGCGCCGGCACGCGAGAAGGCGTCGTCACCGACCTGGTCGGCGGGGGTCGTCGCATCCTGGTACATCGTGACCGTCAGCCACACCGTCATGCCCAGGATGATCGCGACGCGCACGATGAGCGCGCGACGACGATCGTCCGACCACGCGCCGACGGTGTACAGCGCGATGAACATCGCGATGTTGCCGGCGTAGAGCTCGGGGATGCGCAGGGTCACGGCGGTGAAGTACGCCGCCGACACGACGACGGCGACGACCGACGGCCAGCGCCGCCGCACCGCGAGCGGTGCCGCGAGCACGACGGCGTAGGCGATCGCCCAGCCGAGGTCGGCCTGGCCGTCGCCGTAGAGCCCGGCGACGGACGACAGCACGGCGCTGCCGACGGCGCCGACGAAGAGCGCCGCCGCGAGGATCGCGTCGCCGCGCTGCGGGGCGCGGGTGAGGCGGGTCATGCCTCCACGCTACGAGCCGGGTCGGGCCGCCGCATCCGCCGCGCGACGGAGCCGGAGACGAGAACCTGGAAGAAACCTATGCGTGGGAATGGATCCGCGGTGGGCGCCGTTGTAGAACGCGACATCGGGAACATCCCCAACGGAAGGACGACACTCGTGACGTACACGATCGGCTACATCGTCGGCAGCATCTCCAGCACCTCGATCAACCGGCGCCTGGCGAAGGCGCTCGAGGCGGTCGCCCCGGAGGGCACGACCCTCGTGGAGATCCCGATCAAGGACCTGCCGTTCTACTCGCCCGACTACGACGCGGACTTCCCGCAGGTCGCGCGCGACTTCAAGCAGGCCATCGCCGACGTCGACGGCGTCATCATCGTCACGCCCGAGTACAGCCGCTCGATCCCGGGTGTGCTCAAGAACGCGCTCGACTGGTCGGCCCGCCCGTGGGGCCACGGCTCGTTCGACGGCAAGCCGGTCGCGATCATCGGCACGTCCGGCGGCCCCATCGGCACCGCCGCGGCCCAGCAGCACCTGAAGGCCGTGTTCAGCCACTACAACGCGCCCGTGCTCGGCCAGCCCGAGGGCTACGTGCAGTCCAAGCCCGGCCTGTTCGGCGAGAACGGCGAGATCAGCGACGACACGACGGCGGGCTTCCTGCGCTCGTTCCTCGAGGCGTTCGAGCACCTCATCGCCCGCTACGTGCCGGCGCGCGAGCTCGCCGACTCGCACGCGGCCTGACCCGCGGCATCCGGCGCCCTCATCGTCGGAGAATCACGCGAACGTCGGAGCATCCATCCCGGATGCTCCGACGTTCGTCGTTTCGCCCGACGAGGCCGATTGCTTGCTCTTGACAAGCTTGCTTGCTTTTCCCAAGTATGTGGCCACGCGCCGACGTCGGGCCGGCGCGACGAATGAGAGAGTTCCCCATGACGCACATCTTCGTGAACGTGGCCACCGAAGACCTGGACCGCTCGAAGGCGTTCTACACCGCGATCGGCGCGACCCTGAATCCGCTCTTCACGGATGAGAACGCCGCGTGCGTCGTGTGGGACGACAACATCCAGATGATGGTGCTGCGGCGCGACTTCTTCGCCACCTTCAGCGACCGGCAGATGATCGACCCGCGTGTGTCGGTGCAGGCCTTCATCGGCCTCAGCCGCGACTCGCGCGACGACGTGGACGCCACGATCGCCGCGGGCGAGAAGGCAGGCGGCAGCGAGTACGGCGAGCCCGACGACTACGGCTGGATGTACAGTCGCAACCTCGAAGACCCCGACGGCAACCTGCTCTCCTTCATCTGGATGGATCAGGAGGCGGTGGAGAAGGGTCCGGCCGCGATGGAGTACCAGCCGGAGCACTGACCGATGGCGGCGCGCAGCTACGGGCAGTACTGCGGGGTCACGACCGCGGTGGAGCTGATCGGCGAGCGGTGGGCCATGCTCATCGTGCGCGATCTTCTCGTCGGACCGCGGCGCTACACCGACCTCAAGCAGGGCCTCCCCCGTATCCCGACGAACATCCTCTCCGCGCGGCTCAAAGAGCTGCAGGAGGGGGGCGTCGTGCGCCGCGTGCCGCTCAAGCACTGCGGGCTCGTGTACGAGCTGACGTCCTACGGCCGCGAGCTGGAGCCGATCGTGCTCGCGCTCGGTCGCTGGGGGTTCGCGCAGATGGGCGAGCCGGAGGAGGGCGACGTCGTCACCGGCGACTCGCTCACGATGGCGCTGCGCACCGCTTTCCGCCCCGACGTCGCGGTCGGGCTGGAGCCCGCCGACTACGAAGTGCACGTCGGCGACGTCGCGCTCCGCGCGGTCGTGGTCGGCGACACGCTGACCGTGCACCGCATCGCACCGGCCATGGCGCCGGTGGGCGGACGGATGCCGGACGGCGAGCCGGATGCCGTCCTCGTGGCCGGTCCCGGCATCCGGGAGGTCATCGCCGGCGACGTGACGCCGGGTGAGGCGATCGACCGCGACCTGGTCGCCGTCGTCCGGGGCGAGCCGGCGCTGCTCGAGCGCTTCGCGGCGACCTTCCACATCGACGCGCCCCACCGGGACGCGGTCGCCTGATGCGGCGCCCGGCCGCCACGACGAAGGAGTCAGCATGACCGGCACCATCCAGATCGACCTGTTCAGCACCCTCGACGGCGTCATGCAAGCGCCGGGCGGTCCCCAGGAGGACACCTCGGGCGGCTTCGCCTACGGCGGCTGGCAGGCGCCCTTCCAGGACGACGCGATCGGGGAGCGCATCATCGCCGGCATCCGCGGCATGGACGCGCTGCTGCTCGGCCGGCGCACATACGACATCTTCGCGGCGTACTGGCCGGCCTTCGCGGACGACCAGCGTCCGGAGTTCGAGATCGCGAGGAAGTTCAACGCGATGCCGAAGTACGTCGCGACGCGCGGCGACCGGGAGCTCACGTGGCACAACTCGCACCGGCTCGGGCCCGACCTCGCCGCCGAGATCGCGGGTCTGCGCGAGCGGCACGCGGACGTGCACGTCGTCGGCAGCATCGACTTCTCGCGCACGCTCGTCGCCGAGGGGCTGTTCGACGTGCTGAACCTCGCGATCTACCCGATCGTGCTCGGCGCGGGCAAGCGCCTCTTCCCGGAGTCGGGCGGCGCGCGCGGCCTTCAGCTGCTCGAGCCGCCGGTCAGCGGCTCCGCGGGCGCGACATGGCTGCGGTACGGCCCGGGCGAGCCGGTGCGCACCGGCGACATGACCTGACGCGACTCGCCGCATCCGCCACTCGAACGTCGGAGGAACGCACGAACGTCGGAGGAATCCGCGTCGATCCTCCGACGTTCGTCGTGTCCTCCGACGTCGCGTCCGGGCGGGTCAGCGGAGGGCGGCGATCTTCGCCTCGAGCACGGCGCGCTGCCGCTCGTTCGCGGTGAGACCGGCGGCCACCGTCAGCTCGGCGCGGGCCTCGTCGGCACGGCCGAGGCGGGTCAGCAACTCGCCGCGCACCGACGGCAGCAGCGGCGATCCGCGGAGGGCCCCCGCATCCGCGATCTCGTCCACGATGCGCAGCGCCGACGCGGGCCCCGTCGCCATCGACACCGCGACGGCGCGGTTGAGGTCGACGACGGGGCTCGGCGAGATGCGGCCGAGCGCCTCGTACAGCACGACGATGCGCGCCCAGTCGGTGTCGTCGACGGATGCGGCGACCGCATGGCATTCGGCGATCGCGGCCTGCAGCTGGTAGGGGCCGCGGCCGCGGCGCCGCGCGTCGGCGCGGGCGAGCAGCGCGCGTCCGCGGGCGATCGCGGAGCGATCCCAGCGGCGCCGATCCTGGTCGGCGAGGAGGATCGGCTCGCCGTCGGCGTCCTCCCGCGCCGCGAAGCGGGACGACTGCAACTCCATGAGGGCGAGCAGCCCCAGCGCTTCGGGTTCGTTCGGCAGCAGGCGCGCGAGGATGCGGCCGAGGCGGATCGCCTCGCTCGCGAGCTCCGTGCGGATCCAGCGCTCGCCGCTGCTCGCGGCGTAGCCCTCGGTGAAGACGAGGTAGATGACCGCCAGCACGGCGTCGAGCCGGCTGCGCCACTCCGTCTCGTCGGGGATCTCGAACGGCACGCGCGCGGCGGCGAGCGTCTTCTTCGCACGGACGATCCGCTGCTGCGTGGTCGCGACCGGCACGAGGAACAGCCGCGCGATCGCGTCGCTGCCGAGACCCGCGACGACCTTGAGGGTCAGCGCGAGCTGCGCCTCGCGCGAGAGCACCGGGTGACAGGCCGCGAAGACCAGGCGCAGCAGATCGTCGTCGATCGGATGCCAGTCCGTCTCGGCGACGTCCTGTGGGTCGTGTGCCGCCAGACGGTACTTGTCGTCGCGCGTCGCCGCACGCCGCCATCCGTCGATCGCGCGCCGCTTGGCGACCGCGGTCAGCCATGCTCCGGGGTTGTCGGGCACGCCCTCGCGCGGCCAGACGTCGAGCGCCGCGGCCACCGCATCCTGGGCGAGGTCTTCGGCGGTCGGCAGGTCGCCGACCACCCGCGCGAGCGTCGCGACGATCCGGGCGCCTTCGATGCGCCAGATCGCCGCAACGCGCGCGCCGACGTCTTCGGTCATGGCCTCAACGGGCGCTCTGCTGCTCGCGCCAGCCCTCCTCCTTCTGAATGAACTCGTTGTCGGCGAACGCGGCGAAGTCGGTCTCGTCGGTGACACGGCGCACCTCGAGCTTGTTGCCGGCGATGAGCGGCGCGCGGCGCGCCCACTCGATCGCCTCGTCGCGCGTGGCGACCTGGATGATCCAGAAGCCGTTGAACAGCTCGTGGGTCTCGCCGTAGGGGCCGTCGGTGACGGTCAGCTCGCCCTTCGCCCAGTCGACGACGAACGCGTCGCGGAGGTCTTCGGCCAGGCCCTCGCCGGCGACGAGCACGCCGGCGTTCATCATCGCCTCGTTGTAGGCGCCCATCTGGTTGATGATCTGGTCGAAGGGGATCTTCTTGTACTCGGCGTAGGCCTCGTCGGTGCCGCGCATGATCAGCATGAACTTCATCGGGGTGCTCCTCGGTCGTGCTCGTCTCGAGCGTTCGGTGGGGCCGCTTCTGCGTGCCCTCACCGATACGTCGAACCAGCCTCGCCGAAATCGACAGCGGCCGAGAAGTTTTTTCCGGATGCGGTCAGCCGAAGATCATCGGGCGGTCGGCCTCGTCGTCGGGGCCGCTGAGGTCGAGGTCGACGACGACCGGAACGTGGTCGCTCGGCGCCTCGCCCTTGCGCTCGTTGCGGTGGATCTCGGCGCCGGTGACCGCTCCGGCGAACGTGTGCGAACCGAGGACGAAGTCGATGCGCAGACCCTCGTTGCGGGGGAAGCGCAGCTGCTTGTAGTCCCAGTAGGTGTAGCCGGTGGGCACGAGGGGGCGGACGACGTCCGTGAGTCCCGCCGACGCGAGCGCGGCGAACGCGGCCCGCTCGGGCGGCGAGACGTGGGTGGTCGCGCCGACGACGACGGTCGGGTCGCCGTTGTCGGCGTCGGTGGGGGCGATGTTGAAGTCGCCCGTGAGGGCGAGCGCCAGGTCGGGGGAGGCGCCGAGCGCGTCGAGGGTGTACTGCTGCAGCGCGCTCAGCCAGTCGAGCTTGTACAGGTAGTGCGGGTCGTCGAGCGAGCGGCCGTTGGGCACGTACAGACTCCACACGCGCACCCCGCCGACCGTCGCGCCGATCGCGCGCGCCTCCTGCGGTGCATCCGGGCCGTCGTGCCCCTTCGCGAAGCCGGGCATGCCGGGGAAGCCGATCTCGACGTCGTCGAGCGGCTGGCGGCTCGCGATCGCGACGCCGTTCCACTGGTTGAGCCCGTGCGCGGCGACCGTGTATCCGGCCTCCTCGAACGCCGCGTACGGGAACTGCTCGGTCTTGCACTTGATCTCCTGCATCGCCAGCACGTCGATGTGCTCGCGCACCGCGAAGTCGACGATGCGGGGCACGCGAGCGCGGATGGAGTTGACGTTCCAGGTGGCCAGGCGCATGGCTCCCAGCCTAGGCGCGGCCGCCGACGCCGCCCGCCCGCCGAAAGTGCACCGCAACGGCGAGAGTGCATGTTCGCCGGAGCGGGTTCGGCGCGGCGGTGCACTTTCGCGGCGGTCCGTAGACTCGGGGGCGTGACCGCCGCCTCCACGCCCGAGCTCGAAGCCGACCGCCAGGCCCTCATCGGCCTCATCGAGGACGAGGCGGTGTTCCACGGCGACTTCACCCTCTCCAGCGGCAAGAAGGCGACATACTACGTCGACATGCGCAAGCTCACGCTCGACCACCGTGCGGCTCCCGCGATCGGACGCATCATGCTCGATCTCATCCGCGACCTCGACGGCGTCGTCGCCGTGGGCGGCTTGACTCTCGGCGCCGATCCGATCGCGAACGCCGTGCTGCACGAATCGGTGCGCGCGGGCACGCCGCTGGACGCGTTCGTCGTGCGCAAGGAGCCGAAGGACCACGGGCGCGGGCGCCAGATCGAGGGCGCGGATGTCGCGGGCAAGCGCGTCGTCGTCGTCGAGGACACCTCCACGACCGGCCAATCGGCGCTGAAGGCCGTCGCGGCGCTGCGCAAGGAGGGCGCCGAGGTCGTCGCGGTCGCCGTGATCGTGGACCGCAAGACCGGCGCGCAGGCCGCCGTCGAGGCGGAGGGCCTGCGCTGGCTCGCCGCGATCGACCTCGACGACCTCGGCCTCCAGCCCCAGTAGCCGCGCCCGGCGCTCGCGTCTCATCGCGCGCTGCATGTCCCACTTCGTGCCGCCTCAGCCCGCCATTTCCGCTGAAAGCGGGGCACGCTGCGGGGAAAGGGCGGATGCGGCGGGGTCAGTCGTTGCGATCGTTGCGGAAGTAGCGCACGGCCTGCCAGATCAGCACGACGAGCGTGCCGGCGCCGGTGATGAGCGCCACGACGAGCAGCGGCGTGGTGTCGGTCACGGCCGACGGCCTTCCGCCGCATCCGCGACGATCTTCGCGATCCGCGCTGCGCGCGTCTCGGGTCGCTTGGCCATCGCGATGTTCGTCAGGCCGAGCTTCTTCGCCGACATCGGAAAGGCGTCCCAGTTCGCGCGGGCCGCGGGCACCGCGTCGAGCGCCGCGGTGAGCTCGGGTGGCTCGATGCCCGCTTCGGGCCCGTCCAGCATCTCCCACGCCCCGTTGGCCTTGGCCACCTCGAGGGCCCGGATGCCGGCGGGCCGCAGCCGCCCCTCCGCCTCGAGCCGCGCGATGCGCGCCTTGTTCGTCGCGGCCCATCCGCTCGAGGGGCGGCGCGGCGCGAACCACAGGCCGGAGGTGCGCTCGTCGAACACGCGCACGGGGCCGTCGATCCACCCGAAGCACAGCGCCTCGAGGATCGCCTCCTCGTAGCCGATGTGCGCGGCGGAGTGCTCGCCGCGACCGCGGACGAGCCATGCGCCCTTCGACGACGCGTGGTTGTCCTCGAGCCACGCGCGCCACGCCGCCGCATCCTGTGCGACCACCTTCTCGCCGTCGTCCAGCGCGCCCACGCGTCCCCCTACAGTCCGAGCGTCGGGTCGGCGTCGGGCAGCTCCGATTCGACCGGTTCGTCGCGCACGAGTTCGGCGACCGAACCCAGGATCTCGTCGGGGCGGAAGGGGTAGCGCTCGACCTCGGCCGGGTCGCTGATGCCGGTGAGGACGAGGACCGTGTGCAGGCCCGCCTCGATCCCCGCGACCACGTCGGTGTCCATGCGGTCGCCGATCATGCCGGTGACCTCCGAGTGCGCGCCGAGGCGGTTCATCGCCGAGCGGAACATCATCGGGTTGGGCTTGCCGACGACGTACGGCTCGCGCCCCGTCGCCTTCGTGATGAGGGCGGAGATCGCGCCGGTCGCCGGCAGCACGCCCTCGGTCGAGGGGCCCGTCGCATCCGGGTTCGTCGCGATGAACCGCGCGCCGTCGCGGATGAAGCGGATCGCCTTGGTGATCGCCTCGAACGAATAGTTGCGCGTCTCGCCCACGACCACGTAGTCGGGCGCGGTCTCGGTCATGATGAACCCGGCCTCGTGCAGCGCGGTCGTCAGGCCCGCCTCGCCGATGACGAAGGCGGATCCGCCGGGCATCTGCGACGCGAGGAAGTCGGCGGTCGCGAGGGCGGAGGTCCAGATCGAGGCCTCCGGCACGACGAGGCCCGACGCCCGCAGCCGCGCGCTCAGATCGCGCGGCGTGAAGATCGAGTTGTTCGTCAGTACGAGGAACGGGGTGCCGTCGTCGCGCCACTGCTCGAGCAGCTTCGCGGCGCCGGGGATCGGGACGTTCTCGTGCACGAGCACGCCGTCCATGTCGGTCAGCCAGCACTCGATGTCTGCCCGCGTGCGCATGGCCTCAGCCTATGCCCCGAGCCTCCCGTCGAGAGGGCCCGGCGGCAGTACCGTGGGACCGTGACGCGCGCCGAATGGGACCCGACCTCGCTGCCCGATCTGTCCGGGCGCACGTACCTGGTCACCGGCGCGACCGCCGGCCTCGGCTTCTTCTCGAGCGAGCAGCTTGCGCGCGCGGGGGCGACCGTGATCGTGACCGGTCGCAACCCGAACAAGCTCGCCCACGTGCGGGCGACGCTCGCCACGCGGGTGCCGGATGCGGCGGTCGAGACGCTGCTGCTGGACACCGCCAACCTCGGCTCGGTGCGTGCGGCCGCAGCCACCGCTCGCGCCCGCGGCCGGT
Source organism: Microbacterium sp. 10M-3C3 (assembly GCF_003931875.1). Taxonomy (NCBI): domain Bacteria; kingdom Bacillati; phylum Actinomycetota; class Actinomycetes; order Micrococcales; family Microbacteriaceae; genus Microbacterium; species Microbacterium sp. 10M-3C3. The sequence continues at coordinate 3,191,006 of NZ_CP034245.1, read as the reverse complement.
TAGACGGCCTGCTCCTGAACGCCGGCATCGTGCATCCGCCGAAGAGGCGCGAGACGGTCGACGGCAACGAGCGGGTGTTCGCGACGAACGTGCTCGGCCACTTCGCGCTCGCCGGGGAGCTGCTGCGGCCGCTGGCCGCCGCGGGCGGACGCATGGTGTGGCTCGGGTCGATGTCGACGACGCTGTGGCGCTACGACCCCGTCGACCCGCAGCTGGTCGACGACTACTCGCCGTGGCGTGCGTACGTGCAGTCGAAGATGGCGACCACGGCGCTCGGCTTCGAGGCCGATCGTCGCCTGCGGGCGCAGGGCGTTGCGGTCTCGAGCGTCGTGGCGCACCCGGGCTACGCCACGAGCGGGCGCACGCGCGGCATCCGGGGCGTCAACGAGCCGTCGCGGCTCACGCGGTTCGTCGACAACCTGCAGGCGCCGATCGCGCAGTCGAAGGAGACCGCGGCCGCGTCGCTCGTGCGCGCGCTGGTCGACCCGACGATCGAAGGCGGCGAGTACTGGGGTCCGCGCTTCGGCGGCCGCGGCGAGCCGCACCGCGCCCGCGCGACGGCGCTGGCATCGCGCCCCGCGGTGGCCGAGCGCCTGTGGCGCGTGTGCGAGCAGGCGTCGGGGGTGCGCTGGCCCTTCGCCGCCGCATCCCGTCTGTCCTGACCCGCGGCCGGCCGCCCTCAGCCCGCACTCGCTGCGCGAGCCCACACTCCTCGCGCGACGGAAGGGGTGGTCTCGGCGGTCGAGTGTGGGTCGACGGATGCAGCGGAGCGCTCAGGCCGTGAGCCATACGGCGTCGGCCGCGCCGGCGGGCAGCGTCACGGCGCGGCCGTCGACGCGCACGGAGCCCTCGGCGCCGACCTCGACCTCGTGCCCGACGTCGACGCCCGCGTCCACGAGCGCTCGGAGCAGGTCGGGGTCACGGTCGCTCACGCGCAGAACGCGCCCCGCGTGCCCGGCCGCGGCCGCCCCGAGCAGCACGAAGGCGGCGCGGTCGACGCGGCCCGCCGCATCCGGGATCGCATCGCCGTGCGGGTCGAAGCGCGGGCGGCCCAGCCGCTCGTCGATGCCCTCGAGGAGCCGGTCGCTGAGCGCGTGCTCGAGCACCTCGGCCTCGTCGTGCACCTCGTCCCAGCCGTAGCCGAACTCCTGCACGAGCCACGTCTCGATCAGGCGGTGTCGGCGCACGACCGCGGCGGCGCGCCGCTCGCCGGCGGCGGTGAGCGCGATCGGTCCGTACGGCCGATGCGTCACGAAGCCCTGCGCGGCGAGCTTCTGGACCATCTCCGTCACGCTCGACGGCGCGAGCCCGAGCACGGCAGCGAGCTGCGAGGGCGTGATGCGCTCGTCCTGCCACTCGGTGTGCGCGTAGATCGTCTTGAGGTAGTCGTCGACCGCGGGAGAGGGCACGCTTCAGGCTATCCGCCGGTGAAGACGAGCCACAGGAGGATGCCGTTGAGGGTCACGAGGAACACGGATGCGACGACCCCCGCCGCCGTCGTGAGCGGCCGGTTGCGGTGCTCGCCCAGCACGTCGCGGCGCGCCGTCACCGCCACGAGCGGGATGAGGGCGAACGGGATGCCGAACGACAGCACGACCTGGCTGAGCACGAGCGCCAGGGTCGGGTCGACGCCGATGGCGAGGATCACGAGCGCGGGGACGAGCGTCACGAGCCGCCGCGCGACGAGCGGCACGCGCACGCGCAGCAGGCCGTGCATGATCTCGGCGCCCGCGTAGGCGCCCACCGACGTCGAGGCGAGGCCGCTCGCGAGCAGTCCGACGGCGAAGAGGGTCGCGACCATGCCGCCGAGGTTCTGCGCAAGGGCGGCGTGCGCGCCCTCGAGGGAGTCGGTGCCGGGCACGCCGGCGAGGTTCGCGGCGGCCAGCAGCAGGATGCAGAGGTTCACGGTGCCTGCGATCGCCATCGCGATCGTCACGTCCCAGCGCGTCGCGCGCAGCAGCCGGCGCGTCCCGAACCCGGCGTCGGAACCGCCGGAGCGGAAGCGATCGCGCGCGAGGGCGGAGTGGGCGTAGATCGCGTGCGGCATGATCGTCGCGCCGAGGATCGAGGCGGCCAGCAGCACCGAGTCGGTGCCCTCGAAGCGGGGGAGGAGGCCGCCGACGACGGCGCCGCCGTCGGGCGGGGCGATGAACACGCCGTAGGCGAAGCCGATCGCGATGATCGCGACGAGCCCGATCACGACGAACTCGAACGGCCGCGCGCCCCCGCGCGACTGCAGCACGAGCAGCGCGAGCGAGACGACGCCGGTTGCGAGGCCGCCCCACACGAGTGGCACGCCGAAGAGGAGGTTGAGCGCGACGGCGCCGCCGATCACCTCGGCGATGTCGGTGGCCATGGCCACGAGCTCCGCCTGCAGCCAGTACGCGCGCCGGCCCCACGGCGACCGGATGCGGCGGCCGAGCGTCTCAGGCAGGCTCAGGCCCGTCACGATGCCGAGCTTGGCCGAGAGGTACTGGATGAGCCATGCCATGACGTTGCCGATGACGACGACCCACACGAGCAGGTAGCCGAAGCGCGCGCCCGCGGTCATGTTGCTCGCGACATTTCCGGGATCGAGGTAGGCGACGCCCGCGACGAACGCCGGCCCCAGCAGCCACGCGACGCGCCGCGTCGACGCGCCCCGCACCGCGGCCTCTCGCACCTCCGTTTTCGGCATGCCGAAAACCTAGCGGATCTTTCGGGAGCCCGAAACCTCCCGGCCCCCGCCTGTGCCGCCGCATCCGGCCGGCCGATACCGTGAGGGGGTGACGGATGCGGCGGGCGCGGGCGATCGCGAGGACGACGAGCCGCGGCTGCCCGTGGGGGTCGGCCCGTGGCCGGGCGGACCCGACGCCTGGCCGGACGACGACCGCTACGACCCCGAGCTGCTGGCCGAGGGCGACCGGCGCAACGTCGTCGACCGCTACCGGTACTGGCGCATGGCAGCGATCGTCGCCGACCTCGACGAGCGCCGGCACCCCTTCCACGTCGCGATCGAGAACTGGCAGCACGACCTCAACATCGGCTCGATCGTGCGCAGCGCGAACGCGTTCCTCGCCGCCGAGGTGCACATCATCGGCAAGCGGCGCTGGAACCGCCGGGGCGCGATGGTCACCGACCGCTATCAGCACGTCCGCCATCACGACGACGTCGCGGCCTTCGCGGCGTGGGCGGATGCGGCCGGCCTGCCGGTCCTCGCGATCGACAACGTCGACGGCTCGGTGCCGGTCGACCGCGCCGAGCTTCCCGAGCGCTGCGTCCTGCTGTTCGGTCAGGAGGGCCCGGGGCTCTCGCCCGAGGCGCTCGCCGCCGCATCCGCCGTCGTGGAGATCACGCAGTACGGCTCCACGCGCTCGATCAACGCGTCGGCCGCGGCGGCCGTCGTCATGTACGAGTGGTGCCGCCGCTGGGCGTGAGGGCGGTTCGTCAGACCGCGATCGCCATCCATGTGCGGCCCCGCACGCGCCAGCCGAGCGTGACGAGCCGCGCGAGCATGTAGGCGCCGAAGAACGCGGCGCCCAGCCACACGAGCCTCACCGCGCCGGAGCCGGCGAACGCGATGACGAGCGCGAGCGCGGGGGCGTACACGAGCAGGTTCAGCCCGCCGGCGATCGCGAGGTAGCGCGCGTCGCCGGCGCCGATCAGCACGCCGTCGAGCACGAACACGACGGCCGAGACCGGCTGGGCGACCGCGAGCACGAGGAGTGCCGGCTGGATGAGCGCGGCGAGCGCGGCGTCGCCCGTGAAGACGATGCCGATGACCCCGGATGCGGCGGCGATGACGCCGCCCACGAGCACGCCGAACCACACCCCCCACGCGGTCGTGCGGCGAAGCACCCGCTGCACCTCGCGTTCGTCGCCGGCGCCGAGGCCCTTGCCGACGAGGGCCTGCGCGGCGATCGCCAGGGCGTCGAGCGCGAACGCGGCCGCCGAGAAGATCGTGAACACGACCTGCCACCCGGCGAGCTCGTCCGGACCGAGGCCGGTCGCGACGGCGACCGTCGCGAGGAGCGCCGCGCGCAGGCTCACGGTGCGCAGGAACATCCAGCCGCCCGAGCGGGCCGATCCCCGCACGCCGTCGCGCTGCGGGCGGACGGAGGCCGCGTGCCGGCGCGCGAGCCTGCCCACGACGAGCACGTAGGCGCCCACCATCGCCCACTGCGCGAGCACCGTGCCGAACGCGGATCCGGCGATCCCCCAGCCGAACCCGTAGATGAGGAGGAAGTTGAGCACCGCGTTCGCCCCGAAACCGGCCCCGGCGATCCACAGCGGCGTCACCGTGTCCTGCATCCCGCGCAGGAGCCCGGTCGCGGCGAACACGATGAGCATCGCCGGCAGCCCCCACATCGAGATGCCGAGATACGTGACCGCCTGCGCGGCGACGGCGGGCTCCGCGCCGAACAGGCCGACGAGCCACGGCGTCGTGAGCGACCCGGCGAGGGCGAGCGCCGCGCCGATCGCGAGGGCGAGCCACATGCCGTCGATCCCGACCGACACGGCGCGGCCGGGTTCGCCGGCTCCGAAGCGCCGCGCGACGGCCGGCGTGGTCGAGTACGCGAGGAAGACCATGAGGCCGACGATCGTCTGCAGCACCGCGGAGGCGATCCCGAGGCCGGCGAGCGGCGCGACGCCGAGGTGGCCGATCATCGCGGAGTCGACGAGGAGGAACAGCGGTTCGGCGATGAGGGCGCCCAGCGCCGGCACGGCCAGGCGCAGGATGTCGCGGTTGAGCGTGTCGCGCCGGGTGGTCACCCGTCCGAGCCTAGGGCGCGCCGCCGACCCGGTCCTCCGGCGCATCCGCCGCCCGTGGTGCGTGAATCGGCGGCTGAGGGAGCCGATTCCCGCAACTCGCGGATGCGGCGCCAAGCGCCACACGAGCACCCGCGTGCCGACGACGCGGCCGGGCTCTCGGCCGGCGCGGAGATTCGGCGGCCTATCCTGGACGGATGACCGACACCCCCCGTTCGGGTCTTCAGCTGGAGGAGCTCAGCGACGAGATCCGCCCGCAGGACGACCTCTTCCGACACGTCAACGGCCGCTGGCTCGAGCGCACCGAGATCCCCGACGACAAGGCCCGCTGGGGCTCGTTCCACCTCATCGCCGAGCAGGCGGAGAAGGACGTGCGCGCCATCATCGAGGAGGCCCAGGGCGCCGAGCCCGGCACCGAGACGCGCAAGATCGGCGACCTGTACACGAGCTTCATGGACACCGCGCGCATCGAGGAGGTCGGCGTGAGCCCGCTCGCCGACCAGCTGGCGGCCGCCGATCGGGTCGACTCCATCCCGAGCCTTCTGCGCACGATCGGCGAGCTCGAGCGCGACGGCATCAGCGGTCTCATCGCCCTGTTCGTCGAGCCCGACCCGGGCAACCCCGAGCGCTACATCCCGGTGTTCTACCAGGGCGGCATCTCGATGCCCGACGAGAGCTACTACCGGCTCGAGAACTTCGACGAGACCCGCACGGCGTACCGCGCGCACATCGAGCGCATCCTCGGCCTCGCGGGCGTCGCGGATGCGGCGGCCGCCGCCGATCGCGTCTTCGCGCTCGAGACGGAGCTCGCGACCCACCACTGGTCGCGCGAAGACAGCCGCGACGCGGTGAAGACGTACAACCTGCGGACGTGGGAGCAGGCGCTCTCGCTCGCCGGCATCGACCTGGCGCCGTGGCGCGAGGGCATCGCCCCCGGGCACCCCGACGCGTTCGCCGAGGTCGTCGTGTACCAGCCGAGCTTCCTCGAGTCCTTCGGCACGCTGCTCGTGGAGGAGCGGCTCGAGGACTGGAAGGCGTGGCTGCGCTTCAAGATCGTGCACGCCGCGGCGGCCTTCCTGTCCGACGACTTCGTCGCCGAGAACTTCGCGTTCTACGGCACCCAGCTGACGGGGGTCCCGGTCAACCGCGAGCGCTGGAAGCGCGCCGTCGGCCTCGTCGAGGCGGCCATGGGCGAGGCCGTCGGCCGCGTCTACGTCGAGCGCCACTTCCCGCCCGCGGCGAAGGAGGCGATGGACGAGCTCGTCGCGAACCTCGTCGAGGCCTACCGGCGCAGCATCCGGGAGCTCGAGTGGATGAGCCCGCAGACGCGTGAGCGCGCGCTCGCGAAGCTCGACGCCTTCACGCCGAAGATCGGCTACCCGGTGCGGTGGAAGGACTACTCCACCCTCGAGATCGACGCGGGCGACCTCGTCGGCAACGTGCGGCGCGCGCACGTGTGGGAGCACGACCGCCAGCTCGCGAAGGTCGGCCAGCCGATCGACCGCGACGAGTGGTACATGACGCCGCAGACGGTCAACGCGTACTACAACCCGCTCATGAACGAGATCGTGTTCCCCGCCGCGATCCTGCAGTACCCGTTCTTCGACGTCGAGCGGGATGCGGCGGCCAACTACGGCGGCATCGGCGCGGTCATCGGGCACGAGATCGGTCACGGCTTCGACGACCAGGGCAGCCGCTTCGACGGCGACGGGTCGCTGCGGGACTGGTGGACCGAGGCCGACCGCGCAGCGTTCGAGGAGCGGACCGCGGCCCTCATCGCGCAGTACGACGCGCTCGTGCCGCAGGGGCTGGCCGACGAGCACCACGTCAACGGCGCGCTGACGATCGGCGAGAACATCGGCGACCTCGGCGGCCTCGGCATCGCGATCACGGCATACCGCCTGTCGCTCCAGGGCGCCGACGAGCCCGTCATCGACGGGTTCACGGGTCTCCAGCGGCTGCTGTTGAGCTGGGGGCAGATCTGGCAGCAGAAGTCGCGCGAGGCCGAGGCGATCCGACTGCTCACGATCGACCCGCACTCGCCGAACGAGTTCCGCTGCAACCAGATCGTGCGCAACGTCGACGCCTTCTACGACGCCTTCGACGTGACGCCGACCGATGGGCTGTGGCTCGATCCCGACAAGCGTGTGACCATCTGGTAGTCGCCTGCCATTCACCCAGATCTGCTGAACTGCTCATCCCGGATCGAACGAGGAGCACTGCGGTGGGAACGGTCCCCGAATCGCCTCGAGACACACCGCTGCGAGCGGGGGAGCCGACGCTGCGCGCGTCAGGGCGCGAGGGCGGGCGCCGCCCCGCGCGGCGCACGGGCGCGGGGCGGCGGTCGTTCACGTCGACGCTGCGGGCGCTCGACGACCTCGCCGCATCCGGCGCCCGGGTCGCGGTGCGCATCGACGACCTCGACCGCGGCACGACCGTGCTCGCGGGCGACGACAACGACACGCTTCCGGTCGGCGGCCTGGGCGTCGTGCCGCTGCTCGTCGAGGTCGCCGCGGCGTTCGAGGACGGCCGCCTGAACCCGCTCGACATCGTCGACCGCTCCGCGCTCGACCCCGTCGCGGTGGCGGGGGTGTGGCAGCACCTCAAGGCGCCCGCGCTGCCCCTCATCGACGTCGCGGTGCTCGCCGCATCCGTCGGCGACGCGCTCGCCGCCAACGCCCTGCTCGAGCGCGTCGGCCTGCCGGCGGTGCGCACGCGTCTCGAGGCGCTGGGCCTCGGTCGTTCGGCGCTGCTCGACCGGTTCCGCGACCGGCGCGGACCCGACGACGCACCGCGGGTGGCGCTGTCGTCGGCGCGCGAGCTCGCGTCGCTGTTCGCGGGCCTCGTGAACTCGCGCATCGTCGACCCGCGTGTGAGCGCGCAGGTGTCGGAATGGCTGAGCCTGAACACCGATCTGAGCCTCGTCGCCTCGGCGACCGGACTCGACCCGTTCGCGCACGAGAACGACGACCACGGTCTGCTGTTCGTCAACAAGACCGGTCGCGACGACGGCGTCCGAGCCGAGGCCGGCGTGCTGGCCGGACCTCGCGCGGGCGTGTCGTACGCGCTGATCGTGTGCTTCGACGACCTCTCGATCGCGCACCGGCTGCGCGCGCACGACGCGTTCCGCGTGCTCGGTCTCGAGCTCATGGAGTACGTCTTCTGACCGGCGCGCCGATCGTCAGCGTCGAGATCGTGCCGGATGCGGCGCTCGAGGCCGCCGTCCGCGCCGAATGGGACGCGCTCGCCGCGGCCGGGCTCTCGAGTGCCGGCGCGCACACCGGTGCGAGCAACCGCCCGCACGTGACGCTCCTCGTGCGCGATGCGCTCGCGGCTTTCGACGCTGCGCCGCTGCTGCGCCGCCCCGTGCCGCTCGTGCTCGGCGCGCCGATCCTGTTCGGTGCGGGGGAGTGGCGCGTGCTCGCGCGCTCGGTCGTCCCCTCGCCCGAGCTCCTCGCGCTCCACGGCGCCGTCCACGCCGCCGCGGGGCGGGGCGACGATCGCCCCCACACCGCGCCGGGCGCGTGGACGCCGCACGTCACGCTCGCGCGGCGCCTGCGCGTCGCCGACCTCGAGCGCGCGCTCGCCGTCGTGGGCGGCGAGCTCGCCGGCGCCGCGGCGTCGCTGCGGCGGTGGGACGCCGCATCCGCGACCGTCACCGACCTCGGCGCCTTCCCAGGCTCCTGAGCCGCGCCCCCATGCGGGAGCGCCTCGGGAGGAGATTCGCCCTGCGGAGGGCGGATTGGGCGATTCGGCCCTCCCGTGCCCGGATCCCCTCCCCGAGCGCGCCGCCGCGGCTCACTCGGAGCGGATGGCGTAGACCGTCTCGGAGAGGGCGAAGGCCGAGCCGGGGGCGCGGCCGGGGGCGACCGGGCCGATCGCGACGGTCACGTCGTCGCTGAGGCCGACCGAGATGCCGCCCGTGGTCGGTGACCATTCGCCGCAGCCGGCGCTCGGGCCCGTCGCGGGCGACACCGTGACGAGGCACACGGATGCGCCGGGGTCGACGGCGCGCGCGAGGAAGACGTCGACGCCGTCTATCCGGGCGACGAAGCGGGTGGAGCCGGGGTCGATGAGCAGTCCCGACGCGTTCATGGCGTCTTCGTCGGTCGCCGGCCGGGCGAGCTCGGGCGGTCCGCTCGCGCCAGACTCCGGCGGCGGCTCGTGTCCGACGGCCCATCCCGCCGCTCCGCCTACCGCGAGGCACACCGCGGCGACGACGGGCAGCAGCCACCGCCGCGCCGTGCGGGGCTTCGCCGCCGATGCGGCGGCCGACGCGGCGGGGTCGGGCGACGGCGGATGCTCCGCCTCGGCGGCGGTCGCCGCATCCGACCCGCGCCCGGGCAGCGCGGAGGGCGCCGCCTCCCGCTCGCGTGCGTCCGTGGAGTCGGCGGCCGGGGCGGGGTGCGCCGCGGCCGGTGCGGGGGGCGGGGCGGCTCCCGGCCGCCGTGCGGCCGCCCGCCGGTCCTCGAGCTCGCGGAGTCGGTCCGCCTCCTCGGCCGACAACGGGCGGTCGACGCCGCGGCCGTACGCGCGCTCGCTCAGGGCCCGGTGCTCGGCGCGCTCGCCCTCGCTCAGCATTGCTCGATTCTCGCGCACGCCCCTCCACCCGGGCGCGTCCGCCCCGGCCGACGCCTCGGGAGGAGATCCGGCGTGCGGAGGTCGAATCGCGCGAATTCGCCCTCCCGAAGCGGGATCTCCTCCCGAGCAGCGCCCGGGCCCGGCGTCAGAAGACGATCGTGTGGTTGCCGTGGCGGATGACGCGGTCCTGCGCGTGCCAGAGCACGGCGCGCGAGAGCACCTGGCGCTCGACGTCGGCGCCGCGGCGGGCGAGCTCGGCGGCGGAATCGGCGTGGGTCACCCGCACGGTGTCCTGCTCGATGATCGGGCCCTCGTCCAGGTCGCCGGTCACGTAGTGCGAGGTCGCGCCGATCAACTTGACGCCCCGGTCCTTCGCCTTCTTGTACGGGTCGGCGCCGATGAAGGCCGGCAGGAACGAATGATGGATGTTGATGACCGGCACGCCCAGGCGCTCGAGGAACGCGGGGGAGAGGATCTGCATGTACCGCGCGAGCACCACGACGTCGACGTTGCCGACGAGGAGCTCGAGGATCTTCTCCTCCGACGCGCTCTTGTCGGGGCCGGCGACCGAGGGGACGTGGAAGAACGGCACGCCGAACGAGCGGACGTCGTCGGCCGAGGTGGTGTGGTTGGAGATGACCATCGGGATCGTCACGGGCAGATCGCCGCGCCGGTGCCGCCATAGCAGGTCGAGGAGGCAGTGGTCCTGCTTCGAGGAGAGGATCGCCATGCGCTTGGGCACCGACTGGTCGGTGAGGGTCCACTCGAGCTCGAAGCCCTGCCCGAGCGTGCGCGCGAGATCCTCCTCGATCGCGGGGATCGACGCCGCGAGATCGGGGCGGTGGAACACGACGCGCTGGAAGTAGGCGCCGCCGCGCGGGTCGTCGGAGTACTGGTCCAGGGCGACGATGTTCCCGCCGTTGCGCGCGATGAGGGTCGAGACGGCGGCGATGATGCCGGGGCGGTCGGTGCCGTGGACGATGAGGCACGCGTGATCGGCGAGGGGCGCGGACGGAGAGGCCATCCGTTCATTCTGCCGTGCGTGCGGCATCGCCCCGCGTCGTGTGACGGGGGCCGACCGCGCCGCCTCGCAGGGTGTGCAGCTATGCACCCCGCCCCGCGTTCACGCAGGCGCACGGCGCCGAAAATCGTTTATCGAAAATCTGACGCCCGTCGAGAAAACCTTGACAGTCGACGACTCTACGGGCGACCATGATGACCAATCCGGCAGTGTCGCCGTGAGGTGATGCGCATCGTCGCCCAGGCACTGGCGTTGCCGGAGGATTCGTCCGCCGTCACGAAAGGCCCTCCGATGAAGAAGAGTCTCGCCCCGCTCATCGTGCTGGCCGTCGCCGCCCTCGCCCTCAGCGGATGCAGCGACTCGGCCGCCTCGCCCTCTGCCGCGCCGTCCGGCAGCGGCGACGCCGGAGGCGAGACGCGCGCCGTGCGCGTTGCCGCCCTGCCGATCGCCGAGACCGGCGCCCTGTGGGCCGCGATCGACGCGGGCATCTTCGCCGAGCACAACCTCGACATCGAGGTCGTTCCCGCGCAGGGTGGCGCGCAGGCGATCCCCGCCCTCCTCAGCGGCGACATCCAGTTCGCGATCGGCCAGCCCTTCGGCCCGTTCCGGGCCGACCTGCAGAACCTCGGCATCGTGATGATCGGCGACTACGCCGACAGCATCGCCGACGGGCCCGACGTCAACGCGGTCGTGGCGCTCGCCGACTCCGGCATCACGGGCCCCGCCGACCTGGCAGGCAAGCGCGTGTCGGTCAACAGCCTGGGCGCTGCGGGCGACGTGACGATCATGAAGGCGGTGCATGACGCCGGCGGCGACCCCTCGACCATCCAGTTCGTCGAGGTCGCCTTCCCCGACGCCCCCGCGCAGCTCGAGGCGGGCAGCATCGACGCCGCGTGGGTGCCGGATCCCTTCATGTCGATGGTGGTCGGCGGCGGCGGCACGAAGGTCGTCTCGCCCTACCAGGCGACCATCCCGGGCCTGTCGGTGCTGACCAACATCACGACGCAGAAGCTGCTCGACGAGGACCCGCAGCTGGTCGCCGACTACTCCGCCGCGATGGAGGAGGCGCTGACGTGGGCGAGCGAGAACGAGCAGGCCGTGCGCGACGCGATCGCCACGAACCTGAAGATCCCCGCAGAGGCCGCCGCCGGCATCACGCTGCCGAGCTTCACGTGGGACCTCGACGTCGACAACCTGCAGAAGCTCGCCGACACGGCCGTCGAGTTCACGGTGCTCGACAAGGCACCCGACTTCGACCGTCTCGTGCAGCAGCAGTAAGCCGCATCCGGAACCGACGACACCATGCCGTCCACCGCTCCCGCGCCGGCGGCCGACGCTCCCGCGAGCGCGCCCGCGACGGCGCCGTCCTCCCCGCGTGCGCGCGGGCGGGGCCGGCGCCGCGCGGCGCGCCGCGCCGGGCTCGGCGCGCTCGGCATCGTCCTGTTCGTCGGGGTGTGGCAGCTCGTGCCCACCCTGGGACTTCTCGACGGCCGCTACTTCCCACCGCCGACGACGGTGCTGCCGCGCCTGGCGGTCGACCTCGGCGACCTGGAGTTCTGGCGCAACGTCGGACGGACCCTCTCGACGTGGGCGATCGGGCTCGTGATCGCCACCGTCGCGGCGACGGTGCTCGCGACCGTCATCGGACTCGTGCCGTTTCTGCGGCGCGCGACGCATACCACGGTCGAGTTCCTCCGCCCCATCCCGTCGGTCGCGCTCATCCCGCTGTGCATCCTCGTCTTCGGCATCCAGCCGCAGGCGGCGCTGGTGATCATCGTCTTCGCGTCGTTCTGGCAGGTGTTCGTGCAGGTGCTCTACGGCGTGGCCGACGTCGACGCCGTCGCGCGCGACACCGCCCGCAGCTTCGGGCTCGGCCGGTGGTCGCGCGTGGTGAACCTCGTGCTGCCCACGGCGCTGCCCTACCTCATGACGGGGGTGCGCCTCGCCGCCGCCGTCGCGCTGATCCTCGCCGTCACCGCCGAGATGTTCATCGGCAACCCCGGACTCGGCCGCGCGCTGATCTTCGCGCAGTCGGCCGGCGACTACCCGCAGGTGTACGCGCTCGTGATCACGACGGGTCTGCTCGGACTCCTCGTGAACCTCGTGTTCCGTCTCATCGAGCGCCGCGCGCTGTCGTGGCACCAGTCCGTCCGCGGGGAGGAGGTGCTGTGACCCTCTACACGAGCACCGTCGTCACGCCCCGCCCGCGGCGGCGTATGCTGCGGCGCGCCCTGTCGGGCACGGCGTTCGCGCTGGGCCTGCCGATCGTCCTCCTCGTCGTGTGGGGCGTATGGGCGACCTTCACGGTTTCGCCGTTCTTCCCGAGTCCGCTCGTCATCGGCGACGCGTTCGTGCAGACGTGGGTCGGTCCGGCGTTCGTCCAGGACGTGCTGCCGAGCCTCGGCCGCCTGGCCGTCGGCGCCGCGCTGTCGATCGTCCTGGGCGTGGTCCTCGGCGCGATCATCGGACTCGTGCGATGGCTCGGCGAGCTGCTCGAGCCGCTGCTGGAGTTCTTCCGAGCGATCCCTCCGCCCGTGCTCATCCCCGTCGTCGCGGTGCTGCTCGGACCGACGGACGCGATGAAGATCACGGTCATCGTGGCCGGATCGGTGTGGCCCGTGCTGCTGAACACGATCGACGGCGTGCGCGGCACCGACGCCGTCATGACCGAGACCGCACGGTCGTACTCGCTCACGCGCGCTGAGCGGCTGCGCTATCTCGTGCTGCCGGCCGCGAGCCCCCGCATCATGGCGGGCGTGCGCCAGGCGCTGTCGATCGCGCTGATCCTCATGGTCATCTCGGAGATGTTCTTTTCGTCCTCGGGCCTGGGATATCGCATCGTGTACTTCCAGCGGAACTACCTGATCGCCCAGATGTGGGGCGGCATCGTCCTGCTCGGACTCATCGGCGTGCTCCTCGCGGTGCTGTTCTCGCTCGTCGAGCGACGCGTGCTGCGGTGGTATCACGGAATCACGGAGGTGGAACGTGCCTGACAACCTGCTCACCGTCACGGGGCTGCGGAAGGTCTACGACTCGTCGACCGGCAGCGTCGAGGCGATCGGCGACATCACGTTCCGGATGGATGCGGGCGAGCTGGTGTGCATCGTCGGGCCGTCCGGATGCGGCAAGACGACCCTGCTCAAGTGCATCGCGGGACTGCTCAAGCCCACGTCGGGTTCGATCGAGCTGCACGGCAAGGCCGTGACCGCACCGCCGCCGAACATGGCGCTGGTCTTCCAGGAGTACGGCCGGAGCCTGTACCCGTGGCTCACGGTGCGCGGCAACGTCGAGCTGCCGCTCAAGCACAAGCGCCTGTCGCGCGACGAGCGCGACCGGCTCGTCGACGACGCGCTGCGTGCCGTCGGGCTCGACCACGCCGCGCGCAGCTACCCGTGGCAGCTGTCGGGCGGGATGCAGCAGCGCGTCGCGATCGCGCGTGCCGTCGCGTATCAGCCCGAGGTGCTCATCATGGACGAGCCCTTCGCCGCCGTCGACGCGCAGACGCGGGCCGACCTGGAGGACCTCGTGCGGACCCTGCACCGCGAGCGCGGTATGTCGATCCTGTTCGTGACGCACGACATCGACGAGTCGGTGTACCTCGGCGAGCGCGTCGTGGTGCTGTCGAAGTCGCCGACGTGGGTGCAGGAGGACGTGCACGTCGACCTGCCCGACGAGCGCGACCAGATCACCACGCGCGCGCTGCCGCGGTTCACGGCGCTGCGCACCCACGTCTACGAGCAGATCCAGCGCGCCAAGCGCGGCGAAGCCGTCCGTCCCGCGGCGCCGGCGGCGTGACCAGGGCCCTGGAGGCGGTGCGCCCCGTCGCCGTCGAGGGCTCGGTCCTCGCTCGCAAGCCCCGCCAGCTGCTGCTCGCCCTGTTCGGCGAGTACGTGTGCGATCAGTACTTCGAGCCGCTGCGCGCATCGGTCCTCATCGGCGCCCTCGAGCCGGCGGGGATCGCGGCGGCGGCGGTGCGCACGAATCTCGACCGCATGGTGGAGAGCGGACTGCTCGCGCGCCGCCGCCTCGGCCGCGAGGTCGGGTTCGAGCTGACGGCCCACGGCAGCGACGTGCTGCGCGACGCCGCCGAGCGCGTCAAGGGCGCCGAGCCGTTCGCGCCGCAGGGCGAGGGGTGGACGGTCGTCGCCTTCACGCTGCCGGAGGACCGCCGGGCGCTCCGCCATCGCCTGCGCGCGGCGCTCACGTGGGCCGGGTTCGCGGCCCTCCGCGACGGGCTGTGGATCGCGCCCGGCGAGGTGGACCTCGCCGCCGTGCTCGACGGCGTCGAGGGCGACCTCCCCGCGGGCGCGGTGACGGCGTTCGCCGCATCCGAGCTTCCGGGCTACCCGATGGCCGACGCGGTGCGCGTGGCGTGGGACGTCGCCGGCATCCGCCGTGCGCACGACGAGTTCATCGCGTCCTGGGACGACCCGGATGCAGCGGCCGACCTGCCCGCGCTCACGCGTCACGTCCTGCTGGTCGCCGACTGGCTCGCGCTCCTGCGCGTGGACCCCCGGCTGCCGGCGGAGTACATGGGAGAGGACTGGCCGGCCGCGCGCTCGGCGGAGGTGTTCACCGCCCGCCACCGCGCGTTCGCCTTCCCGGGCGTGCGCGACTTCGCCGCCCGCGTCAGCTGACGCGGGCGAAGCGTGCGCGCAGGTCGGCCTTGCGGATCTTGCCCGACGCGGTGCGCGGGAGCTCGTCCACGACGATCACGTCCTTCGGGATCTTGTAGCGCGCGATCCTGCCGTCCAGGTGCGCGCGCACGCGGGTGAGATCGAGCTCGGTGCCCGCGGCGACGGTCGCGACGGCCACCGGCACCTCGCCCCACCGCTCGTCGGGACGGCCGATGACGGCGACGCCGGTGACGGCGGAGATGTCGCTCAAGAGGTTCTCGACCTCGGCGGGGTAGATGTTCTCGCCGCCCGAGATGATCATGTCCTTCAGCCGGTCGGCGATGAAGAGGAAGCCCTCGTCGTCGAGGTAGCCGAGATCGCCCGAGCGGAACCAGCCGTCCGACGTGAAGGCGGCCGTCGTCGCCTGGGGGTTGTCGTGGTAGCCGGCGAAGACATTCGGTCCGGCGATCTCGATCTCGCCGATCTCGCCGGGCGCCGCCGGCCCGCCGTCCTCGCGGCTGACGCGCACGTCGGTGAAGAAGTGCGGCAGCCCGACGCTGCCCTGCTTGCGGCGGGTCGCGTCGGGGGCGAGAGAGGTTGCGCCCGGGGAGGTCTCGGTCATGCCGTACCCCTGCGTGAACGACAGGCCGCGCAGCTCGAACGCGTCGAGGATGCGCGTCGGCACCGCCGAGCCGCCGCACGTGAGGCGGCGCAGGCTCGACAGGTCGGTGAGCGCCCAGTCGGGGTGGTCGGCCAGGAGCTGGTACGTCGTGGGCACGCCCGAGAGCATCGTGACGCGGTGCCGCTGGATCTGCGCGAGCGCCGCCGACGCCTCGAAGCCCTTCTCGAGCACGAGCGTCGCGCCCTTCAGCAGCACCGGCAGCGCCCCCATGCCGAGAGAGGCCACGTGGAACAGCGGCGAGATCATGAGCGCGATGTCGGTGGAGACCACGTCGTAGTCGACGATGCAGTTCAGCGCGACCCACGTGAGGTTCCCGTGCGTGAGCACGGCGCCCTTGGCCCGCCCGGTCGTCCCGGACGTGTAGATGATCGCGGCCGGGTCGGCGAACACGGTGTCGACGGGCGCGGGCGCGTCGGCGGGCGACAGCTCGCGCGCGAGCGCCGAGAGCCCCGGTGCATCCGCGGAGCCCTCGCCCGTGGAGATGCGCGGGATGCCGGCCGCGACGGCGTCGAGACCGTCGAGCCGCTCCTCGAACTCGGGATCGTGGATCAGCACGACCGCGCCCGAATCGACGAGCACGTGCGCGATCTCCGGCGGGGCCAGGCGCGTGTTCACCGGGACGAACACGGCGCCCAGCTGCGCCGCCGCGAACAGCACCTGCAGGAACCGCGGGCTGTTCTCGCCCAGGTACGCCACCGACTGCCCGCGCGCGACGCCGCGGCGCGCGAGCAGCGCCGCGACGCGGTCGACGTCGTCGGCGAGCGAGCGATACGTCGTGACCTCGCCGTCGAAGATCAGCGCCGGCTTGTCGGGCGACTTGCGCCGCCGCTGGTTCATCCAGGTGCCGAGACCGTGTTCGTGCATCGTCCGACCTCTTCGTCGAAAGGGGATGGCGGGGGTGGGTCAGGCGTAGAAGCGGTACAGCCCGCGCGCGGCGACGGCCGGCTTCGTGCCGCCCTCGATCTCGATCGTCTGATCGACCGTGAACTGGTAGCCGCCGCGCACCTCGGCGACCTCCGCGATGACGGCGTTCATCCGCACGCGCGCGCCGACGGGCACGGGGGAGATGAAGCGCACCTTGTCCAGGCCATAGTTGACCTTCGTGGACACGCCCTCGAGGTCGAACAGCTCGGTCCAGAACTTCACGGTCAGCGACAGCGTGAGGAACCCGTGGGCGATCGGGCCGCCGAAGGGCCCCGAGGCGGCGCGCTCGGGGTCGACGTGGATCCACTGCTGGTCGTCGGTGGCGTCGGCGAACAGCTGCACGCGGTCCTGCGTGATCTCGAACCAGTCGGTCCAGCCGAGGTCGGTGCCGGCGAGGGCGGGGGCATCGGCGTACGAGCGGGTGGTGGTCATGACGGTCTCCTCCGGGAGGTGGTGGTCGGGGTCAGGATGCGGCGAGGCCCAGTAGGCGCGCGGCGTTCTCGACGAGGATGCGGGGCATGACCTCGGGCTTCAGGTCGGTCTTCTCGACGTCGCGCAGCCAGCGGTCGGGGGTCAGCAGCGGGAAGTCGGAGCCGAAGAGCACGCGGTCGGTGATGAGCGAATTGGCGTATCGCACGAGCTGCGGGGGGAAGTACTTCGGGCTCCACCCCGACAGGTCGATCCATGTGTTGCGCTTGTGCGTGGCGACCGCGAGCGCCTCGTCCTGCCACGGCACGGAGGGGTGCGCCATGATGATCTGCAGCTCGGGGAAGCGCGCGGCGACCGGGTCGAGGAGCATCGGGTTCGACAGCCCTAGCAGGAATCCCGCGCCGCCGGGGGTGCCGGCGCCGATGCCGGTCTGGCCGGTGTGGAACAGGGCCACGACGCCCGCGTCCTGCAGCGTGCCGTACAGCGCGTCGTACGCCGCATCCGAGGGGTCGAAGCCCTGCACGGTCGGGTGGAATTTGAAGCCGTGCACGCCGTGGTCGCAGATGAGCGCCTCGGCGCGTGCGACCGCGTCGGGCCGGCGCGGGTCGACGCTGCCGAACGGGATGAGCACGTCGTTGTGGCGCGCGGCGCCCTCGGCGATCTCCTCGCTCGAGATCGGCGCGTGCCCGAGCTGCGTCTCGGCGTCGACGGTGAACACGACCGCGGCCATCGACCGCTCCCGGTAGTACGCGGCGATGTCGTCGAGCGCCGGCCGCGGCCCGTCGGTCGAGAAGTAGCGCGACGCGGCCTCGGCGAGCTCGGCGGGCAGCGACCCGTGGCCGTGCCCGTCGATCTCCACGTGCACGTGCACGTCGATCGCGCGCAGCGACGCGACATCGATCGCGGGTTCGTATCTCGTCATGGCGGCGGTCAGGACGCGGCGGGGCGCTGCAGCTCGTCGGGCAGCGGCGGGAACTTCTCGCCCACGCTCTGCCGGTTCTCCGCGATGACCGGGGCGAACTCCTCGCGGAGCGCCTCGAGGGTCCAGCCGCCGTCGTGGTAGGCCGTGACGACCGGCTCCGGGTGCGACCAGATCTGGATGCGGTCGCCGCCCACGCCGATCGCCTGGCCGCTGATGCCGGCGGCCTCGTCGGACGCGAGGAACGAGATGAGGCCGGCGACGTCGTCGGACGTGCCGAAGCCGAGATCGTGGCGGAAGAACGCGGGCATGGGCTCGCCCGCCGCATCCGCTTCGACGGCCGCGGCGAAGTAGGGCACGGTCGCGGTCATGGCGGTCGCGGCGACGGGGATGACGGCGTTGGCGGTGATGCCGGCGCGTCCGAGCTCGAGCGCCCACGTGCGCACCATGCCGACGATGCCGGCCTTGGCGGCCGCGTAGTTGGTCTGGCCGAAGTTGCCGCGCTGGCCCGTGGGCGAGCCGATGCAGATGATCCGGCCGGCGATCTCGTTCGCGCGCATGTAGGTCGCGGCTTCCCGCACGCACGTGAACGTGCCGCGAAGGTGCACGCCGATCACGGTGTCGAAGTCGTCGTCGCTCATCTTCCACAGCACGGTGTCGCGCAGGACGCCGGCGTTGGTGACGAGGATGTCGAGGCGGCCGTAGGTGTCCACCGCCGTCTGCACGAGCTGCTTCGCCGTCTCGGTCGGTCCGACGGGCGCGACGACGGCGACGGCCGTTCCGCCGGCGGCCTCGATGCTCTGCACCGCGGCGGCGGCGATGGCCTCGTCGACGTCGTTCACGACGACCGACGCGCCCTGCCGGGCGAGCTCCTGGGCGTACGCGAGACCGAGGCCGCGCCCCGACCCGGTGACCACGGCGACTTTGCCCTGCAGTGTCATTCGAGACTCCTTCGTCGGGATCAGTGAAGAACATATCGTTGAAGAAGTCAATCGTTATTTTCGTCATGAACTGCCCTACCATCGGAGCATGGCCCGCCCCGTGGACACCGCCGCGCCGTCGCTCGTCGACGACGTGAGCTTCCTGCTCGCGCGCGCCAACGCGCTGGCGCTGGCCGCGGGCAATGCCGCGCTCGCCGAGCACGGGCTGAAGGCGCGCTCGTACTCGGTGCTCGTCCTCTCGCTCGCGGCGGATGCGCCGACCCAGCGCGACCTCGCCGAGTTCCTGCGGCTCGACCCGAGCCAGGTCGTGGCGCTCGTCGACGGCCTGGAGACGCGCGGGCTCGTCGAGCGCCGCGCCGACCCCAGCGATCGCCGCGTCAAGGTCGTCGTCGCGACCCCCGCCGGGCGCGCGCTCGCGGCCCGCGCGCACGTGTCGGCCGGCGAGGCCGAGGAGCGCGCGCACGCCGCGCTGTCGGCCGACGAGCGCGAGACGCTGCGCGACCTGCTGCGTCGCGTCGCCTTCCCCGGCGCAGATGGCTGAGCCGCGGCATCCGGCCCGGGCGCGTCGCGACTCGCTGATCGCGAGCGGTCAGCGAAGCCGGGCGCGCACTTCGTCGTCGTCCGGTTCGACGAGCACGTCGCCGTCGGGGAAGACGACGACGGGCACCCGCGGCGAGCCACCGAGCTCGGCGGCCTGCGCGGCGGCCGAGCTCGAGGCCTCGACGTCGATGAAGACGAACGGCGCTCTCTCGGCCTCCAACAGCGCGCGCGTGCGGGCCGTGTCAGCGCAGTCGGACTTCCCGAACACCCGGATGGGCGAGTCGCCGGTCATCGCGCCGTGTACCCGCCGTCGACGGGCAGCGTCACGCCCGTGATCCAGTCGGCTTCGTCGGAGGCCAGGAACAGCACGGCGTATGCGACATCCATCGGGCGTCCGAGCCGCCGGATCGACTGGTGAGCCGTCATCATCTCCTCGTACGCGGGCAATCCGCCCGGATACTCGGCAGCGATCCCCTCCACGAGAGGGGTGAGCACGGTCGAGGGGTTGACAGCGTTGACGCGTATGCGGTGGCGCCCATAGGTCGCCGCATCCTGCTTCGTCTGCATGTTCACGGCGCCCTTGGCCACGTGGTACGGCGTGAACTCGTCGTTGCCGATGATCCCGTAGATCGAGGAGAAGTTCACGATCGCGCCCCTGCCGGCGTCGAGGAAGTGCGGCACGGCCGCCTTCGTCGCGAAGAACACGCCCTTCACGTCGACGGCGAAGACCGCGTCCCATTCCTCCTCGCTGACCTCGTGCGTCGGCTTGTCGGCCCCGATGATGCCGGCGCAGTTGACGAGCACGTCCAGACCCCCGAACGCTGCGGCCGCACCGTCGACGGCCGCCCGCACACTCGCCTCGTCGGTGACGTCCGCTCGGGCGAACATTGCGTCGCCGCCGGCGGCCCGGATGCTCTCGGCGACGGTCTCGCCCGCCTCCGCCTGGGCATCGAGCAGCGCCACGCGCGCGCCCTCTGAAGCGAACAGCTCCGCGGTCGCGCGGCCCATCCCGGATGCAGCGCCGGTGATCACGGCGCGCTTGCCGGCAAGTCGTCCCATGACATGTCCTTTCTGACGCGGGCCGCGACGCGCACGCGCCGCGGCCCCGATCGGTGATCGTCAGGCCTCGACGGGCTGCTTCGCCTCGGCGCGGAAGAGCAGCGACGCGTATCCCGACTCCTCCAGCTCCCGGCAGTACTGCTGGTACACCTGGCCGCCGCCCATGTAGACCTGGAACTCCTCGGGCTTGCCCGGAATGTTCTCGCCCAGGAACCAGGCCTTCGCCTTCTTGCCCTCCGTGTACATCACGGTCTGTCGGCCGGTCTTCTCGGTCTCCTCGCGCCACCAGTCCTCGGATTCGGGTGTCGCCTCGAAGTACTCGACGCCGTTGTCCTCCGCCCACTTCAGCGCGCGCTGCAGCCACTGGGCGCCGAGCTGGATCGGAACGATCAGGTTCCCCACCGACTCCTGCTCGACCGAGGCGATGCCATCGCCGAGATCATGACGCTCGAGAGCGGCAAGCCGCTGTCGGAGGCGCGCGCGGAGTTCCAGCTCAGCGCCGACTTCTTCCTCTGGTACACCGAGCAGATCGCGCACCTCCATGGCTCCTTCGCCCACGGCTCGCGTGGCGGGTACCGCATCGTCACCACCCATCAGCCGGTCGGGCCGACGCTGCTCATCACGCCGTGGAACTTCCCGCTGCTGATGATCGCGCGGAAGGCGGGGGCCGCCCTCGCCGCAGGGTGCACGACCGTCGTCAAGACCGCACGCGAGACGCCGTTGACGTGCGCGATGTTCGTGTCGGTGCTGATCGATGCCGGGTTCCCCGCAGGCGTCGTCAACCTCGTGCACACCACGTCGTCCTCGACGATCTCGGCGGAGGTCATGGCCGATCCGCGCCTGCGCAAGGTCAGCTTCACGGGATCGACGGAGGTCGGTGCGACGCTGCTGCGTCAAGCGGCGCCGGGCATCGTCAACGCCTCGATGGAGCTCGGCGGGGACGGCCCCTTCGTCGTCCTCGACGACGCCGACGTGGAGGCTGCCGCCGCGCAGGCGATCGTCGCGAAGTTCCGCAACGCGGGGCAGGCCTGCGTCGCCGCCAACCGCATCATCGTCCACGAGAAGATCGCCGACGCCTTCATCGAGCGATTCGTCGCGCTCGCCGAGGCGCTTCGCGTGGGGAGCGGGTTCGAACCGGGCACCGATGTCGGCCCCATCATCTCCGCCCGTCAGCGCGACGGCGTCGCCGAGCTCGTCGCGGAGTTCGAGCGCATCGACGCGACGCTTCTCACCGGCGGCCGCGTCATCGACGGCGACGGGTACTTCTTCCAGCCCACGGTGTTCGAGGTCCGCGACCGCGACAGCGACGTATGCCATCGTGAGCTGTTCGCACCGATCGCCGCGATCTACCGGGTCGAGAGCACGGCCGACGCCATCCGTTTCGCCAACGACACCCGCTACGGGCTCGCCGCCTACGTGTTCACCCGTGATCTGTCTCGCGCCTTCGCCGTCGTCGAACGCCTCGACTTCGGCATGGTGGGGATCAACCGTGGGATCATGGCCGATCCCGCGGCCGCCTTCGGCGGGGTGAAGGCGTCCGGTCTGGGTCGCGAAGGCGGCCAGGACGGCATCTACGAATTCCTCGAGCCCAAGTACCTGGCCGTCACCGTGGACGAAGAAGGAGCCCTCTCATGAGCGAGACCGCCGCACCCGCCGGACTTCCCGCACCCACCCGCACCGAGAACGACCTTGCGCTGGGCCTGCTCCGGCAGCCGCGCGCTGTGCTCTTCGGGCCCGGCCAGCGACGCCAGCTGCCCCGGATCGTGGCCGACATCGGTCGGCACGCGTTGGTGGTCACGGATGAACGGATGGCCGCGAGCACGGAGTTCCGCGAGATCGCCGACGGCCTGCGGGCAGCCGGTGTCGCCGTCGAGGTGTTCGATCGCACCGAGCCGGAACTGCCGCGAGAGAACGTGATGGAGGTGGCCGAGCGCTTCCGCGACCTGCCGATCGACGTGATCGTCGGGGTCGGGGGCGGATCGTGCCTGGACCTCGCCAAGGTCTCGGCCGTGGTGCTGGCCAACGGCGGCGACGTACGCGACTACTACGGCGAGTTCCTCGTCCCGGGGCCGGGTGTGCCGGTCGTGACCGTCCCGACCACGGGCGGGACCGGCGCCGAGGTGACGTGCATCTCCGTGGTCTTCGACGGCGAGCGCGGGATGAAGGTCGGCGTCGCCAGCCCATACCTGGAGGCGACCGCCGCCGTCATCGACCCGGAGCTCACCCTCACGTGCCCGCCCGGCCTGACGGCGGCCACGGGCGCGGATGCGCTCTCCCACCTCGTCGAGGCGTTCACCGGGCGGGCGAAGAATCCGTCGCCCGAGGAGCTCGCCACGAAGCTGTACGCCGGGAAGAACGTGCTCACCGACGTATACGCGCGCCAGGGCCTGTCGCTGCTCGGGCGCTCGCTCCCGGCCGTCGCCGCCGACCCCGGCGACCTGAAGGCGCGGACGGACACGATGTTCGCGTCCTACTGCGCCGGCATGGCGATCAACACGGCCGGCACCGCGGGAGCCCACGCGATCCAGTCGCCGATCGGCAATCTGACGCACACGCCGCACGGGTTCGGCGTCGCCGCCTTGCTGCCGTGGGTGATGCGGTACAACCTGCCGGCGCGCGTGCCGGAGTTCGCCGAGATCGCTCGTCTGCTGGGCGCGGCGGAGGACGGCGCCGGTGAGCAGGAGCACGCACGGGCCGCCGTGCGTGCCGTCGAGAGCCTGCTGCGCGCCGTGGGCGCGCCCACCGACCTGGCCACCCTCGGCCTGTCGCCCGACGACTTCGCGTTCGTCGCCGACCAGGCGATGCTCGCCACGCGCCTCACGGCCAACAATCCGCGGGAGCTGACGCGCGACGCCGTGCTCGAGATCCTCCGACACGGCCACGCGGCGGACGAGGACTGGTGGGGGGAGTGATCCCTCGCCCGATCGCGATCGTCGGGTCGGGATCGATCGGCGTCGCCTTCGCGATCCTCTTCGCCCGCTCGGGTCGCCCCGTACGGCTGTACGACGTCGACGAGAACGCCCTCGAACGGGGACGGGCGGACATGGGGGCCAGGCTCGCGCTCCTCTCGGACGCGGGCCTCGTGGGGGAGCCCACCGATGCCGTCCTTGCGAGGGTCGAGTGGCACACGGATCCGCACGTCGCGGCGGCGGATGCCGAGCTCGTGCAGGAGTGCACCCCCGAGCGCGTCGACCTCAAGCGCGCCGTGTTCGTGCAGTTCGCCGCCGCGGCACCGGAGGACGCGCTGCTCGCGAGCTCCAGTTCGGCCATCGCGCCGTCCATGCTCGTCGATGGGCTCGACGACGCTGTGGCGGCGCGGGTCGTCGTCGGCCATCCGGGCAACCCGCCGTATCTGCTGCCGGTGATCGAGGTCGTGCCGTCGCCGCGCACCGCTCGGTCGACGGTGAAAGCAGTGGCCGAGATCTATCGCGATGCCGGACTGCGGCCGGTCGTGTTGCGTCGCGAGATCGAGGGCTTCGTGTTCAACCGCCTCCAAGGGGCGGTGCTGCGGGAGGCGTACTGCCTCGTCCGGGACGGCATCGTCGACGCCGACGAGGTGGACGAGGTCGTGCGCAGCGGTCTGGGACGCCGGTGGAGCATCATCGGACCCTTCGAGACGAGCGACCTGAACGTGCGCGGCGGCATCGCCGCCCACGCGGAGCGCATGGCGGACTCCTACGCGCGCATGGGGGCGGAGCGCGGCCAGCACGACCCGTGGACGCCGGACCTCGTCGCCCGCGTGGCCTCGGAGCGGCGGGCGCGACTGCCCTTGGTCGAGTGGGAGGACCGCGTGCGATGGCGGGACGCCCGGCTGATGGCTCTCACGCCGCTGTGGGACGCCGCATCCTGACCGCCGGGGTCAGCGCACGCCCTTCATGAGCACGAGCACCGGCTTGGACATCAGAAGCAGCGCGACGCCGAGCCCGATGGCGATGAATCCGAGGATCGAGAAGTACGGCACCTCGTTCTTCGGGTCGTAGAACCCGGCGAGCCAGCCGGCGAGGGCCGTGCCGAGGGCCACCGACAGGAAGTACAGCGCGACCATCTGCGTGTGGAAGCGCTCGGGCGCGAGCGCCGTGGAGACCGCGAGCCCCGGCGGCGAGATGAACAGCTCCGCGATCGTGAAGACGAAGAGGATGCCCGTGATCGCCAGGAGCGGCGTGGCGTTCGCGGGGCCGTTCGCCCACGGGAGGAACAGCAGGAACGCCACACCCATGACGATCGCGCCGACCGAGAACTTCACGGGCGCGCCGGGCTGGCGCGCGCCCAGCCGCGTCCAGATCGCCGCGAAGACGCCCGACAGCACGATCACGAAGATCGGGTTGATCGAGTTCACCCACGAGATCGGCATCTCCCAGCCGAGGATGTTGCGGTTCAGGCGCTCGTCCGAGTAGATCGTGAGAAGCGTGAACTGCTGCTGGTACAGCGACCAGAAGCCGACGTTCACGATGAACAGCGGGATGAACGCGAACACGCGCGAGCGCTCCGTGGCGGTGATGCGCTTCGAGCTCGCGATGACGGCGAAGTACGCGATCGAAGCGGCCACGACGACGATGATCACGACGTCGGCGAGGTTGTCGGGGCGGATGATTCCGAGCAGCACGAGCGCGGCGATCACGACGATGCCCGCGGCGGCGACCGCGATCATGAGCCCGCGGCGCGACGCCGGCAGCGGGTTCGGCACGACGCGCGCCGACTCGGGCAGCTGGCGGCGGCCGAACGAGTACTGCACGAGGCCGAGCGCCATGCCGACCGCGGCCGCGCCGAAGCCCCAGTGGAAGCCGAGCGAGGTCTGCAGCGCGCCCGTGACGATCGGGCCGAGGAACGCGCCCAGGTTGATGCCGAGGTAGAACAGCGAGAAGCCGCCGTTGCGACGGGCGTCGCCCGGCGCGTAGAGCGTGCCGACCACCGAGGTCGCGTTGGCCTTCAGCCCGCCCGAGCCGACGGCGACGAGCACGAGGCCCACCCCGAGCCCCCACACCGCGGGCAGCAGCGCGAGCGCGATGTGGCCGCACATGATGACGATCGCGCTGTAGAACAGGACGCGCTCCGAGCCGAGCAGCCGGTCGGCAACCCACGCCCCGAGGATCGTGCACAGGTACACCGTCCCGCCGTAGGCGCCCACGATGCCGGTCGCGACCGCCCGATCGATCCCGAGCCCGCCCTCGGTGACCGTGTAGTACATGTAGATCAGCAGGATCGCCTGCATGCCGTAGAAGCTGAACCGCTCCCACATCTCCACGCCGAAGATGTGCGCGAGCGCCCACGGCTGCCCGAAGAAGCGGCGGTCGGTGTCGCCCGCCTCGACGGCGGTGTCGGTCTGATCGGCCATGCGGCTCAGGGTAGACCTCGACCTCCGCGTCGCGACAGCGGCCGGGGCGCCCGGCGTAGGCTGGGTAGCATTCGCCCCCACCCCGGATCGGAACCGTGACCACAGCCCCCGTCGCCCTCGCGCCCGGCTGGCGGAACTGGATCATCTGGGCGGTCGGCGTCGGCGCCTACGTCCTGTCGGTCACCAACCGCAGCTCGCTGTCGGCGGTCGGGGTGGATGCGGCGGTCCGCTTCCAGGCGGATGCATCCGCCCTGTCGATGTTCGCCGTCGTGCAGCTGGCCGTGTACGGCGGGCTGCAGATCCCGGTCGGGCTGCTCCTGGACCGTTACGGCGCGCGCCCGATCGTCACGACCGGCATGGTGCTCATGGCGGCGGGACAGGTCGTCATGGCCTTCGCGAGCGACGTCGGCATCGGTCTCGTCGCCCGCATGCTGATCGGCGCGGGCGACGCGGCCATCTTCCCGAGCGTGCTGCGGCTGATCGCGCTGTGGTTCCCCGCCCAGCGGGCGCCCGTGCTCGTGCAGCTGACGGGCGTCATCGGTCAGCTCGGGCAGATCGTGTCGGTGCTGCCCCTCGCCCTCCTGCTGCACGCGACGTCGTGGTCGATCGCGTTCGGCGCGCTGGGCGGCATGGGCGTGCTCTTCGCGGTGCTGACCTTCGCGATCATCCGCAACCGCCCGCCCGAGCAGACCTCCGACGTCTCGGTGAACACCGACACCGGCGCGATCCGCGTGGTGCGATCGTCGCCCGACCTGCGCCGTGGTTTCGCCGAGTCGTGGGGCCACCCGGCCACGCGGCTCGCGTTCTGGTCGCACTTCACGACCCCCTTCGCCGGTACGGCGTTCGTGCTGCTGTGGGGCTTCCCGTTCCTCACGGCCGGGGAGGGGCTGCCCCAGGGCGAGGCATCGCTCGTCGTCACCGCGTTCATCCTGTTCGGCATCGTGCTCGGCCCTGTCATCGGCGCGCTGTCGGTGCGGCATCCGATGCGGCGGTCCCGCCTGCTCGTGCTGCCGACGGTGGGCGTGCAGGCCGTCGCGTGGCTCATCGTGATCGCGTGGCCCGGGCCCGCGCCGCTGTGGCTGCTCCTCGTGCTCGCGGCGGCGCTCGCCACCGGCGGCCCGGCGTCGATGATCGCGTTCGACCATGCGCGCACGTACAACCCCAGCCATCGCCTCAGCACCGCCACCGGCATCGTCAACGGCGGCGGTTTCCTCGCCGGCCTGCTCGCGATCCTCTTCATCGGCATCGCGATGGACCTGCAGGGTGCGGGCACGCCTGAGACCTACTCGCTCGGAGCGTTCCGGATCGCCTTCCTCGCGCAGGTGCCGCTGTGGCTCCTCGGCGCAACGATGATCGTCGTCGAGCGCCGCCACACGCGCGTGCACCTGGGCCTCGAGGCGCCCCGCCGCCCGCGCTCCTGACCCGGCGACGCGCCCCGAGGAAGGGGTGCGGGTTCACGCGCGCGAGTGCGCGGGGGGTCAGCGGGGGAGGGACGGATGCTGCTCGGCGGAGCGCGTCGGGATGAGCAGCGCGAGCACGAGGGCGACCACCGCGGCGCCGATGCCCAGCGCGAACGACGCCTGGAACGCCGCGGCGGTGGGCGCCTGGATGTCGCCGAAGGGCTGCGACAGCGCGGCGAGCACCGCGCCGACGATCGCGCCGGCCAAGCTCGTGCCGAGCGAGCGCGAGAGCGCGTTGAGGCCGTTCGAGGCGCCCGTCTCGCTCGGCGGCACCGAGCGCATGATGAGCATCGGCATGGCGGCATATCCGAACCCGATGCCGAAGCCGATGAGGATGTTCGCCACCACGAGTTGCCACACCTCGGTCGCCCAGAAGAGCGAGAACCCGTACGCCAGGACGAGCGACACTGATCCGGCGACGAGGAGGACACGGGGGCCGACGGCGCGCGCCATCCGGCCCGACAGCGGCGAGAGCACCATCATCACCAGGCCCGAGGGCATCACGACGAAGCTCGCGGCCAGGAGTGACAGCCCGAAGCCCACCCCGGTCGCCAGCGGCAGCTCGAGCATCTGCGGGTACGACACCTGCGAGCTGAACAGGGCGAAGCCCATCGCGACGGAGGCGAGGTTCGTCAGCAGCACCGGGCGTCGTGCCGCGACGCGCAGATCGAGCAGTGGCTCACGGGTGCGCAGCTGGTACCAGCCCCAGACCACGAGCACGACGAGCCCGGCGGCGATGAGCCCGAGGGTGAGGGGCGACGTCCAGCCCCACAGGCTGCCGCGCGACACCGCCAGCAGCACGGCGAGAAGGCCCGCCGCGAGCCCCGCGGCGCCGAGGTAGTCGAAGCGGCCGCCGGTGCGCAGCACGCTCACGGGCACGATCAGCAGGACCAGCACGAACACGACCGTGCCCATCGCGGCGGAGATCCAGAACAGCACGTGCCAGTCGGCGCGGTCGGCCACGACGGCGCTGATCGGGAGTCCGAGCGCGCCCCCCACACCCAGGGTCGCGCTGATCAGCGCGATCGCCGAGTCGATGCGGTTGCCGTGCAGCACGTCGCGCAGGATCGAGATGCCCAGGGGCACGACGCCCACGACGGCGCCCTGCAGCGCCCGGCCGACGATGATCCCGATGATGCCGGGCGACAGCGCCGCGATCACCGATCCGATCACCATGACCGCCAGCAGCACCAGCACGATGCGACGCTTGCCGTACATGTCGCCGAGGCGGCCGGCGATCGGCGTCGTCACGGCCGCGGCGAGGAGCGTGGCCGTGACGACCCACGCGGTGTCGTCGCGCGACGCGTTCAGCAGCTCGGGGAGGCGCGCCTGGATCGGGACGACGAGCGAGAACATGAACGACGAGCACAGGCCCGCGACGGCGAGCACGGCCACGATGAGGCCCTGCGGGGGGATGCGGGTCAGGTGGCGTCTGTCGTCTTCTTCCCGGGGCACTCCATCGACAGTACCGCCGCGCCGGATGACCGGGCCGCCGCGGGCCTGCACGGTGGTTGACTGTGCGGGTGAGCGATGAGCCCCTGGGCATCGAGATCCGCGAACTGACCACCGCCGACGAGGCGCACGAGGCCGCACGCGTCCTGGCCGCGGTGTGGCCCGGCGACCGGCAGGCGATGCCGGCGAACATCCTGCGCGCGCTCGCGCACTCCGGCAACTACGTCGTCGGGGTGTTCGACGGGGAGCGGATGGTCGGTGCATCCGCGGCGTTCTTCGGGCCGCCGGCCTCGCGCAGCATGCACTCGCACATCACCGGGGTGCTCGCCGACCTGCAGGGGTCGGGGATCGGCCGACGGCTCAAGCAGCACCAGCGGGAGTGGGCGTTCGCGCGCGGCGTCGGGCGCATCACGTGGACGTTCGACCCGCTCATGGCCCGCAACGCCCACTTCAACCTCCGCGTGCTCGGCGCCCGCGTCACCGAGTACCTCGTCGACCAGTACGGCCCGATGGACGACGACGTCAACCGCGGCGACGCCTCCGATCGGCTGATGGTTACGTGGGACCTCGCGTCGCCGCCGGCGCGAACCCCCGACTTCGCCGACGTCGCGGCTGAGGTCATGATCCCGGGCGACATCGAGACGATGCGCCGCGAGACCCCGGCGGCCGCGGCCGCGTGGCGCCGCGTGGTGCGCGACATGCTCGTCGGGCACCTCGCGGCGGGGCTGCGGATCGCCGGCTTCGACGACGAGCGCGGCTACCTGCTCGTCCCGGCCTGAGGCGGATCGCCCGCGGGGCTGGACGCGCCGCCTCCGGCACGGTGAGGATCGCTCATGGACATCCGTCGGATCATGCCCGTCGTCCTCGCGACCGACCCGGCCGAGGCGCGACGCTTCTACGTCGACGTCCTCGGGCTGCGGCCGGCGATGGAGGAGGACGGGATGATGATGCTCGTCTCCCGTTCCACCCCGACCACGCAGATCATCGTGGCGTGGGAGAGCCCCACCGCCGTCGATCCCGAGCTGCGCGGCATCGACATCTCGATCGAGGTCGAGGATGTGGATGCGGCGTACGCCGCCGCCCGCGACGCCGGCGTGCCGATCGTGCGCGAGCCACGAGACGAGCCGTGGGGCATCCGGCGGTTCTTCGCTCGCGACGGCGCGGGTCGCGTCGTCAACGTGGCGAGCCACATCGTCCCGCGCGGCTGAGCACGCTGTCGGGGGGACGCGCGCGGCGGGGCGAAAGCGCGCTGGGCTGAGCGCGCCGGGCTGAGCGCGCTTGCGTCCGCCGCCGATCCGGGGGAGGCTGTCGGTCGAGACGTCGCTGGGGGGTGGCGTCCGGGGATCTGTGGGGGATCGGATGTCTGAACGCATCGGCATCGTCGGGGGCGGCATCGTCGGCGTGGCACTCGCGCGCGAGCTCGCGCAGCGCGGCGACGACGTGACCGTGCTCGAGAAGGAGCCGCGCCTCGCGCAGCACCAGACCGGCCGCAACTCCGGCGTCGTGCACGCCGGGCTGTACTACGCGCCCGGGTCGCTCAAGGCGCAGCTCTGCGCCCTCGGGCGCGAGCTCATCCGCGAGCTGTGCGAAGAGAAGGGCCTGCCCTACCGCGAGGTCGGAAAGCTCGTCGTCGCGGTCGACGACTCCGAGCGTGCGGCACTGGCCGAGATCGAGCGGCGGTCGATCGCCAACGGCGTGCCCGACCTCGCGCGCGTCGACGATCCAGCGCGCATGCGCGAGATCGAGCCGCATGTCGCCGGCGTGGCGGCGCTGCACTCGCCGCACACCGCGATCGTCGACTACGCCGCGATCACGGAGGCGATGGCGCAGGACGTGCGCGCGGCCGGTGGCCGCATTCTGCTCGGCCACGAGGTCATCGGCATGCGGCCGGACGGCGGGCGCGTGCGGGTGATCACGGCGCGCGGCGACGAGGCCTACGACCGCGTCATCGCGTGCGCGGGGCTGCAGTCGGACGTCGTCGCGCGGTTCGTCGGCGCCGACCCCTCGCCGAAGATCCTCCCGTTCCGCGGCGAGTACTGGGCGCTCGCGCCCGAGCGCACCGAACTCGTGCGCGGCATGATCTACCCGGTCCCCGATCCGCGCTTCCCGTTCCTCGGCGTGCACTTCACGCGGGGGGTGTACGACGACGTGCACGTGGGTCCGAATGCGGTGCCCGCGCTGGCGCGCGAAGGGTACTCGTGGCTGCGGATCTCGCCGCGCGACACCTGGGAGTCGCTGCGCTGGCCGGGTGCCGGCGCGCTCGCGAAGCAGCACTGGCGCATGGGCGCGGACGAGATCTCGGCGTCGCTGCTGAAGCCCCGGTACTACCGCAAGGCGCGCCGCTTCGTGCCCGAGCTGCGGATGAGCGACCTCACGCACAAGACCGCCGCGGGGGTGAGGGCCCAGGCGTGGGGGCGCGGCGGCGAGCTGCTCGACGACTTCGCCGTCGACCAGGTCGGACGCGTCACGCTGCTTCGGAACGCGCCGTCGCCGGCGGCGACCAGCTCGATCGCGATCGCCCGCCACGTCATCGCACACCACCTCGCCGGCGCCCGGGTCTGACGCGCGCTCGGCGCGTACGTGGGTCGGCGCACGTGGCCGGGCCGCCACACGTCGATGGTTCAGAATTCAGGCTGAGGCGTCGCGTCCGGCGCCGTCGGCGCCCGGTCGTGCCGGTGAGCCTGAATTCTGAGCGCTGGTCGGCGCGCCGAGCGCCGGCGCACGTGGCCGGGCCGCGCGCGCCGATGTTCAGAATTCAGGCTGAGGCGTCGCGTCCGGCGCCGCCGGCGCCCGTTCGTGCCGGTGAGCCTGAATTCTGAACGCCGGCGGGCGGTCAGTCGGGCTCGGCGGCGGGGTCTCCGGGGCCGGGCCCTGGTCGCACGGCGGCGTCGTCGCGCACGTCGATGCGCGTGATGCCGTCGTGCTCGCTCACGTCGATGCGCGGCGCCGCGTCACCCTCGGTCGCATCCGGTGCGCTCGTCAGCTGATCGCGTCGCTTGTCGTCGAAGTCGTCGCTCATGTCCTCTCCCCTCCCGGATGCGGCGTCAGCTGCCGGCCGAACGCCACTCGTCGCTCGTCATGTGGGACCCGGCCTGCGGGCCCATCTGCAGCATCCCGCCGTCCACCGCCCAGCTCGCGCCGGTGACGTACGACGCCGCCGGCGAGGCGAGGAACGCGACGACAGCCGCGATCTCCTCGGGCTTGCCAGGGCGGCCGAGCGGGATGCCGGGACGATGCGTGCGATCGGCGTCCTCGGCATCCATGTCGTTGATCGGCGTCGCGATCTCGCCGGGTGCGACCGCGTTGACGGTGATGCCCTGCGCGCCGAGCTCCTGCGCCATCGTCTTCACGAGCCCGCCGAGGCCGTGCTTCGCGGCGACGTACGCGGCGCTGCCGACCCGAGGCTGGTGCTCGTGCACGCTCGTGATCGCGATGATCCGCCCGCCCGCGTCGGCCGCCGCCATCCGCCGGGCCGCGGCCTGCATCGCGACGAACGCGCCGTCGAGGTTGAGGCCGATGTCCTGCCGCCACGCGTCGACGTCCATGTCGAGCACCGGTCCGCCCGATCCGCCGCCGGCGTTGTTGACGAACACATCGAGCCCGCCGAGCTCGTCGGCGAGGCGGTCGATGACGGATGCGGCGCCTGCGAGGTCGGTCGCGTCGAACTGCGCGACGACCGCCCGGCTGCCGCGGGCGCGCACCGCCTCGGCGGTCTGCTGCGCGCCTTCCTCGTCGGAGTGCCACGTCACGCCGACGTCGAGGCCCGCTTCGGCGAGCGCGATCGCGGTGGCGGCGCCGATGCCGGAGTCGGAGGCGGTGACGATGGCGTGGCGGGGCTTGAAGTCGCTGCTCATGCCCGCGACGCTACGGAACGGCGATGCTCCGCCCGAACCCCTTGCGCCGCATCCGCCCGCCCGTTAGCCGGGTCGCACCGGCCTCCGGTCGCCGGCAACCCGCCGCCACCGGCGAACGAACTCAGGCTGAGCGGGCGTTCGAATCGGCCGCGGCCGCGGAATCCAGCGGACGCCCTAGCGGCGGCGCCGCGCACAGCCTGAGTTCGTGCCGCTCGGGTGGGTGAGCCCGGATAGCGTGGGCGGATGCTGCAGGAGGGATGGACGCCGCACCGACGGCCGGACGACGGTGAGCTGCTCGGGTGGATCCGGCCGGAGGGCGAGGCGTGGGTCGCGGTGTCGCTGCTCGGGCGCGAGCTCACCGGGCCGGTGGAGTGGCTCGAGGCGGAGGACGCGCTCGAAGCCACCGGGCTCGCGGCGCCGGACGCCTTCCGGCCGCGGGCCTAGCCGAGAACCCACTGGCGGGGCGAGAGCACCGCGGTGCGCCGGGCTCTCGCGCCGCGCATGGGTTCTCGCGGGACCGCACGGGACCGCACGGGACCGCACGGGACCGCACGCGGACGCCGCGGACCCCGCGCGGGCGCGCGGCGGTAGCCTGACCGCATGCCGGATCCGCTGCATCCCGTTTCCGTGCGGTCGGTCGAGCTGCGCGTGCTGCACATCCCGCTCGTCGCGCCCTTCACGACGTCGTTCGGCACGGAGGACGTGCGCGAGGTCATCATCGTGCGCGTCGAAACGGCCGACGGCACCGGCTGGGGCGAGGTCGTCACGCAAGCGGCGCCGCTGTACTCGAGCGAGTACACGCACGGCGCGTGGGACGTGCTGACGCGCTTCCTGATCCCCGCCCTCCTCGAGCGGGGCACCGTCGCACCGCACGAGGTCGCGCCCGCGCTCGAGCCGATCGTCGGACACCGGATGGCGAAGGCCGGGCTCGAGCTCGCGATCCTCGACGCCGCCCTGCGCGCCGAGGGCCGGAGCCTCGCGTCGCACCTCGGCGCCGTGCGCGACCGCGTGCCGTCGGGCGTGTCGGTCGGCATCCAGCGCGACCCCGCCGCCCTCGTCGAGACCGTCCGGGGCTACCTCGCCGAGGGCTACGTGCGCATCAAGATCAAGATCAAGCCCGGACGCGACCTCGCCGACACCGCTGCCGTGCGCGCGGCGTTCCCCGACATCCCGCTGCAGGTCGACGCGAACTCCGCGTACACCCTGACGGATGCCGACACGCTCGCCGGGCTCGACGACTTCGACCTGCTGCTGGTCGAGCAGCCGCTGCAAGAGGACGACCTCGTCGACCATGCGACGCTCGCGCGACGCCTGCGCACGCCGGTGTGCCTCGACGAATCGATCGTGTCGCGCAAGGCCGCCGCCGACGCGCTCGCTCTCGGCGCCGCATCCGTCGTCAACATCAAGGCGGGCCGGGTCGGCGGATACCTGGAGGCCGTCGCGATCCACGACCTGTGCCGCGCGGCCGGGATCCCGGTGTGGTGCGGCGGGATGCTGGAGACCGGCATCGGCCGCGCCGCCAACGCCGCGCTCGCCGCCCTCCCGGGCTTCACGCTGCCCGGCGACGTGTCGGCGGCGTCGCGGTTCTACGCGCGCGACATCGTCACCGAGCCCGCCGTGCTCGATGACGGGCACGTGCGTGTGCCGACCGGCCCGGGCCTCGGCGTCGAGATCGACACGGCCGCGCTCGAGGAGCACACCATGCGACGCGAGGTCGTCCGCGCGTGAAGCGGCCGCCGGTCGTCCTCGCCGCCCTCGCGCTGCTGCTGACCGGATGCAGCGCCACGGTGCCGCCCGGGTCGGGGACGGCCGAGCCGTCATCGGCCCTCCCCGACGGGGTCGAGGTGACGCTCGTGCAGCTGCGCGCCGACGTCGCGCCGCGGCAGGCGCAGGTGCAGATCGTCAACGGCACCGATGCCGCGCTCGAGGTCGGTGCCGTGCGCGTCGAGGATCCGCGCCTGGCCGGGCCGGCCGAGCGCGTCGTGCCGGGCGACAGCCGCATCGCGCCGGGGCAGACGCTCGACGTGCGCGTGCAGCTGCCGCCGGTCGCGTGCGACGTGCCGGATGACGCGACCCCCACGGTCGCGCTCGAGCTCGACGGCGGCGACGTCGCCGTGCCCGTCGTCGACACGCTCGGCTTCCTGCCGCCGCTGCACGCCCGGGAGTGCCTCGCGGAGAACCTGGCGACCGTCGCCGACCTCGAGCTGACGGCCTTCACCCCGGCCCCGGCGGGGCAGCTCGGCTCCGTCGTGCTGTCGGTCGTCCCGACGGGGGCTGCGGGCACGGTGCACCTCGGGGCGGTCGATTCGACGCCGCTGCTGATGTACGTTCCGGATGCGCCGGCGTCGCCGCATCCGCTGGACGTCGACGTCACCCCGGCATCCGCGCCCGTCGAGATCGCGATCCCGCTCGTGCCGCAGCGCTGCGACCCGCACGTCGTGCAGGAGGACAAGCGCGGCACGATCTTCACGATCGACGTCGCCGTCGACGGGGTGGCCGGCGAGATCGACCTCGCGGCGCCCCCGGAGATGAAGGCGCGGATGCTGACGTGGGTCGCCGACTGGTGCGGCTTCGGCGCGGGGTGACCGAGCGTCGCCCGCGGCCGCGTCGATAGACTGGGAATCCCGCCGATCGCGCGGAAATCCTCAGCATCCGACCATTGGAGCCACCGTGGCCGAACAGTCCCGCCTCGACAAGGTCATCGCCCTCGCCCGCCACCGCGGGTTCGTCTTCCAGGCGGGCGAGATCTACGGCGGATCGCGCTCGGCGTGGGACTACGGTCCGCTCGGCACGGAGCTGAAGGAGAACATCCGCCGCCAGTGGTGGCAGACGTTCGTGCGCGGTCGCGGCGACATGGTGGGCCTGGACTCGTCGATCATCCTCCCCAAGCGCGTGTGGGAGGCGTCGGGCCACGTGGAGACGTTCACCGACCCGCTCGTGGAGTGCCTTCACTGCCACAAGCGCTTCCGCGCCGACACGCTGCTCGAGGACTTCGAGGCGCGCAAGGGCCGCCCTGCTGAGAACGGGCTTCTCGACGTGCCGTGCCCGAACTGCGGCACGAAGGGGCAGTACACCGAGCCCAAGGCGTTCTCGGGCCTCGTGAAGACCTACCTCGGCGTCGTCGACGACGAGTCGGGCCTGTTCTACCTGCGCCCCGAGACCGCGCAGGGCATCTTCGTGAACTTCGGCAACGTGCTGACCGCGTCTCGCCGCAAGCCGCCGTTCGGCGTGGGCCAGGTCGGCAAGGCCTTCCGCAACGAAATCACGCCCGGCAACTTCATCTTCCGCACGCGCGAGTTCGAGCAGATGGAGATCGAGTACTTCACGCCTCCCGCTGAGGCGGGCGAGTGGTTCGACCGCTGGGTGGAGGACTGCTGGAACTGGTTCGTCGACCTCGGCATCGACGCAGACAACATGCGCCGCTTCGACGTGCCCGAGGAGGACCGCGCACACTACTCGGCGGGCACGATCGACGTCGAGTACCGCTTCGGCTTCCCGGGCAAGGAGTGGGGCGAGCTCATGGGCATCGCCAACCGCACCGACTTCGACCTCAAGAACCACTCCGAGGCGTCGGGGCAGAGCCTCACGTTCTTCGACCAGGCCTCCGGCGAGAAGTACACGCCGTACGTCATCGAGCCCTCGTTCGGCCTGACGCGCGCGATGATGGCGTTCCTCGTCGACGCGTACGTCGAGGAGGAGGTGCCCAACGCCAAGGGCGGCGCCGACACGCGCACCGTGCTCAAGCTCGACCCGCGCCTGGCGCCGGTGAAGGCCGCGGTGCTGCCGCTGTCGCGCAACGAGCGCCTCTCTCCGCTCGCACGCGAGGTCGCCGACTCCCTCCGCGGTGCGTGGGCGATCGACTTCGACGACGCCGGCGCGATCGGCCGCCGCTACCGCCGCCAGGACGAGATCGGCACGCCGTTCTGCGTCACGGTCGACTTCGATTCGCTCGAGGACCGCGCCGTCACCGTGCGCGATCGCGACACGATGGGCCAGGAGCGCGTGCCGCTCGAGAACCTGCACGCCTACCTCGCCGAGCGCCTGCGCGGCGCCTGACCCGGTCGGCTTCCGTTCGGGGCGCCGCGGTCCCGTCCGGGGCGCGCGGTGGACGCCCCGAGCGCTCCGGATGCGCCCCGAACCGGGCGCCCGCCCGCGCGTGACAGGGCGCTGACAGCGCACGCCCGCCCGCGGCAGCGGGACGACAGCGGATGCGGCGCACGCTGGGGGCATGAACACGTCATCCACCCGCGTCCCCGCGGTGCGTGCCGAGGGGCTCGTGAAGACCTTCGGCGAGAACCGCGCCGTCGACGGCGTCGACCTGGTCGTCGACGCCGGCACCGTCTACGGCGTCCTCGGCCCGAACGGCGCCGGCAAGACGACCACGCTCAGCATGCTCGCGACGCTCCTGCGGCCCGACGGCGGCCGCGCCGAGATCTTCGGCCACGACGTCGTCCGCGAGTCGCACGTCGTGCGCCAGCTGATCGGCCTCACCGGCCAGTTCGCCTCCGTCGACGAGTCGCTCTCGGCCACCGAGAATCTCGTGATCTTCGCGCGCCTGCTCGGCCTCTCCCGCGCCGACGCCAAGCGCAGGGCCACCGAGCTCCTCGAGGAGTTCTCGCTCACCGAGGCCGCCGCCCGTCCGCTCGCGAAGTTCTCCGGCGGGATGCGGCGCCGTCTCGACCTCGCCGCCTCGCTCATCGCGCAGCCCCCGCTCATCTTCCTCGACGAGCCCACCACGGGCCTCGACCCCCGCACGCGCGGGCAGATGTGGGACACCATCCGCCGCCTGGTCGCCACCGGGTCCACCGTGCTGCTGACGACGCAGTACCTGGACGAGGCCGACCAGCTCGCCGACCGCATCGCCGTCATCGACCACGGACGCGTCGTGGCAGAGGGCACCGCCCTCGAGCTGAAGGCGTCCGTCGGGCAGGCGTCGCTGCTGCTGCGGCTCGCTCCGGGGTCCGACCTCCACACCGCCCGCGAGGTCATCCGCAGTGTCCTCGACGTGCCCGCGGTCGTCTCGCCCGAGGCCGCGCGGCTCACGGTGCCGATGAGAGACCCCGACCGCGTCACCGATCTGCTCGTGGCCTTCCGTGCCGCGGGCGTCCACCTCAGCGAGTTCAGCGTGCAGCAGCCGACGCTCGACGAGGTGTTCCTCACCCTCACCGGCGCCCCCGCGACGCAGGACGAGAGCCCCGCCGCACGCCTGGAAGGAGCGAACGCATGAGCGCCCTCACCATCACCCCCGTCGCCGACCGCGACCTGCGCACCCACGCCGGGCTCGGGCAGGCGGTGCGCAACACCGTAACGATGGCCTACCGCGGCCTGCTGAAGATCCGGCGCACCCCCGAGCAGCTCATCGACGTCACGGTGCAGCCGATCCTGTTCACGCTCATGTTCACGTACATCTTCGGCGGCGCGATCGCCGGCGACGTGCAGAGCTACCTGCCGATCATCATCCCCGGCATCCTCGTGCAGACCGTCATCACCACCTCGGTCGTCACCGGCGTGCAGCTGCGGGAGGACATGGACAAGGGCGTGTTCGACCGGTTCCGCTCGCTCCCGATCGCGCGCATCGCGCCGCTGTCGG
Organism: Microbacterium sp. 10M-3C3; assembly: GCF_003931875.1. Classification (NCBI taxonomy): domain Bacteria; kingdom Bacillati; phylum Actinomycetota; class Actinomycetes; order Micrococcales; family Microbacteriaceae; genus Microbacterium; species Microbacterium sp. 10M-3C3. The sequence continues at coordinate 3,152,857 of NZ_CP034245.1, read as the reverse complement.
GCGCGCTCCTGGCCGACACCGTGCGGTACGCGATCGCGACGACGCTCACGTTCACGATGGGCTACATCATGGGCTTCCGCCCGGCGGGCGGCCTCGGGGCCGTGCTGGCCGCGGCGCTCCTGGTGGTGTTCAGCTCGTGGGCGGTCAGCTGGATCTTCGCGTTCTTCGGCGTGATCGCCCGCACCGCCTCGAGCGTCCAGGGCATCTCGCTCGTGATCCTCTTCCCGCTGACGTTCCTCTCGAACGCCTTCGTGCCCGCGAACACGATGCCGTCGTGGCTCCAGTGGTTCGTGGACGTGAATCCGATCTCTCACCTCGTGACGGCGGTGCGCGACCTCGTGAACGCGGGTGTCGTCGGCTCCGACCTGGTGGCGACACTCGTCGGCGCGGTCGTGATCGTCGCGATCTTCGCACCGCTCACGGTGCGGGCCTACCTGCGCAAGGCGTAGCGCTCAGTCCAGCACGGCCGCCAGAGCGGCGAACGCGGATGCGGCGTCGGCGGGGATCTCCGTCGGCGCCGCTTCCGCGCGCTCGGCGACCCACGCGCGGAAGCGGTCGGTCGCGTCTATGCCGCCGCGCAGGCCGGCGGACACCGCGAGCGCCTGCACGGCATCTTCCGTCCGCCCCGTGGCCACGAGCCATCCTGCGATCGCCGTCGCCACCTCGGCGGCGATCGGCTGGTCCCCGCTGCTGCGCGCGGGGTCGACGGCCCGGCGCAGCGCGTCCCGGGCCTCGGCGGGACGACCGAGCAGGACGAGGGCCTGCGCGCGTTTGGCCTCCCACCACGCCCGGATCTGCTCCGGGTAGCCGTCCCAGCTCTCGTCGGGGTCCTGGCGCAGGGCCGCCAGCGCGCTCCCGCCGTCGCCGGCGGCGATGTGCAGGCCCGCCGCGGCCATCTGCGCCGCCACGAGGGCGCGGGCCGAGCCGTCGGCCCGGGCGAACGCCTCGATGTCGGCGAGGACCGCGCGCGCCTCGTCCCACCGGCCGAGCCGGGCGAGGATCCCGACGACGGCCGCACGCTGCTGCACCGCATCCGCGATCGAGGTGAGGCCCTCGGCGACGACGGCCGCGTCCTCCGCGATGCGCAGCGCCTCCTCGAGCCGACCGGCCATCACGAGCCATTCCGCACGCAGCTGGGCGGCGAACGCGATGCCCCACGGGTCGCCGAGACGGCGGAACAGCTCGAGCGCCTGCGCGCTCGTGCCTTCCAGCGTGTTGACGTCGCCCGCGTTCTGCGCGGCGCCGGCGCGGAGGGTGACGATCGCCGCGAGCGACCACTCCGGAGCGCCGGGCGCGGGATCGGGGACCGTGAGCTCCCGCAGCCACGGTCCGCCGGCGCGCAGGCTCTGCGCGGTCGCGGCCAGCAGGGGTGCGAGCACCGCCGACAGGTCGGAGTCGTAGCGGGCGGCCGCGACGGCGAGCCGCTCGGCCGCGTCGGCGAACTCGAGCGGGTCGGCGGCGGCGTCGGAGGCGTGGTCCGCGAACTGCAGCGAGCTCAGCATGAGCGCCGCGCCGTGCACCACCACCGCCGCCTCGGAGTCGGCGCGCTCGGCGCCGACGAAGGGAGTGAGCCCGGCCTGGAGCGGCTCGAAGCGCTCCCGCAGCACCCACGGCCACAGCTGCGCGCGCACGAGGGCGATCGCTGCGTCCGCGTCGTCGACGGCGCGGACGTGGCGGAGCGCCGACGCCAGGTTCTCGTCGTTGGCGTCGAACCACGCGAGGCTCTCGCGCATCCCCGGCCCGCGCAGCGTCGCGTCGCGACGTGCCGCAAGCTCGGCGAGCGCCCGGCCGGCGGCGGTGCGGGTCGCCCCTTCCCGGCCCTCGGCGCGGAGGCGCTGGAGGCCGTACTCGCGCACGGTCTCCAGCATCCGGAACCGTCCGTCGCGGCGCACGAGCAGCGACCGGTCGACGAGCCGATCGAACACGTCGCCGGGGACCGCCATCGCGGCTCCGATCGCGGCGGTGTCGGCGGCGTCGACCCCGTCGGGGAACACGGCCGCCGCGAGCAGGCCCGCGCGCTCGTCGTCGTCGAGCGTGTCCCAGCTCCAGTCGATGAGCGCACGCAGGGTGCGGTGGCGCGACTCCGCCGCGCGCGGACCCGACGACAGCAGGGCGAACCGGTCGTCCAGGCCCCGGTCTATCTCGGCGAGCGAGAGGGTCCGTGTCTTCGCGGCGGCCAGCTCGACCGCGAGCGGCAGGCCGTCCAGGCGCGAGACGATGCGCTCGACGACCGGCGCGTCGGCGTCGTCGGGGGTGCGGCCGCTCGCCGCCCGCATGCGCTGCGCGAACAGTTCGACCGCGTCGGCGAGCGGCAGCGGCCCGAGGTCGACGAACGCCTCGCCGGGCACCCCGAGGGGCTCGCGGCTCGTGGCCAGCACGCGCAGGTCGGGCAGCGTCCGCAGCAGTTCGACGACGACGTCGGCGGCCTCGGCGGAGACGTGCTCGCAGTTGTCGAGCACGAGCGGTCCGCGCCCGCCGGCGAGCGCGTCGAGCGCTCGCTCGCGAGCGGTCGCGGGTATCGTGTTGGCGGCGTCGAGCCGGATGCGGCGGCCGACCGCGCCGGCGATCGCCTCCCACACCTCGCCCCGTGCCGCCGGGGCGAGCTCGACGACGAGCGATCCGGGGCGCCGTCGCGCGCTCTCCGTGGCGAGGGTCGTCTTCCCGGCGCCGCCCGGGCCGACGAGTGTCACGAGGCGAGCGGTCTCCAGCTGCGCGTCGACGAGGGCGAGCTCGGGCAGGCGTCCCACGAGCGGGGTCAGCGGAGCGGGGATGGACGCGGGGGCCGTCGGCGGTGGTGCCGCAGCCGCGGCTTCGCGCACGATCGCCTCGGCGCGGGCGCGGTCCTCGAGCAGATCGCGCACCGCCCAGTCGAACCCGTCGGACGGGGTCCACGGGTCGCCCGTCCACAGCGCGAGGGCGTCGCGGGCGAGCCGGGCCGCGGTCGCCGCATCCGGGGCGTGGCGCGCCGCGCGCACGAGGTCGGCGAAGCGGACGACGTCGATGGCGTCGCGGGGCATCGCGAGGCGGTATCCGCCCGGCACCGCCGCCACGACGCCGGCCGGCAGCGTCCGGCGCAGGCGCGACACGAGCGACTGCAGCGATGCCCGCGGATCGTCGGGCTGGTCGAGCCCCCACACGTCCTCCGCGAGGGCGCGGTAGCTCACGGTGGTGCCGGCGTCGAGGGCGAGGCGGAAGAGCACCGCCTGCTGATTGCGCCCGGCGATGGGGATCGGTCCGGCGTCGCCCGCGACCGCGAGCCCGCCGAAGAACCTCACCTGCACGGTCTCACCCTAGGCCCGGGCTCGAAGGCACGCATGGCGCCCGGATGCAGCGTCCGCGCCCGCTGGCGGCGGACCGGGGCGCTGCGGTCGCGTTCGGGGCGCGAGGTGCACGCCCCGAGCGCTCCGGACGCGCCCCGAACCGGGCGGTGGAAGGCGGCGGCTCAGCCCTTCGCGGCGGCCCTCATCGCTCGCTTGTGCTCGCGCACCTTGGCCAGCGAGTCGGGGCTGACGATGTCGGCGACCGAGCGGAACGATCCGTCCTCGCCGTAGGGCGCGGATGCCTCGCGCCACCCGGCGCCGTCGAAGCCGCACTGCTTGCCGAGCAGGGCGAGGAAGATCTTCGCCTTCTGCTCGCCGAAGCCCGGCAGCGCCTTCAGACGCTTCAGCACGGTCGGGCCGTCGGGGGCGTCGCGGGTCCAGATCGCCGCGGCGTCACCGCCCCAGTCCTGCTCGATCGCGCCGCACAGCGACTGCACGCGCCCGGCCATCGATCCGGGGTAGCGGTGGATCGCCGGCGTCTCTGTGAACGCCTCGACGAGGCGGTCGGCGTCGTAGTGCGCGAGCGTGGCGGCATCGAGCTTCCCGACGCGCTCGCGGATCTTCAGGGGTCCCGCGAACGCCGTCTCCATCGCGACCTGCTGGTCGAGCAGCATCCCGATCAGCAGCGCGAGCGGGTCGGAGCTCAGCAGCGCGTCGGCGTCGGCGTCGTCGGTGATGTGCAGCGTGGTCATGCGCCTATTCTCCCCTCGCGCGGCGCCCGGCCCGCCTCGAGAAAGCCGCACGCCGCGTTCATCGGCGCCCGGGGGAGGGGTGCGCGGTCAGGCGGCGCCGGAGTCGGATGCGGCGGCGCGGGGCTCGTCCGCGACCTCGATGCCGAACAGCGTCGACAGCGCCGCGAGGTACTCGTCGCCGCGACCCTGCGCGGCGAGCTCGTGCGCGCGGGCCGTCGGGGTGTGCAGCAGCACGCCGACGAGGTGGCGCAGGGCCTGCTCGGCGCGGCCGTCGTCGTCGCCGCGGGCCTTGGCGCGGGCGATCTCGGCCTCCATCGCGGCGAACGCGCGCTCGCGGAGGGCGACGACGCCCGGGGCGACGCTGCGGCTCTCGCCCACCACGGCGAAGCGGCGGGCGGCGTCGCGCACGACCTCGCGCGCCGCATCCGTCGCCTGCAGCTCCTCGAGCGGGGCGTGCAGGCGGATCGTCTCGAGGTCGAGGAGGTCGGTGCCGGGCACGGTCGCGACATCGGGGTCGACGTTGCGAGGTAGGCCCAGGTCGATCACGAGCCGGCGGTTCGTGTGTCCGGCGGTGCAGCGCGCGCTCGCGTCGGTGACGGCGGTCTCGTACGCACCGCGGCCGGCGGCGAAGGTCGCGGCGCTCAGCACGTGGTGCTCGGCGGTCGTGCACGTGATGACGAGGTCGGCATGCAGCGCCGCGGTCGGGAACGTCTCGGCGGCGATCGGCTGCAGGCCGTGCTTCGCCGCGAAGCGCGCGGCGCGCCCCGACGGCGAGTAGACCGAGATGTCTTCGGCGCCCTGGTCGCGCAGCGCCGCGACGGTGGCCGCCGCGTATGCGCCGGTGCCCACGAGCAGCACGCGCTGCGTGGACCAGCCGGCGATCCGGCTGTCGGCGAGCTCGAGCGCGAGACGCACGAGGGACCGGCCGGCGCGACCGAGGGCCGTGGCGTTCTTGACGCCCCGCTGCGCTTCCGACGCCCGCTGGAACAGCCGCTCGAGTTCGGCGGAGGTCGTGCCGAGGCGACGCGATTCGCTCAGCGCGCGACGCACCTGGCCAGCGATCTCGCCCTCCCCCACGACGACCGACTCGAGTCCGGATGCGACGGCGAACAGGTGCTCGGCGACCGCGTCGCCGCCCAGCACCTCATAGGCCCCGTCCAGCTCGGCGGCCGGGACGCCGGTGGCGCTCTCGATCGCGGCGAGGGCGGCTTCGAGCCCGACCGCCTGTGCGGCGGTGACGGGCTCGTCCATGTCGATGTAGGCCTCGAACCGGTTGCACGTGGCGACGACGACCGCGCCCTGCACGCACGCGTCGTGGGCCGCGATCAGCGGGGAGACCGGGGTCGAGGGGACGCTGAGGCGCTCGAGGAGCTCGAAGGACGCGGTCTTGTGACTCGCGGTGACGCACAACAGCACGACATCAGATTCTACGCGCCGCCTGTGGGGTGCCGCTCGGGGATGCTTCGACGCCGAGGCATCCGTCCCGTCGACGACCGGCGTGGCGGGTGGCGGCGCGTGGATCGCGCCCACAGGCTGCGCCGAAGCGGCGGTGGGAGGATGGAGCAATGCCCTCCTCCGACGCTCCGCTCCTCCGCGCGCTGCGCGGCGACCGCCCCGACCGCACCCCGGTGTGGTTCATGCGGCAGGCCGGGCGCTCGCTCCCGGAGTACCGCGAGCTGCGCGTCGGCACGCGGATGCTGGACGCCTGCCTCACGCCCGACCTCGCGGCTGAGATCACGCTGCAGCCGGTGCGCCGGCACGGCGTGGACGCGGCCATCTTCTTCAGCGACATCGTCATCCCGCTGCGCCTGGCGGGCATCGCCGTGGAGATCGAGCCCGGACGCGGCCCCGTGTTCGCGGACCCCGTGCGCACCGTCGCCGACGTCGACCGCATCACCGCGATCGACCCCGAGGAGGTGACCGCGGCCGCCGGCCCCATCCGCGAGGCCGTGCGCATCGTCACAGCCGAGCTCGGCGACACCCCGCTCATCGGCTTCGCCGGGGCGCCGTTCACGCTCGCCGCTTACCTCGTCGAGGGCGGTCCGTCCAAGGAGCATCTCCGCGCCCGCGCGATGATGCACGCCGAGCCCGCGTCGTGGACGCGCCTGGCCGACTGGCTCGCGCGCGTCTCCGCGGCGTTCCTGCGTGCGCAAGTCGAGGCCGGCGCCGCCGCCGTGCAGCTCTTCGACTCGTGGGCGGGGTCGCTGGCACCCGCCGTCTACCGCCGGCACGCGATGCCGCACGCGCGCCGCGCGCTCGAGGGCGTCGACGCGCCCCGCATCCACTTCGGCGTCGGCGCCGGCCCGTTCCTCGCCGACCTGCGCCTGGAGGGGCTCGCGGATGCCGTGGGTGTCGACTGGCGCGTGCCCCTCGACGAGGCCGCGGCGATCCTGGGCCCCGACACGACCGTGCAGGGCAACGTCGACCCTGCCCTTCTCGGAGCGCCGATCGATGTGCTCCTCGCGCACGTCGACGACGTCCTCGCGCGCGGCCGTGCGGCACGCGCGCACATCTTCAACCTCGGGCACGGCGTGCCGCCCGAGACCGATCCCGACGTGCTGAGCCGCATCGTCGCGCACGTGCACGCGCAGGACGCGAGCCGCGCATGAGCACGCCCGCCGAGCCGCTGCGCCGCCTCGCCGACGACGCCCGCGCACGCCGCGTCGTCGTGGTGGGCGGCGGCGTCGCAGGACTCGTCGCCGCGCTGGAGTGCGCGAAGGTCGGGCTGTCGGTCACGGTGCTCGAACGCGACGCGCGTCTCGGCGGCGTGCTGCGCACCGCCGAGGTCGACGGGCTCGCCCTCGACGTCGGCGCGGAGAGCTACGCCACGCGCGCCGGCGTCGTCCGCGGGCTGGTCGACGAGCTCGGCCTCGCCGACGCGGTGACCGCACCCCGGCCGGCCGGCGCGTGGGTGGCGGGCCTCCCCGGCGGGGGAGCCGCCCCGCTGCCCCGCGGGGGCATCCTCGGCATCCCCGACAACCCGTTCGCCGTCGACGTGCGGCGGGTCATCGGGTGGGCCGGCGCGTGGCGTGCGTACGTCGACCGCCTGCGCCCGCCCCTGACGATCGGCCACGAGCACAGCCTCGGAAAGCTCGTGCGCACCCGCATGGGCCCGCGCGCGCTCGACCGGCTCGTCGCACCGGTCACGGGCGGTGTCTACTCCGCCCGCCCCGACGACATCGACGTCGACGCGGCAGCCCCCGGCCTGAACGCCGCCCTCACCCGCACCGGGTCGCTGTCGGGCGCCGTCGCCGCGCTCCGCGCCGAGCGGGCCGCCGCATCCGGCTCGACCGCGCCCGGCGGCGCCGTCGAGGGGCTCGTGGGCGGCATGGGGCGGCTCGTGGAGGCGCTCGTCGCACGCCTGGACGCGCTCGGCGCGGACGTGCGCACCGGCGTGGAGGTCACCGCGCTCACGCGCGCGGACGACGCGTGGCGTGTGGAGATGGCCGACGGCGAGCCGCTCGAGGCCGACGGCGTCGTCCTCGCGACCTCCGAGCCTGTCGCTCGCGCCCTCGCCGCGCCGCACGCGGCGGCGTTGGACACGACCCCGGCTCGCGCGCCGGTCGTCGAGGTCGTGACGCTCGTCGTCGCCAGCCCCGAGCTCGACGCCGCGCCGCGGGGCTCGGGAGTGCTCGTCGTGCCGGGCGTCCGCGCGGCGAAGGCGCTCACCCACTCGACCGCGAAGTGGGGGTGGGTCGCGGATGCGGCGGGGCCGGGGCGGCATGTGATCCGCGTCTCGTTCGGCGCGCAGGGGGAGGAGCCGGCGACGGCCCCCCTCGACGACGACGGCGCCGCGATGCTGGCGCTGCGCGAAGCCGCCGCGCTCCTCGGCGTCGAGCTCGAGCCCGCGCAGCTGCGCGGCGCCCACCGCGAGCGGTACGTGCAGGCCCAGCCCGGCGCGACGATCGGCCGCGCCGCCGCGACCGCGGCCGCGCGCGCCGCGATCGCCGCGGTGCCCGGACTCGGCGCCGTCGGCGCGTGGCTCGCGGGCACCGGACTCGCCCAGGTCGTGCCCGACGCGCGCGCCGAGGCCGACCGCATCCGCTCGTCGATGCTGTGGCGCGGGACTGCTCCGGAGGCGTGAGCGTGCCCCCCGCGTCGGAGCATGTCAAGGGTTGATGCCGTCAAGGGCATACGGGCTACTGTGGACGCCAACGGCACCACCATCGTCGACCGTGAGGAGAGCCCCATGAAGGGCAAAGCAGGACTCGTGATCGGCCTCGCCGCCGGGTACGTCCTCGGCACGCGCGCGGGTCGCGAGCGCTACGAGCAGATCAAGACGCAGTGGCTGAAGGTGTACAACACCGCCCCCGTGCAGAAGCAGGTCGACAAGGCGAAGGCCTTCGGCGCCTCCGCGGCGAAGGCCGTGCCGGGTGCGCTGTGGAGCGGTGCGAAGCGCGTCGGCAACGCCGCGAGCGGCTCGGGCAGCGTCCAGGAGCGCGCCAAGCGCGCCGGCACCGCCGCCAAGAGCGCGGCGCACGACGTGGCCGACGCCGTCGAGGAGTCGCTCGACGAGGCGGCCAAGGCCGGGTCCACCGGCTCGACCTCTTCCGCACAGGGCTGACGCATGACCACCCCGCGCGGATTCCGCGATCGGGCGGACGAGAGCCTGTTCAGCCTGCTCGGCGACATCCCCGAGCTCGTGCGCAACCTCGTCGTCGCCGAGATCAACGCCGCGAAGTCGTGGCTCTCGAAGACGGCCAAGGACGCCGGCATCGGGGCCGGATGGTTCGTGGGCGCCCTGTTCGTCCTGTTCTGGTCGCTGCCGGTGTTCTTCGCGTTCGTCATCGCGGGACTCTCGTCGTGGTGGCCCGTGTGGCTTTCGGCGCTCGTCGTGTTCGGCGGCATGCTCGTGATCGTCGCGATCCTCGCGCTGTTCGGCATCGCGCGGTTCAAGAAGCTCAGCAAGCGCCAGAACCCGGGATCGGCCGTGTCCGAAGACATCCGCATCGTGAAGGAGGCCGGCAGTGAGCGTTGAGCGCCCCCTCCCCGTCCCCAAGACCGCCGTGCCGCTGGGCATCTCCGATCCCGTCGAGAAGGCGCGCGCCGAGCTCAAGGCGACGCTCGCGGCCATCGAGGTGAAGGCCAACGTGCCGCGCCGGCTCGGGCACGCCGTCGACAAGACCGTCGCCCGCGCCCGCGACTTCCAGCGCACCAACCCCGTGGGGGCGGCAGCCGCCGTCGTGGCCGTCGCCGCGACCGTCGGCGGGCTCGTGTGGCTGGCGGTGCGCGCGTACACCCGCTGACGCCCCCTCCGGCGTCGGCCTCTCGACGCCGAGACGACGCCCCGTGAGCGGTTTGGCCGCCCGCGCGGGCGCGAGGGAGACTGGAAGCATGTCGCACACTTCGGAGCCCGCCGCCGTGTCCACATCGCCCGCCGACGACGAGGCGCCCTCCGCGTCCCAGTTCACGTTGTGGGCGGTGCTGCGCCGCGACCCCGAGCGGCCTGTCACCGAGCCGGATGCGACGGAGCTCGCCGACATCGTCGAACTCGTCGCCGCCGACGGGGTCACCGTGCGCGGCTTCTACGACGTCAGCGGCCTGCGCGCCGACGCCGACCTCATGGTCTGGCTGCACGGCCCCGACGCCGATCAGCTCCAGCGCGCCCTGCGCCGCATGCGGCGCACCGAGCTGCTGAAGAACCTCCTGCCGACGTGGAACGCGATGGGCGTGCACCGCGACGCCGAGTTCAACCGCTCGCACGTGCCCGGCTTCCTCCGCGGCGTCGAGCCGAAGGACTGGCTGTGCGTGTACCCCTTCGTGCGCAGCTACGAGTGGTACCTCCTCCCCGAGGCCGAGCGCCGCGAGATGCTCGTCGAGCACGGCCGCAAGGGCGCGGCGTTCCGCGGCGTCATCGCCAACACCGTCGCCTCCTTCGCCCTCGGCGACTACGAGTGGCTCCTGCCGATGGAGGCCGACGTGCTCACCGACCTCGTCGACATGATGCGCGACCTGCGCTACACCGAAGCCCGCCGGCACGTGCGCGAAGAGGTGCCGTTCTACACCGGCCGCCGCATCCGCGTCGACGAGGTGCCCGAGGTCCTGCAGTGAGCACGCCGTGACCCTCCGGCTCGGCACCCGGCGCAGCGCCCTCGCCCTGGCGCAGTCGCAGCGCGTCGCCGATGCGCTCGCCGCCGTCGCGGGCGAGGACGTCGAGCTCGTGCCGATCGTGAGCGAGGGAGACGTCAACCGCGCCTCGCTGTCGCAGCTCGGCGGCCGCGGGGTGTTCGCCACGACGCTGCGCGAGGCGCTCGTCGCCGGGCGGTGCGACCTGCTCGTGCACTCCCTCAAGGACCTGCCGACGGCTCAGCCCGACGGTCTCGTGATCGCCGCCATCCCGGCGCGCGAAGACGCGCGCGACGTCTTCGTCACGCGCGACGGCACGCCGCTGGCAGACCTGCGCGACGGCGCCGAGGTCGGCACGGGCTCGCCGCGCCGCATCGCACAGGTGCACCGCCGCAACCCCCGCGTGCGCGTGCGCGACATCCGCGGCAACGTCGACTCGCGCCTGAGCCGCGTGCGCGAGGGCGACCTCGACGCGGTCGTGCTGGCGGCGGCCGGCCTCGCACGCCTCGGCGGCGACGGCGACGAGCTGCTGGACGGCCTGCACGCCGAGCCGCTCGGCCTCGCCGACTGGCCGACGGCGCCGGGGCAGGGGGCGCTCGCGGTGGAGACCCGGGCGGACGCCGACCCCGCCCTGCTCGCGGCGCTCGCCGCGCTCGACGACCTCGACACGCGCGTGGCGGTGACCGCGGAGCGCCGCGTGCTCTCGGCCCTGGACGCCGGCTGCGCGGCCCCCCTCGGTGCCCATGCGGAGGTCGCCGCGGGCGACCTCCGCCTGAACGCGATCGTGTACGCCGCCGACGGCGCACGCCGTATCGGGCTCGACCGCACGGTCCGGCTCGCTGGCCTTCCGGCCTCCGACCGGGGGTATGGTGGGGAGTCAGGCAGCAGCAACGGTGCGCACGCTGCCGACGGCGCGGACCCGATCGCGCGTGCTGCGCGCACCGGGGACGATGTCGCACGTCGGCTGCTCGAACGCGGTGCAGCCGACCTGGTCCCACGAGAGTCGACTTGATGAACCACAGCCCCCGGCACACGCCCACGCCCGAGAAGCCCCTTACGGGCTGGCGCGTGCTCGTGCCCCGCGGCGGCCCGTGGGGTGACGGTGTCGCGGCCACTCTGCGCCAGCAGGGAGCCGTCCCCGTGATCGCGCCCCTCATCAACTTCGCGCCGACGAACGATCAGACCACCCTCGAGCAGGCGCTGTCCGACCTCGCGTCGGGCGCCTTCGACTGGCTCACCATCACCAGCGCCACGACGGTGGACGTGCTCTACGCCTACCGGGCGGCGATCCCCGCGCACACCAAGGTCGCCGCCGTCGGCGAGACGACCGCCGCCGCGCTGCAGGCGGTCGGGTACCGCGTCGACCTCGTCCCCGAGCGCGACAACTCCGCCGCGGGCCTCGCGGAGGAGATGATCGCGCGCGAATCGGAGCCGCGCGACGTGCTGACGCTGCGCAGCGAGATCGCCAAGCCGGTGCTGACGCGTCTGCTGTCCGAGGCGGGCCACCGCGTGCGCAGCGTCGTGGCCTACCGCACCGTCGGCGTGCCGGTGACCGAGAAGATCGCGCACGACGTCGCGTCGGGGCGCATCAACGCGATCCTCGTCACGAGCGGATCCGTCGCCGAGCAGGTGCACGCGCAGTTCCCCGACATCCCCGACACGACCGTCATCGCCGCGATCGGGCCGCGCACCGCGAAGGACGCCAAGCGCACCGGCCTGCCGGTCGACGTCGTCGCCGACCACCAGACGGTCGAGGCCCTCATCGCCGCGGTCGCGCGCTTCCCGCTGCCGCACGCGTCGGACGAGCTGGCGCCGTGAGCTTCCCCCGCCACCGTCCTCGCCGCCTGCGGCAGACGCCGGCGGTCCGCCGACTCGTGCGCGAGACGCACGTGACGCCGTCGCAGCTCGTGCTGCCGATGTTCGTGCGCGAGGGCATCTCCGAGCCGGCGCCGATCGGCTCGATGCCCGGCGTCGTGCAGCACTCCCTCGACACGCTCCGCGCCGCGGCGGCGGATGCGGCGGCCGCCGGCATCGGCGGCGTCATGCTGTTCGGCGTCCCCGAGGTGCGCGACGCGCGCGGATCCGGAGCCGACGACCCCCGCGGCATCCTGAACGTCGCGACCGAGGCGGTCGTCGCCGAGGTGGGCGACGCCCTGGTCGTGCAGACCGACCTGTGCCTGGACGAGTTCACCGACCACGGCCACTGCGGCGTGCTCGACGCGCGCGGCCGCGTGGACAACGACGCGACGCTCGAGCGGTACGCGTCGATGGCGCTCGCGCAGGCGCGCGCGGGCTCGGCGATGCTCGGCCTGTCGGGCATGATGGACGGCCAGACCGCGGTCGTGCGCGACGCGCTGGACGCCGAGGGCTTCACCGACACCCTGATCCTGGCCTACTCCGCGAAGTACGCCGGAGCGTTCTACGGCCCCTTCCGCGAGGCCGTGGACTCGCAGCTGCAGGGCGACCGCCGCACGTACCAGCTCGACCCGGCCAACGGCCGCGAGGGCGTCCGAGAGGCGCTGCTCGACGTCGAGGAAGGCGCCGATGTCGTCATGGTGAAGCCCGCGCTGCCGTATCTCGACGTGCTCGCCGAGGTGCGCGCCGCCGTCGACGTGCCGGTGTGGGCGTACCAGGTGTCGGGGGAGTACGCGATGGTCGAGGCGGCCGCGGCGCACGGCTGGATCGACCGCCGTCGCGCGATCGAGGAGAGCCTCGTGTCGATCCGTCGCGCCGGCGCCGACGCGATCCTGACGTACTGGGCGGCCGAGGCCGCCCGCTGGCTGTAACCCCGCGAGAACACACGGATTCACACTTTTCGACCCGCGGACCGTGCACGAGCGCGTTCTCGCGGGAACGGGAGGAACAGGAACGGACATGACCGACCGCAACGACGAGCTGTTCGCGCACGCGCGCGAGGTCATCCCGGGCGGTGTCAACTCGCCCGTGCGCGCGTACGGATCGGTCGGCGGCACGCCGCGGTTCCTCACCGCGGCGCGCGGCGCGACGGTGACGGATGCGGCGGGCCGCGACTACGTCGACCTCGTCGCGTCGTGGGGGCCCGCGCTGCTCGGCCACGCCGACCCCGCCGTCGTCGCGGCGGTGCAGGAGGCGGCGGCGCGCGGCCTGTCGTTCGGGGCCCCGACCGGGGGAGAGGTCGAGCTCGCCGATCTCATCGCCGAGCGCGTCGCCGTGGGCGATGCCCGGCCGGTCGAGAAGGTGCGCCTGGTCTCCACGGGCACCGAGGCGACCATGACCGCGATCCGCCTCGCGCGCGGCTTCACCGGCCGCGACCTGCTCATCAAGTTCGCCGGGCACTACCACGGGCACTCCGACGGGCTCCTGGCCGCCGCGGGATCGGGCGTCGCGACGCTCGCGCTGCCGGGGTCGGCGGGCGTGCCGGCGCCGATCGCGGCGCAGACGCTCGTGCTCCCCTACAACGACCTCGACGCCGTACGCGAGGCGTTCGAGGTGCACGGCGACCGCATCGCGGCGGTCATCGTCGAGGCCGCCGCCGCGAACATGGGTGTCGTCGCCCCGCTCCCCGGCTACAACGCGGCGCTCGCCGACCTCGTCCACGCCCACGGCGCCCTGCTCATCCTCGACGAGGTGCTCACGGGCTTCCGCGTGCATCCCGCGGGCTTCTGGGGCCTGCAGGTCGCGGCTGGCGAGCACTACGCGCCCGACCTCTTCACGTTCGGCAAGGTCGTCGGCGGCGGCATGCCGCTGGCCGCGCTCGGCGGGCGGGCCGACGTCATGGACGCCCTCGCCCCCGTCGGGCCGGTGTACCAGGCCGGCACGCTGTCGGGGAATCCGCTGTCGGTCGCGGCCGGTCTCGCGACGCTGCGGGGCGCGACGGCGGAGGTGTACGCGCGCGTGGATGCGGCGGCCGCCGTCGTCGCCGACGCGCTGTCGGACGCCCTCGCCGCCGAGGGCGTCATCCACCGTGTGCCGCGGGCCGGGTCGCTCTTCGGCGTCGCCTTCCTGCCCGATGCGCCGCGCGACTATGCCGCGGCGCTGACGCAGGACGCGTGGCGCTACCCGCCGTTCTTCCACGCGATGCTCGAGGCCGGCGTCTCGCTTCCGCCGAGCGTATACGAAGCGTGGTTCCTCACCGCCGCGCACGACGACGACGCGCTGAGCCGCATCCTCGCGGCCCTGCCGGCCGCCGCGCGCGCCGCCGCATCCGCCCCGATGCCCCCGCTCGCCGCATGACCGGCCGCGGCGCGCTGCTGCGTGCGACACGAACTCAGGCTGGTGCGCACACGGCCGACACCCGCTCCGCGGGATTCCGCGGGAGGCGTGCGCCCCGCCGCAACGCCGGCCTGAATACGTGCCGGACGGCGGAGGTCGAGCGATGACCGGGCCGCGGGTGGTGGTGCTCGCGGGGGGCGTCGGCGGGGCGAAGTTCACGCTCGGCATGCGCGAGGCGCTGCGTCGCCGCGGTGCGCCCGAGGCGACCGTCGTGGTGAACACGGGCGACGACATCTGGCTCTCGGGCGTGCGGCTGCAGCCCGACATCGACTCGATCACGTACGCCCTCGCCGGCGTCAACGACACCGAGCGCGGCTGGGGCCGAGCCGGCGACACCGAGCGGGTCAACGCCGAGCTGCAGGCGTGGGGTGCCGGCTGGCCGTGGTTCACGCTCGGCGACCTCGACCTCGGCACGCACCTCGCCCGCACCGGATGGCTGCGCGAGGGCCTCACGCCGACCGGTGTGCTCGAGCGGATGGCCCGCCGCTGGGACCTCGGCGCGCGGCTCCTGCCCATGACCGACGCCGAGGTCGACACGATCGTGCTGCTCGAGGATGGCCGCCGCCTGCACTTCCAGGAGTGGTGGACGCGGCACCGCGCGAGCCTCGCGCCGGTCGCCTTCGAGAACCCGGGCATCGCGGATGCGGCGCCCGCCCCCGGTGTCGTCGACGCGATCGCCGCGGCCGACGTGGTGCTCGTGGCGCCCTCGAACCCCGTCGTCTCGATCGGGCCGAGCCTCGCGGTGCCGGGCATGCGCGCGGCGCTGGCCGCCGCATCCGCCGTCGTCGGCGTCTCGCCGATCATCGGCGGACGCGTCGTGCGGGGCATGGCCGACGTGTGCCTGCAGGCGATCGGGGTAGAGACCTCCGCCGCCGCGGTCGCCGCGCACTACGGCGCGCGGGCGGCAGGGGGCGTGCTCGACGCGTGGCTGCTCGCCGAGGAGGACGCGGATGCGGCGGCCGACGTCGCCGCGGCCGGCATCCGACCGGTCGTCGCGCCGCTGTGGATGCGCGACGTGGCCGCGTCGGCCGCGATCGCCGACGCCGCCCTCGACGCCGCGCGCTGATCGGAACGGCGCCGCGGGTCCCGCGTCGCGCCGCGACCCCGGTGAGCGGCCGCGCCGAGCGTCAATGCCCGAACACGCGCGCGGGGAGCAGGGCCAGGAGCACGAGGGCGGCCGCGGCGGCGGGCAGCGCCCACGGCCCGAGCGGAAGGTGTGCGACGGCGCCGATGACGGCCCCGACGACGAGTGCGGCCCACAGCAGCAGCGGCCGTCGCCACGCCGTGCGCGAGCTGCCCGTGAGCATCTGCGCGAGTCCGAGCCCGACGGCGACGAGTCCGCCCGTCGCGTAGGTCACCGCGACCTGCACGCGGTCCCTGTCGGCGAACACCACGTTGACCGCGCCCATCCCCGCCGCCACGAGCGTGTACGACCACGCCTCGGCCTCCGGGTAGAACGCGCGGAGCATCTCCGACAGCACGAGCATCGTCGCGATGACGAGGAGCAGCACGCGCGAGCGGCCGTGGCGGACGCTGCGGGCGATGACGGCGGCCGCCGTCACCCCCGCGACGAAGCTCACCACGAGCGCCCCGCCGAGGAGCGCGACCGGAAGCGCACCCTGCCACAGCTGCACGGCGGAGGCGGTGGAGTTGCCGCTCATGAACGACACGAACAGCCCGCCGGTGGCGAGGAAGCCGAGGGCGTCGACGTAGCCGGCGATGAATGCGAGCAGCGCCGCGACGGCGATCGTGCGGCGCGGGGCGACCGCCGCGCTCGCCATGCCCCGCCCGGTCATCCCCGTGCCGGTGCCCCGGCCGGGCTCGCGGGCTGCTCGGCGGAGGTCTCCGCGGCGCGCACGAGCGCCGCTGTGCGAGAGCCCAGCCCCAGGGCGCGCGCCGCGGCGAGCTGCTCGGGGGTGTCGACGTCGCGGCGCAGCCCGGTGTCCTGCGGCACGTCGAGGTCGACGCATCCGAGCAGACGGTGCCGCTCGGCGGAGTCCTCGCCGAACGCCGACACCCACACCGCGCCCGGCCGCGCGGTGACGAGGGTCGAGCCCGTCCCCTCGGCGTCGGCGACGAGTCCGCGCTCGACGTCGGCCGATGCCACGAGCGCGGCATCGAGCTCGGCCGGATGCAGGGCCGGGAGATCGCCCAGGAGGGCGGCGCGTGCCGCATCCACGCCCGCCGCGGCGGCGCCGGCGGCGACGGCGGCGTCGAGTCCCACCGCATCCGGATCGGGCACGACCTCCACGTTCGCCATCCCGCCGGCCACGCGGGCGACCTCGGGGTCGGCGGTCACGACGAGCACGCGCGTGACGGTCGCCGCCGCGGCGGCCGCCTCGATCGTGTCGAGCGCGATCGCGCGGGCGAGCTCGACGCGGTCGGCGGCGGCGCCGTCGAGGCGCGACTTGCCGACGTCGGCGGCCTTGACGGGCACGACCACGGTCCACCGCCGTTCGTATTCAGGCTGGGACGCGCCGGATGCGGCGAAAAAGGGCGAGTCGGAGGGCATGCGATGCGATCTTCCTGAGTACGTGCGGGGCGGTGGGGTGTCAGGCGAAGCGGGTGCGCAGGCGGGGGAGGATCTCCGCGCCGTACATCCGCAGGAACTCGGCCTGGTCCTCGCCCGGGTCGTGGAACACGAGGTGACGGAAGCCGAGGTCGACGTACTGCGCGATCCGCTCGACGTGCTCGTCGGGGTCGGTCGAGACGATGAACCGCGAGGCGGCGCGCTCGATCGGCAGCTCGTCGGCGCGGCGCTGCATCTCCATCGGGTCGTGCACGTCGCGCTTCTCCTCGGCCGACAGCGCGAGCGGCGCCCAGAAGCGCGTCTTCTCCATCGCGGTGTCGTGGTCGGGGTGGTACGAGACCTTGACCTCGATGAGCGTGTCGATCGCGTCGTCCGGGCGTCCGGCCTTCTGCAGCCCCTCGTGGAGCGCCGGCAGCAGCGTGTCGGTGTACAGCTCCGGCGCCTTGCCGCTGGTCGTGATGTAGCCGTCGGCGATGCGGCCGGCCAGACGCGTGGCCGCCGGGCCCGACGCGCCGATGTAGATCGGCACCTTCTGGTCGGCCGGCGGACGGTCGTAGATCGTCGCATCCTTCACCGAGTAGTAGGTGCCGTCGAACGTGACCCGTTCGTCGTCCCACAGCTGCTCGATGAGGGTGATGGCCTCTTTGAGGCGCTGGAAGCGCTCGGGGGGCTCGGGCCACTCGAGGCCGAGCGTCACCTCGTTGAGGGCCTCGCCGGTGCCGACGCCCAGGATCACGCGGCCGGGGTACATCACGCCGAGGGTGGCGAACGCCTGCGCGACGACGCCGGGGTGGTAGCGGAACGTCGGCGTGAGCACCGACGTGCCCATGACGATGCGCGACGTGCGGGCGCCGACCGCGCCGAGCCACGGCAGCGCGGCGGGGGCGTGGCCGCCGTCGTGGCGCCACGGCTGCAGGTGGTCGGAGAGGAAGACGGAGTCGAAACCCATCTCCTCGGCGAGCACCGCGAACTCGATCAGCTCGTTCGGCCCGAACTGCTCGCTCGAGGCCTTGTATCCGAACCGGATGGGCTGCGCGGTCATGTTTCCCCTTGCCTCCCGTGCCGCGCACCGGCGGCGACGGGTTCGAACTCGGATCCGTCGGCGGCCGCCAGCCGCTCGCGGAACGCCTGCACGGTGCCGGGCCACAGCAGCGTCAGCCGGCCCGAGCGCGGGTCGACGTACCAGTTGCGGCAGCCGCCGGTGAGCCACGGGGTGGATGCGGCGGCGGCGGCGATCTCGGCGGTGTAGCCGTTCTCCGCCTCGGGCCGCACGCGCAGGGCCGCGGCGCCGAGGCGCTCACGGAGGGCGAGCGCGCGCACGACGTACGCGGCCTGCTCCTCGATCATGAGCACGGCCGAGTTGTGGCCGAGGCTCGCGTTCGGCCCATTGAGGACGAACAGGTTCGGGAAGCCGCTCACGACCGTCGAGCCGAACGCCGTCATGCCCCCGCGCCAGTGCTCGGCGAGGCTCGCGCCGTCCTCGCCGTGGACGAGCGACGCGTACGGCTGCTCGCTCGCGGCGAACCCGGTCGCGAGCACCAGCACGTCGGCGTTGTGCCGGCGTCCGCTCCCGGCCTGGAGGGTGGCGCCCGACACGGCTGCGAGCGCGGAGGGCTCGAGGGTCACCGCATCCGAGGCCACCGCGGGGTAGAACTCGTCGGAGAGCAGCACGCGCTTGCACCCGAACGCGTAGTCGGGCGTGAGCGCGGCGCGCAGCGCCGGGTCGCCGACCTGCGCGGCGAGGTGGGCGAGCGCGGCGTCGCGCGCGGCGGCGGATGCGGCGGCGTCGCCGGAGCGCGACGCGAACCGCGCCTCGCCCTCGGCGTACAGGTCGGCGCGCACGCGCGCGAGTTCGCCGGGCTGGGCCGCGAAGCGCTCCTGCTCGGCGTCGGTGTAGGCGCGGCCGCCGCGGGGGACGATCCACGCGGGCGTGCGCTGGAAGAGCGTCACGTCGGCGCCCGCGCGCGCGAGCTCCGGCACGAGCTGCACGGCGCTGGCGCCCGTGCCGACGACGGCGACGCGCATGCCGGCGGTGACGACCGACGGATCCCAGCGGGCGGTGTGGAAGATCGGGCCCGGGAAGGACTCCAGCCCCGGGATCTCGGGCACGTACGGCTCGGTCAGGCGGCCGCACGCGAGCACGAGACTGTCTGCGACGACGCGCTCGCCGCCGGTGTCGACGTGCCACACGGCGTCGTCGGCGTCCCACTGCGCGTGCTGCAGCGGCGTGCGCAGCATCAGGTGCGGATCGAGGCCCTCGCGGGCGACCACGTCGACGAGGTAGCGGTGGATCTCGGCGCCGGGCGCGAACGTGGCCGACCACCGGGGGTTCGGGTGCGTCGCGAACCCGTAGAGGTGCGACGGCACGTCGCACGCGACGCCGGGGTAGGTGTTGTCGCGCCACGTGCCGCCGACGGATGCCGCGCGCTCGAGCAGCACGAAGTCGTCCCGTCCCGCGCGACGCAGCGCGATGGCCATGCCGATGCCCGCGAAGCCCGCGCCGACGATCGCGACCCCCGTGCGGATCACGCGTCCGCCCCCGGTCCCTGAGCCTGTCGGGGGGCGGCGGGCGTGCCGTAGTCGGTCGTGCGCAGACGGAACGGGCGGAAGAGGCGCTGCGCGAGGCGCGCCGCATCCGCCGCCGGCAGCTCGAGTCCGTGCTCGATGCCGGTGTCGGGCAGCACGCGGCCGTCGAGGAGCGTGCCGCCGAGGTCGTCGCCGCCCGCGCCCAGGAGCGTGGCCGCCGCGTCGCGGCCGACGCGGGTCCACGGGATCTGGATGTGCCGGATCGCGCCCGACAGCAGCAGCCGCGACACCGCGACCATGGCGCGGTGCTCGTCGATCGGGCGGCGGCCGGCGACGAGGGGCGTGCCGTGTCCGGGAAGGGGGATCGGCACGAACTCCGTGAACCCGCCGGTGTCGTGCTGGATGCGGCGCAGCAGCCGCAGGTGCGCGATCCGCTCCGCGGCGGTCTCGACGTGGCCGTAGAACAGCACCGACGTCGAGCGGAACCCGGCCCGGTGGGCGGCGGTGATGCCCTCGACCCACCGGTCGATCTCGAGGTCGCCCGGGGCGACGAGCGCGCGGACGCGCTCGCTCGCGACCTTGATGCCGGTGCCGGGCACCGTGCCGACGCCGGCGTCGCGGAGCGCGGCGAGGGCGCCGTCGAGGCCGAGACCACCCCGGTCGGCGAGGTCGCGCACGTCCTGCGGGCGGTACGCGTGCACGTGCAGCGCGGGCGCGGCCGCGCGCACGGCGCGGACGAGCTCGAGATACGCCTCCGGATCCTCGGACGCCGGCAGCATCCCCTGCACGCACAGCTCGGTCGCGCCCAGCCCGGCCGCGTCGGCGGCGATGGCCGCGACGTCGTCGAGGCCGAACTCGCCCGGCCCGCCGCGGCCGGCGGCGCGGAAGCCGCTCGAGGTGAGGTTGCGGTTGACCACGAGCGTCACGGCCTCGCCCACCGTGTAGCGGCGGAGGTCGTCGGCGGCGGCGGTCACGGCGTCGAGGTCGGCGCCGGTCGCGGTCAGCAGCCGTTCCCACTCGGCGTCGTCGAGCGTCTCGGGGTCGACTGCGGCGCGTTCGGCCAGCCGGCGCGCAGAATTCAGGCTGAGCGGGCGTTCGTGGCCGGCGCGCGGGGACTGCCATGCCGCTGAGCCTGAATTCTGCGCGCCTGCCGCGTCGGAGGCCCGCGCGGTCGCGGGCCGCACATCGGCGGCGAGGCCGTCGGGGGAGGCGAGGGCGGCGACGGGGGCGTGGAGGGCCGGATCGATCCACGTGTCGGCGTCGCGGACGAACTCCGGATGCGCCGTCAGCCGCTCGCGCAGCGTGAAGCCGAGGTCGGCGGTGAGGCGCGCGAGCTCGTCGATCTGCGGCCACGGCCGCTCGGGGTTCACGTGGTCGGCCGTGAGCGGCGAGACGCCGCCCCAGTCGTCGGCGCCCGCGCGCACGAGGAGGCCGAACTCGCCCGCGTCGGACAGGTTCGGCGGCACCTGGATGCGCATGCGCGGTCCGAAGACGAGCCGCGCGACAGCGACCGTCTGCACGTACGCGCGCAGGTCGGCGTCGGGGGCGCCCTGCATCGCGGTCTTCGGCTTCGCGCGGAAGTTCTGCACGATCACCTCCTGCACGTGCCCGTAGGCCTCGTGCAGGTCGCGCATCGCGACGAGCGACTCGGCGCGGTCGCGCACCGTCTCGCCGATGCCGACGAGGATCCCCGTCGTGAACGGGATGCGGCGGCGTCCCGCGTCGGCGATCACCTGCAGCCGCACGGCCGGGTCCTTGTCGGGCGAGCCGTAGTGCACGCGGCCGGGCTGGGCGAACAGGTCGCGCGAGGTCGTCTCGAGCATCATGCCCATCGACGGTGCGGTCGGGCGCAGCATCCCGAGCTCGTCGTGCGTCATGACGCCGGGGTTCAGATGCGCGAGCATGCCGGTCTCGGCCGTGATGAGCCGCGCGATGTGGCCGACGTAGTCGAGCGTCGAGGCGAAGCCGTGCTCCTCGAGCCACGCGCGGGCCTCGGGCCAGCGGTCTTCGGGGCGGTCACCGAGCGTGAGGAGCGCCTCCTTGCATCCGAGCGCCTGCCCCTGGCGCACGACCGCGAGCACCTGCTCGGGCGACATGAACGCGGGCTTGTTCTTGCGCAGCAGCTGGCCGGGGGTGTCCACGAAGATGCAGTAGTGGCAGCGGTCGCGGCACAGGGTCGTGAGTGGCACGAACACCTTGCGGGAGTACGTCATGACGCCCGGGCGCCCGGCGGCCTCCAGGCCCGCGTCGCGCACGGCGGATGCGGCGTCCAGCAGCGCGTCGAACTCCTCGGCCGAGAGCAGCAGCTCGGTCTCCTCGACGCCGAGCGCGGCACCGGAGGCCGCGCGCTCGAGCACGACGTCGATCGACGCGGGCCGCGGCGGGACGGGCGGCGCGGCGCTGCCGGAAGTCATCCCTTCACCCTATTCCCGTCCCACCGGGCGGGGGTCGCGGCGAAACGTTGCCGAGCTGTGAGCATCCCCCCGCATGTCGCCGCGACACCGCTGGCAGACTGGACGCATGGTGACCCTGCTGCTCGACTCGACGCAGCTGGAGGTCGTGCTCTCGCCCGTCGAGCGCGCGCTGTCGTTCCGTCGCCGCAACATCGCGGTGCCGCGCGAGCAGATCGTGCGCGTGCAGCGGACGGATGACGCCTGGACCTGGCTGCGGGGAGTGCCCAATCCCGGAACGTACCTCCCCGTCGCGGTCGCGATGGGCACGTGGAAGTCGGCGTTCGGCGAGGACTTCGTCGCGATCCGCCGCCGGCATCCGAGCGTCGTCATCGACCTCGACGGTCACGACGAGTACGCGCGCCTCGTGCTGACGACGCGTCACGGGGTGGCGCTGCTGCGCGCGCTGCAGCTCGACGACGTCGCCGACGAGCCCGAGGACGTCGCGGTGCTCGCCAAGCCCGCGAAGCCGCGCGTCAAGCGTCCCGTCGTCGCGCCGGCCTGAGCCCTCGCCGGATGCGGCGGCTCAGTCGACGTCGCGGCGCCACGTCGTGACGGCGCCGAGCACGACGAAGACCACGGCATAGCCGAGCAGCACGAGTCCGCCCGCCCACCAGGGCAGCGGGTCGGCGGCGCTGGGGAGACTGATCGACAGCGCGCTCGCTCCCACCAGGGCGTCGGATGCGGCGCTCGGGAGGAACCGCGCGACCGGCTCGAGGGCTTCGACGAAGCCGCCGGCCAGGCGCGCGATCGGCTCGACGAACTGCGTGAAGGCGAGCACGACGACGATCGCCACGACCTGGTTGCGCACGACCGAGCCGACGCCGATGCCGACGAGCGTCCACAGCGCGAACGCGACGAGCATCCGGCCGAGGAGCGCCCACGTGTCGGAGGAGCCGAGGCCGGTCTCCAGGCCCAGGGAGGCGAGCACGGGGGCGCCGGGCAGCACCGTCGACACGACGCCGATCACGCCGAAGACGAGTCCGATGACGACGCCGGCGAGCACCTTGGCGGCGAGGACCGTGCCACGCGCCGGGACGGCGAGGAACGTCGGGGTGAGCGTCTTGTGGCGGAACTCGCTCGTGACCATGAGGGCGCCGATGAGGAGCGGGAAGACGTACCCGAACGACGTCGCGATGCTGTAGACGATCGAGGGGACGAGACCCGGCGGGAGGACGGGCGCGTTTCCCGCGCCGCCCGTGAGGCGGCCCGACGCGAGTGCGCCGAGGAGGAAGCCGAAGCCGCCCGCGAACAGGCCGATGTAGACGAGCTGGACGAGCCCGAGGATCCACCACGCGGCCGTCGTGAAGACCTTCGTGAGCTCGGAGCGGGTCGCGGCGACGAGGCTCATCGGGGGTCCCCTTCCTCGTCGGGCCGGTCTTCGGGCGACGACATCGGCTCCGGACGCCATGCGAGGGGCGCCGGCCCGTCGGTCGCGGTCTCGGGCGCCGCATCCGGGTCGACGGGTGCGGGCTCGTCGGGGGCGGCGATGACGTCGTCGGCGCCCTCGGCGGCGCTGCCGGGCACGGCGTCGGGCGTCGCCCGGCGGTCGTCGAGCCACGCCTCGTCATCGGTGGCGGGCGGGACGATGTCGATGACGCCCGTGCTCGCCACGGCGAACGACGCCGTCGACGTGGGCGGCTCTGCGCGAGCGGGGCTCCGGTCCGCGGCGCGCGCTTCCGGAGCCGCGGAAGCGCCCTGCGGCCGCGCGTCCGCATCCGCCGCGGGCGCGAGGGTCGCGAGCGCGGTGCCGGCGACCGCGGCGGGCTCGTCCACCGGGCCCTGCGGTCCGGTGTCCGCCGCCTCCGCGCCGCTGGCCTCGTCCGCGCCGCTCGCCGCGGCTGCGGCGCTGCCGGCGAGATGCACCGTGCCGCTGACGAGGCCGAGGAACACGTCCTCGAGCGTCGCGCCGCGTCGCTGCAGGCTCGAGAGGGCGACGCCCGCGGCCGCGGCGATCGCGCCGACCTCGTCGGGCTCGGCGGTGCGCACCGTGAGGCCGTTGCGCAGCACGTCGTAGGCGTGGCCGGCGCGCTCGAGCGCGGCCATGAGCGCAGGGCGGTCGGGGGCGTCGACGACCGTGGCGTGGTCGGAGGCCTCTGCGAGCTCCTCGATGCCGCCCTGGAAGACGAGCGACCCGTTCGCGATGATCAGCAGCGCGTCGACCGTCTGCTGCACCTCGGCGAGCAGGTGCGACGAGATGAGCACCGTCCGCCCCTCTTCGGCGAGGGTGCGCAGCAGCCCGCGCATCCAGCGGATGCCCTCGGGGTCGAGGCCGTTCGCGGGCTCGTCGAGCACGAGCACGCCGGGGTCGCCGAGGAGCGCTGTCGCCAGTCCCAGCCGCTGCCGCATGCCGAGCGAGTAGCCGCCGACCTTCCGGCCCGCCGCATCCGCAAGGCCCACGAGCCCCAGCACCTCGTCGACGCGCGAGAGCGGGATGCGCGCGGCCTGCGCGGAGACGCGGAGGTGGTTCGCGCCCGAGCGGCCGGGGTGGAAGCTCGACGCCTCGAGCGCCGCCCCGACGGTGCGCAGCGGCTCGCGCACGTGCGCGTACGCCTGCCCGCCGATCGTGGCCATGCCGGAGGTGGGGCGCACGAGCCCCAGCAGCATGCGCAGCGACGTCGTCTTGCCGGCGCCGTTGGGGCCGAGGAATCCCGTCACGACACCCGGCTCGACGCGCGCGCTGAGGTCGGACACCGCGGTCACGGTGCCGAACCGCTTGGTGACGCCGGAGAACTCCAGCACCTGTCCGTCGGGCATGGCGAGGCCTCTCCTGGGTGTTCGGATGCACCCCCATCTTCCCGGATCGCGCGGGAATTCCCGGGAATCCCGCCTCGCGGACGTGTCTTCGGTAGCGTGGCGGCGTGGCGGAGACGGCGGATCGGGAGCACGCAGGACGGCAGCCGCATGCGGCGGAGGCGCCCGTGCTCGCACGACGCGTGCGCAGCGTCGGTCATCTCACCCTCAACCGCCCGCGCGCTCTGAACGCACTGTCCTATGGGATGATCGGCGACCTGGCGGCCGCCCTGGACGCGTGGCGACGCGAGGGCGAGGTCGACGTCGTCGTGCTCGACGGCGCGGGTGATCGGGGTCTGTGCGCGGGCGGGGACATCCGCCAGCTGTCGGAGCAGGTCTCGGCCGGGCGGCTCGCCGACGCCGCGCGTTTCTTCCACGACGAGTACCACCTCAACGCCGCGATCGCCGAGTCGCCGATCCCCGTCGTCGCGCTCGCCGACGGCATCACGATGGGCGGCGGCATCGGCCTGGCCGGCCACGCGGCCCTGCGCGTCGTGACCGAGCGCTCGCGGCTCGCGATGCCCGAGACGCGCATCGGCTTCACGCCCGACGTCGGCGGCTCGTGGCTCCTCGCCCGCGCGCCCGGTCGCATCGGCGAGTACCTCGGCCTCACCGGTGCGTCGATGGACGCGGCCGACGCGCTGTACGCCGGCTTCGCCGACCGGCTGGTCCCGAGCGGCCACCTCGATGCGCTGCGCGAGGCGCTCGCCTCACGCGCCGACCCGACCGGGCCGGCCGAGATCGTGCTCCTGTTCGACGAGACGCCCGGCCCGTCGCGGCTCGCGGCGTCCCGCCCGTGGATCGACGACGCCTTCGCCGCCGACACCGTGCCGGAGATCGTCGAGCGCCTGCGCGCGCGCCCCGAGCCCGAGGCATCCGCGACCGCCGACGAGCTCGCGACCCTCTCGCCCACCGCGCTCGCGGTGACCCTCGCCGCCGTCCGCCGCGCACGGACCCTGCCCGACCTGCGGGCCGCGCTCGCGCAGGAGTACCGGCTCGTGCTGTGGTTCGCCGCGACCCAGCCCGATCTCGTCGAGGGCATCCGCGCGCAGGTCATCGACAAGGACCGCTCGCCCCGGTGGCAGCCGGCGGACGCCGAGGGCCTCGCGCCCGACCTCGTCGACTCGGCGTTCGCGTTCGAGCCGCCCTTCCCGCTCTGGGCCGACTGATGGCGCGGTCGAGGAGGCCGCGGCGCTACTCGCGCGGCGCCATCCTCGACTGGTTCTTCTTCGTCTTCGCGGGGCTCGCGTCGGTGTGGCTCGCGTATCTGAGCCTCACCGAGACGTTCCACCTCGGCTGGGCGGGGATCGCCATGGCGGTCGGCTTCTGGGTGCTCCTGGCCTACCTCGTGCTGCCGCGGCTGCACCGCATCCTGACCGCCGTGTACGTGCCGGACTACTTCATCGGCCGCACGCGCACGAGCGACGGACTGCTCGGCGACCCCGTGAACCTCGCCTTCATGGGCGAGGCGGCGCAGATCGAGCGGGCGCTCGCCGCGGCAGGATGGACGCGCGCCGACCCCGTCACGCTGGGGTCGTCGTGGCGCATCATCACCTCGACGCTGTCGCGCCGCAGCTACACCGAGGCGCCCGTGAGCCCGCTGTTCCTGTTCGGCCGGCAGCAGGACTTCGCCTATCAGCAGGAGGTCGACGGCAACCCGGCCCAGCGGCACCACGTGCGGTTCTGGCGATGCCCCGAGGGCTGGCTGCTCCCGGGCGGGCGGCGGGTCGACTGGCTCGCGGCCGGCACGTTCGACACGTCGGTGGGCCTGTCGCTGTTCACGCTGCAGGTGACCCACCGCATCGACGCCGACACCGACATCGAGCGCGATCACATCGTCTCCTCGCTCACCGGCGCCGATCCGCGCGTGCGGCTCGACGTCATCCGCGACTTCTCGACCGGCTACCACGCCCGCAACGGCGGGGGCGACAGCATCCGCACCGACGGCGACCTGCCGATCGTCGACGTCACCGGCGTGACGGCTGCGGCGATCGCGGGCTCGACGGATGCGGCGGGCGTGACGGATGCGGCGGCCTCGGGCTCCGCGGATGCGACGCCGGCCGGGGCCCGCGGCGACGCGGCGGAGGTGACGACGTGAGCCCCGAGCGCGTACCCGACAAGCGGCCCGCGTTCGAGCCGCCGGTCGCGCTCGTCGCGCCCACGCACGCGCCGGCCGACATGCCGCGGCCCGCGAGCATCGTGGCCGGCTCCGCGCTCGTGCTGCTGCGCGCGGCCGCCGGGGCGCTGTGGGTGCTCAGCGCGGTCTTGGGGTGGACCGAGCTCGCGGATGCGGCGTCGCTGTTCAACGGCGGCCCGACCGGCGACTCCGGGGTCCGCGGTGCGCCGACGGTGAGCGTCGAGGGCGACCTCGACACGAGCGTGCTCCTCGCGATCGTGTGGGCGATCGTCGGCGCCGGGGTGGTCTTCGAGGCGGTGCTCGGCGTGCTGATCCTGCGCGGACGCAACATCCCGCGCGTGCTCGTCCTGGTCTTCTCGACCGCCTCGATCGTGTCGGCGTTCGTCGGCTGGTGGTCGGCGGGGCAGGAGATCCGCATCGAGACGACCTACATCACGATCGCCCTCGACATCCTGATCCTCCTCGCCCTGTCCAGCCGGAGCGCTGCGGCCTACGCGCGCCGTGAGCGAACGGTCAGCCGCCCCACATCCGGGCGCGGTTAGCCTGAACGACGTGTTCGACAGTCCCGTCTCGGCCTCGGCGTACGAGGTGATCGGCGTCGCGGCCGACGCCGACGACGAGACGCTGCGGCGGGCCTACCGGCAGCGGCTGCGCGAGACGCACCCCGACACGGGCGGCGACGCCGCGGTGTTCGTGCAGGTGCAGCGCGCGTGGGAGCTCGTGGGCACGCCGGAGGCACGCGTCGCGTACGACCGGGGGCGCGGTGCATCCGCCCCCGAGTGGGCGGGCCCGCGCACGAGCGCGCCCCGCGCCGACACCCGCCCACGGGCGCGCGTGTACGGCCAGCCGGGCGGGTGGCGGCGCGAGCGGTACCTCACGCTGGTGCGCGAATGGGCCGGCCGCGGCGTCGACCTGCCCGATCCGTACGACCCTGCGCTCGTGCGCTCGGCGCCTCACGACCTGCGGCACCTCCTGGCCGATGCGCTCGCCGAGGAGGCCACCGCGCGCATCGTCGCCGACCTCGGCATGGGCTACACCGTGTGGCACGACGTCGACGCGTCGCGCGACGCCGACGCGGACGAGAAGATCGACCACATCGTGCTCGGGCCCAGCGGGCTGTACGCCGTCCTGTCGGAGGACTTCGGCGGTGCCGTCGGCTTCCGCAAGGGCGAGATCGTCGGGCCGCACGTGTCGGGGTCGCCCGTCACGCAGCTCGTCACCCGTGCGCGGCACATCGCGCGCGTGGCCGGCGTGCGCTTTAGCGGCGCGATCGTCGTGCTCCCCGACGGCGACGTGCTCGACGCCATCACGCAGCTCGGCAAGGTGCGCGGCACCCCGGTGGCCGTGGCGTCTCGCAGCGCCCTGGCCACGCTCCTGCGCCAGGGGGTCGCCGGCGCGCGCGAGATCGGCGGCACGGAGCTGTT
Organism: Microbacterium sp. 10M-3C3; assembly: GCF_003931875.1. Classification (NCBI taxonomy): domain Bacteria; kingdom Bacillati; phylum Actinomycetota; class Actinomycetes; order Micrococcales; family Microbacteriaceae; genus Microbacterium; species Microbacterium sp. 10M-3C3. Next base: position 3,124,668 of record NZ_CP034245.1, on the reverse strand, counting down.
CGACGTGCGCTCGCGGCTGCAGCAGCGCGTCCGCCACGTCTGACGCCGCCCGCTCGTGCTGCCCGCAGCGGGCGAATCGGTCGGATGCAGGACGATTCCGCCGCATCCGTACTGATCTCGGCCGATTCGCCTGTATCCGGCGCGCGGGTGCCGGCGGGTGGCCGCCGGGCCGGGGGGGGGGGTCAGCCGTTCAGGCCCAGGAGGTCGAGCGGGTGGGTGAGGCGCCACCACGGCGTCGGACCCTCGATGTCGTCGGCGAGCGTGAGGTCGACGCTCGCGGCGTTGAGGGGCCCGGTGACGGTGAGGGTTCCGACGACATCTCCGGCGGCGTCGCGGTCGCCGCGGTCGAAGGCGGCGGATGCGGCGGCGCCCGCTCCGTTCCACTGCACCACCGCGGCGTCCTCGGCCGTGACGACGTCGACCCGCTCGCCCCAGCGTGTCTCGACGATGCCGGCGACCGTGCCCGCGGTGACCGACGGCCGCAGCTGCAGCTCCGTCTCCGTCTGGGTGTACAGGGCGCGGGTCGCGTCGTCGCGCGCGGTCGCGTCGGGCTGGCCGAGCACCGCGGCGTACAGGCGCACCGTCGTGTCGCCGATCTGCACGTCCTTCGCGGTGAGCAGGTTGTACGCGTCGAGCGTGCCGGTCTTGATGCCCACGAAGCCGGGGTCGGTGAGCAGCGGGTTCGTGTTCGTGACGCTGCCGGCCCCGGGGAGCTCGACCGACTGCGTGCGCACGATCTCGGAGATGACCGGGTTGGCCATCGCCTTCGCGCCGAGGGCGAGGAGCGCCTCCGGGGTCGCGGTGTTGCCCGCCTCGATGCCCGACGGATCGACGATCGTGATGCCCGGCAGCCCGTGCGTGGCGAGCCATGACCGTGCCGCCTGCGCGTAGACCGCGTCGGAGGGCCACAGGTCGCCGGCGAGGCGGTCGGCGTAGTTGTTGGCCGAGCCGATGAGCATGCCCTCGAGCAGCTGGTACTGCGTGAGCGTGCCGCCGACCGGCACGTCCAGCGCCGACTCGCCGTTCGCGCGGTACTGCCAGTAGCGCGCGCGGTCGGCGGCGGTGAAGCGGTATTCGGGGCCGGACTCGCCGACGGCGAGCGGCTTCGCGTCGAGCACGACGAGCGCCGTGACGACCTTCGTGATGCTCGCGATCGCGCGCGCGTCGCCGCCGGAGGAGGCCGAGCCGATGCCCGAGACCGAGATCGCGGCGCTGCCCTGCGCGGGCCACGCGGGTGCGGCCGCGGGTGCGGCGGACGGCTGCACCGCGACCGCCTCGACCTGCGGGGTCAGCGAATTCAGCGGCCACAGCAGCATCGTCGCGCCGTACACGAGCACCACCACGAGGAGGAAGCCGATCGGCAGCAGCACGCCCGGGCGCAGCGGCGACCGCCGGCGGCGCACGCCGGTGAGCAGGTCGGGTGCGACCACCGGGGTGACCCCCGTCGGGGTCGCGACGGTGCGCTCGTCGACCCAGCGCAGCGCGACGGGCGCGGATGCGGCGACCGGTGCGACGGGCGCCGCTCCCGGGTCGTGGGCGGTCACGGACTCGGCGGGTGCGGACTCCGCCGCCGGAAGCGGAAGGTCGATGCGCAGATCGGCCAGGGCGGCGTCGACGGCGGCGACGGGGTCGGCGGCGGGCGCCGCATCCGGGGCCGGCGCGTCCGAGCGGGCCGCGCCGTCGGCCAGGGTCGGGATGCTCCCCGTGCGCAGCGCGCGCCGCGTGGGCGGGGGCGCGTCGGTGGTCACCCGCCCTACGGTACCGGTCCCGCAGGCGTATACTCGGCGCGAAACCACGGGAGTCCGGTGAGCCGGGCTGAGAGGAAGCGACCCACGCTTCGACCGTCGAACCTGATCCGGGTCATGCCGGCGCAGGGAGGAGAGATGATGCACGTTTCCACGTCCACGTCCGTCGCCACCGGCACCAGCCGCTACCGCTGGCGCGTCGTCGACATCGTCGTCGCCAGCGTCATCGGCGTCGCCGCCGGCGTCGTGTTCTGGTTGTGGGGCCAGGCCTGGCCCGCCCTCGACACCGCGCTGTCGTTCACGCCGGGCCTGTCGGGGCTGCTCGCCGGCGGATGGCTCTTCGCCGGGGTGCTCGGAGGACTCGTGATCCGCAAGCCCGGTGCCGCGGTGTACGCCGAGGTCGTCGCCGCCGTCGTGTCGATGGCGATCGGCACGCAGTGGGGGTTCACGACGCTCATCTGGGGCGTCGTGCAGGGGCTCGCGGCCGAGCTCGGCTTCGCGCTGTTCGCGTACGCGAGCTGGCGTCTGGCGGCGGCGCTGGTCTCCGGCGCGCTCGCGGGCGTCGCGGTCGCGCTCCTGGACACGTTCTTCTCATCCGTCGCGGCGCTGTCGATCGAGGCGCGCATCGTCTACGGCGTCTCGGCGATCGTGTCGGGCGTGCTGCTCGCGGGTCTCGTGTCGTGGCTGCTGATGCGGGCGCTCGCGGCGACCGGCGCGCTCGACCGGTTCGCGGCGGGGCGCGAGCACCGCACCCGCGAGGCCGCACCCGACGCGGCGTGACGGTCGTTCCGGCCGGCGTCCGCGCCCGCGCGTGGGGCTGGCGTCACGCCGGACGCCGTCGCTGGGCCGTGCAGGGACTCGACCTCGACATCGCCCCCGGCGAGCGCGTGCTGCTGCTGGGCGCCAGCGGTGCCGGCAAGAGCACGCTGCTGCGCGCGCTCGCGGGCGTGCTCGGCGACGCCGAGGACGGCGAGGCCGCCGGGGAGCTGCTCGTCGACGGCGCGCCGCCGCAGCGGGCGCGCGGCCGCGCGGGGCTCGTGCTCCAGGACCCCGACGCCCAGGTCGTGCTCGCGCGCGCCGGCGACGACATCGCCTTCGCGTGCGAGAACCTCGGCGTGCCGCGCGAGGAGCTCTGGGCACGCGTCGACGAGGCGCGCGCCGCCGTCGGGCTCGCCGTCGCGCGTGACCACCCCACCGCGCGGCTGTCGGGCGGGCAGAAGCAGCGCTTGGCGCTGGCCGGCGTGGTCGCGATGCGCCCGGGCCTCGTGCTCCTCGACGAGCCCACCGCCAACGTCGACCCGGCCGGCGCGGTCGAGGTGCGCGACGCGGTCGTGCGCGCGTGCGCGGCATCCGGAGCCACCCTCGTCGTCGTCGAGCACCGCGTCGCGCTGTGGGCGGATGGCGTCGACCGCGTCATCGTGCTCTCGCCGGAGGCTGCCGGGGGCGTCCTGGCCGACGGCGACCCCGCAACCGTGTTCGCGCGGGAGGGCGAGGCGCTCGCCGCGGCCGGCGTGTGGGTGCCGGGGCGGGACATCGCCCTCGCGCGCGGCCCGGCCGGCTCGGGGGAGACGCTCCTGCGCGCCGAGGGGCTCGCGGTGGGGCGCCGGCGCCTCGGCGCCCGCACGGCCGACGCCGTCGCATCCGGCGTGGACATCGAGCTGCGTGCGGGGCGCACGCTCGCGATCACGGGGCCGAACGGCGCCGGGAAGTCCACGCTCGCGCTCACCCTCGCGGGGCTCCTGCCCCCCGCGGGCGGTCGCGTGCGCGCCGCGCCGGCGCTCGCGGGCGGACTCGGCCCCGAACCGTCTCGCTGGCGGGCCCGCGATCTCCTCACCCGCATCGGCATGGTCTTCCAGGAGCCCGAGCATCAGCTGCTCACCGCGCGCGTGCGCGACGAGCTCGCGGTCGGGCCCCGCGCCCTCGGACAGCACCCGCATGCGGTGGGCCGCCGCGTCGACGAGCTGCTCGAGAGGCTGCGTCTCACGCGGCTGGCGGACGTCAACCCGTTCACGTTGTCGGGCGGCGAGAAGCGGCGGCTCACGGTGGCGGCGATGCTCGCATCCGCCCCGCGTGCGCTCGTGCTCGACGAGCCGACGTTCGGCCAGGATGCGGTGACGTGGCGCGAGATCGCCGAGCTGATCGAGGACGTCCGGGCGCGGGGCGCGGCGGTCGCGGTGGTGACCCACGACGACGCGCTCGTCGAGGCGCTCGCCGACGACCTCTCCGCGCTCCCCGCGCCGCGCGGGCGCACGGACGAGGTGCGCGCGTGAGCCTCGTCATGCTCGGGCCGCGCGACGGGGTGCTCGCACGGCTGAACCCGGTCGCGAAGCTCGCGGCGACGCTCGTGCTCACGGCTGCGCTCCTCGCCTCGATCGACCCGGTGTCGGCGGGGGTCACGCTCGTCGCGGTGCTCGCCCTCGTGCCCGTGACCGGCATCCGCGCGCGCGAGGTGTGGCTGCGGACGTGGCCGATCGCCGTCGGCGCGCTCATCGCGGGCGCCGCCACGACGCTCTACGGCCGGCCGTCGGGGGCGGTGTACGTCGAGTGGGGCGTGCTGCGGGTGAGCGACGGATCGATCCAGCTCGCCGTGGCCATCGTGCTGCGCGTGCTCGCGATCGCGGTGCCGAGCGTGCTCCTGCTCGCCACGACCGACCCCACCGACCTCGCCGACGGGCTCGCCCAGATCCTGCGCCTGCCCGCGCGGTTCGTCATCGGGGGCCTCGCGGGCCTGCGCCTCGTCGGGCTGCTCGTGGAGGACTGGCGCGAGCTCGCGCTCGCCCGCCGCGCGCGGGGCGTCGCCGACACCGGCCGGGTGCGGCGCTTCCTCGGCCAGACCTTCGCGCTGCTCGTCCTGGCGATCCGGCGCGGCTCGCACCTGGCCACGGCCATGGAGGCACGCGGCTTCGGCGCGCCCGTGCCGCGCACGTGGGCGCGCCCGTCGCGGCTGCACGCGCGGGACGCCGTGCTCGTCGCCGTCGCGCTCGCGATCGCCGCCGCATCCGTCGTCGTCTCCGTCGCCGTCGGCGCGTGGCGGCCGATCCTCGGCCTCTGAAGCCGCCCCGGCCCGCTCCGGCGGGTTCGGGGCGCGTCCCGTCCGTCGGGGCGCACGATCCGCGCCCCGGCCGCGCGATCCGCGCCCCGAACGGCGAGCGATCCGCGCCCCGAACGGCGAGCGCAGGGCGACCGGATGCGCCTCAGGTGGTGCCGGCGGGCGGCGCGCCGCCACCCTGACGGGCATGTGCCGCGGGTCTTCGGAAGAGTAGGCGACGTTCGTGCAGGGCCTCGAGATCGCGGTCATCCTCGGGCTCGCCGTGCTCGCCGGCGGACTGGCCGGCACGTATCTGAAGATCCCGGCGCCGTGGGCGTGGGTCGCGATCGGCGTGCTCGTGAGCTTCGTGCCCGAGTGGGGCGAGATCACCTTGCCGCCCCAGATCGTGCTCTACATCTTCCTGCCCGCCCTCCTGTACTGGGAGGCGCTGAACATCTCGGTGCACGGCTTCCGCTACGACCTGCGCGTGATCCTGCTCTTGAGCATCGGTCTCGTCGTCGCGACCGCGGCGGCGATCACGGGCATCGGCGCCATCCTGGGTCTCGCGCTGCCGGTCGCCCTCGTGCTCGGTGCCGTCCTGTCGCCGACGGATGCGACGGCGGTCGCCGCGATGACGCCGCATCTGCCGCGGCGGCTGGACACGATGCTGCGCGGCGAGAGCCTCATCAACGACGCGAGCGCCCTCGCGTCTCCTCCGCCGCGTCGCGCGGCAGCCGCAGCTCTCGGCGACGATCTCGGTGGTCACGCCGTTCATCCTGTACCTGCCGGCGGAGATGCTCGGCGGATCGGGCGTGGTCGCCGTCGTCGCGGGCGGGCTGACGCTCAGCGTCGTGTTGTCGCGGGTCGTGACGGCGCAGTCGCGCACGCTCGGCTTCGACTTCTGGCGCGTGGCCAGCTACGTCCTCAACGGCGCCCTGTTCGTGCTGATCGGGCTGCAGGCCCGTACGGTCATCGACATCTACGTCCACGGCGACGGCGTGCGTGCGCTGCTGCTGACACTCGCCGTGACGGCGGCGGTCTTCGTGGTCCGGCTGCTGTGGGTCACCGTGATGGCACCGCTCATCCGGCTGCTCGACCGGCGCCCGTCGCAGCGCGAGCGCCGCGTGCCGTTCCGCATCCGCGCGGTCATCGTGTGGGGCGGGTTACGCGGCGCGGTGTCTCTGGCCGCAGCCCTGTCGGTGCCGGCCGTTGTGGCCGACGGAGCCGACTTCCCCGACCGGGAGCTCCTCGTGGCCGTGACGTTCGGGGTCATCGTGCTCCTCCTCGTCGTGCAGGGGGCGACCCTGCCCCTCGTCGTGCAGCGCGCGCGCATCCCCGCGGAGGACACCGAGCAGAAGGAGTTCGAGCTGGCGGTGACGACGATGACCCGCCACGCGCTCGACGGGCTCGATGCGGACGCGGCCGCCACCGGCGCATCCGCCGAGGTTCGCGCGAGCGTGCGTCATCAGCTGGAGCACGCCCTCGACGATCACGGCACCAGCGGCGACGCCGCCGGCACCCGAGCGCTGCGGCTCAAGGCGATCGCGCGCAAGCGCGCAGCGCTCGAGCGGCCGCGCGCGACGCAGCGCATCGACGACGGCGTCTTCCTCCGCGTGCAGGAGGACCTCGACCACGAGGAGCTGCGCCTGCACGACCTCCCGGGGTGAGGGATCAGGTCGCGTTCCACAGCGCGCCGTAGTACGCCTGCCGCGCGGGGTCGGGCGCAATGCCGTACGCGTCCAGGAGCGCGCCGTCCCACCCGGGGCCGAAGTTCCAGCCCACGCTCAGGACCGCCACGGCGATGTCCGCCCACCGGTCCGCCACCCCGAGCGCGCCGAGGTCGACGTGCGCCGTCCACGCGCCGTCGTCGCCGACGAGCGTGTTGGGGGCGCACGCGTCGCCGTGGCAGACGACGAGCCGGTCGACCGGCGGCGCCGCGCGCAGCTGCGCCGGCACGTCGATGCCGCGCCCGGCGGCCGTGCGGAGCCGGTGAGGCACGCCCCAGTCGAACGGGCACCGCTCGACCGGGAGCGCGTCGTGGAGAGCGCGCAGCCCCGCGCCGATCGCCGCGACCGCCGTGGCCGGCTCGGCGGCCCACCGCGGATCGACCGCGGAGCGGCCCGGCAGCGCGTCGGTCACGAGCCACTCGTGTGTGTCGTCGCCGCCCTCCGCGCGCACGTGGGGCACGAGCGTGAACGCGCCCGCCCACCGCAGCCGCTCGGCCTCGCCGGCCATCGTGGATTCGGCATTGCGCGGACCCCACTTGATGTAGCGGATGCCGTCGGCATCCGTCGCCCGCAAGGTGAGCCCGCCGTACCCGTTGCGCCACACCGCCTCGAGCGACGCGGCGCCGGCGAGGGCGCGAACGACGGGCGGCGGCGGCGTCGCGGGGTCGGGCGCCGCGGCGAGGGCGGGGCGGGTCACAGCAGCCGCTCGAAGCACAGCGACCCGCCCATCGTCGCGATGTACGGCTCGTAGACGGGGATCGGCGTGAAACCCGCGGCGGTGTACAGCGCGATCGACTCGGGCTGCGGCGCCCCCGTCTGCAGGATCACGCGCCGCGCGCCGCCCGCGCGGGCGCGTTCGAGCACGGCGGCGGTGAGGGCACGGCCGACGCCGCGGCGCCGCGCGGCGTCGGTGACGATGAGCCGCTTGAGCTCCCACTCGGCGGCACCCTCCTCGCGCGGGAGGCGGCGCAGCATGACGTGGCCGAGCGGTTGGTCGCCGGCGTCGTCGAGCGCGAGCCACGTCGCCACGACGTCGTCGGGATGCACGCGCAGCGCCTCGCGGCGCGCGTCCGTCACCTCGGCCGGCTCGCCGGCCTCGACGGGTCCGTAGCGCGCGTGCAGCTCGGCATCCAGCAGCGCCCGCATCGCCCGCGCGCGCTCGTCGTCGACCGCGACCTCTTCGATGCGCACACCCACGCCTCCATCCTGCCGCGCGCGCACAACATGCCGGACAGACCTGCCGGAGGCTCCGGGGCCGCACGCATCCGGGCGCTCCGGCGCCGAACGTCCGGAATGCTGTGCGCCTCGGATGGACGAGACGACGGGACCCGGTCCCGGCTATGGTGGGACCGGGTTTCGACGGCGAACGGAGACGATCATGGACATCGCGGGAGCGAGCGCGCTGGTCACGGGCGGCGCGAGCGGGCTGGGACAGGCGACCGCGCGGCGGCTCGCCGCATCCGGGGCGCGCGTCACGATCGTCGACCTGCCGTCGTCCGCCGGCGAAGAGGTGGCGCGAGAGCTCGAGGGCGCGTTCGCGCCGGCGGATGTCACCGACCCCGGACAGGTGGCGGCGGCCGTGGCGACGGCGGCGTCGCTCGGGCCGCTGCGCGTCGTCGTCAACTGCGCGGGCATCGCCCCGCCCGGCAAGGTGCTCGACCGCGACGGTACGCCGACGCCGCTCGACGCCTTCGAGCGGATCGTGCGCGTGAACCTCGTCGGCACGTACAACGTCATCGCGCAGGCCGCCGCCGTCATCGCGCGGACCGACCCCGCCGAGGGCGGCGACCGCGGTGTCATCGTCAGCACCGCGAGCGTCGCGGCGTTCGACGGGCAGATCGGGCAGCCGGCGTACGCGGCGAGCAAGGGCGGCGTGCACGCGATGACGCTCCCGATCGCCCGCGAGCTCGCTCGCCACGCCATCCGGGTCGTCACGATCGCGCCCGGCATCATGGAGACCCCGATGCTGCGCGGTCTCCCGCAGGCCGCGCAGGACTCGCTCGGCCAGCAGGTGCCCTACCCGTCGCGGCTCGGCACGCCGGACGAGTACGCCGCGCTCGTCGCCGCGATCGTCGACAACGGCTACCTCAACGGCGAGACGATCCGCCTGGACGGCGCCATCCGGATGGCGCCGCGATGAGCGACAGCGTCCTCCTCCGCATCGACGGGCCCCTCGCCCGCATCACGTTCCACCGCCCGGCGTCGCTGAACGCGATGGACTTCGAGATGGGCGCGCAGTGGCGCGACGCCGCCCGCGCCGCCACGGCCGACGGCATCGGCGCGGTCGTCCTGGATGCGGCGGGCTCGGCCTTCTGCGCGGGCGGCGACGTCGTCGCGATGGCGACGTCGGGCGCCTCGGGGTCCGACGTGACCGCCGCCGCGCACGTCATCCACGAGGGGATCCGCGCGCTCGTCGACTCCGCCGTGCCGGTCGTCGCGGCCGTGCAGGGGGCCGTCGCCGGCGGCGGCCTCGGTCTGATGCTCGCCGCGGACTACATCGTGGCCGCCGAGAACGCCCGCTTCGTCAGCCGCTACGCGAACATCGGCCTGACGCCCGACCTCGGCGTCTCGACGCTGCTGCCCGCCGCGGTCGGCCAGCGCCGCGCGCTGCAGCTGCTGCTGCAGGACCGGATGCTGAGCGCCGCCGAGGCGCTCGAGTGGGGGCTCGTCGCCGAGGTGGTGGCCCCCGAGGCGGTCGCCGCGCGCGCCGACGAGGTCGCGCGCTTCTGGCTCGACGGGGCGACCGCCGCGTTCGGGCAGGCCAAGCGCCTCGTGCGCAGCGGCGCGCACCGCTCATTCGCCGAGAACCTCGACGACGAGGCGGCCACGATCGGCGCGGCCTTCGGCACGCCTGACGCCGCCGCCCGCATCGCGGCCTTCGCCGCCGCATCCGCCGAGAACCGTCCCTCGGGAGGCACCGCATGACCTCGCTCGCCGGCAAGACGATCCTGATGTCCGGCGGCAGCCGCGGCATCGGCCTCGCCATCGCGCTGCGCGCCGCCCGCGACGGCGCCAACATCGCCCTGCTCGCCAAGACCGATACGCCGCATCCGAAGCTCCAGGGCACCGTGCACACGGCGGCCGAGGCCATCCGCGAGGCCGGGGGTCGCGCACTGCCGATCGTCGGCGACGTGCGCGAGGAGGACGACATCACCGAAGCGGTGATGAAGGCCGGCGGCGAATTCGGCGGCATCGACATCGTGGTCAACAACGCGAGCGTCATCGACCTGTCGGGCTCGCTCGAGCTCGCGACGAAGAAGTACGACCTCATGCAGGACGTGAACGTGCGCGGCACGTTCCTGCTCTCACGCGCGGCGATACCGATGCTGCGCGAGGCCGAGAACCCGCACATCCTCTCGCTCTCGCCGCCGCTGAACACCACGCCGAAGTGGCTCGGCGCGCACACCGGCTACAGCATGGCGAAGTTCGGCATGACGATGGCGACGCTCGGCATGGCGGCCGAGTTCGCCGGCGATGGCATCGCGGCCAACGCGCTGTGGCCGCGCACGACGATTGCGACCGCCGCCGTGCAGAACATCCTCGGCGGCGACCGGATCATGGCGGCGAGCCGCACGCCGGAGATCTACGCGGATGCGGCGTACGCCGTGCTCACGCGCCCCGCGCGCGAGCTCACCGGGCAGACGCTCATCGTCGAGGACGTGCTCGAGGAGTCCGGGGTCACCGACTTCTCGCGCTACGCCGCCGTGCCCGGCACCCCCGACACCGCGCTGTTCCCCGACATCTTCCTCGACTGACCCGCGCCTGCGCCCCGCCCCTGACCGCGAGAACTCAGTGGCGCGGCGAGAGCACAGCGCACGGCCGGGCTTTCGCGTCGCGCATGGGTTCTCGCGGGTCAGAGCAGGCCGAGCGCGGCGAACGCGTTGTGCACGCCGTCGTCGAGCACGGTCGTCGTCACGCGGCCGGCGAGCGCCTGGAGCTCCGCGGGAGCGTTGCCCATCGCGACCGGGTCGGCCACGACCTCGAACATCTCGACGTCGTTCCAGCTGTCGCCGATGCCGATCGACTCGGCCGGGTCGCGCCCGAGGAGCGCGAGCACCTCGAGGATCGCCGACCCCTTCGTGACGCCCGTCATGCCGATCTCGCCGTTCGAGCCGCCCGGCAGGGGGATCGACCCCGGGATGACGTGGAAGCGCGGGCCGAGCTCCGCGGCCGAGTGCGCGACGGTGTCGGCGGCCGGGCTCACGAACACGGCCTTCGCGACGCGGTCGCGGTCGACCTCGGCCAGCGGCCGGAAGCGGATCATCGGCGACGGCGCGTCGACCGGCAGCCCGCGCGCTTCGAGCTCCGCCGCGCGCTGCGCGTGACGGCGCCGGAAGAACTCGTCGGTCATCGCGACGATGCCGGGGCTCGCGAACACCGCGCCGTGCGACTGCAGGAAGTACTCGATGCCGTGCGCGTGGAAGTACGCCTCGACCGCCTCGACGTCGGCGCGCGGCATCGGATGCTCCACGAGGAGGCGTCCGTCGCCGTCGACCGCGTATGCGCCGCCGTTGCTGATCGCGCCGTCGAAGCCGATGGCGCGCACATCCGGGTGGATGTCGCCGTCGGCGCGGCCGGTGCACAGCCACACGGCGTGCCCGTTGGCGCGGGCCGTGCGGATCGCGGTCACGGTCGACGGCGCGATCACCGAGCCGTGCTCGAGGATCGTGCCGTCGACGTCGAGGAAGGCGATGCGGCGCGGGGAACTCACCATGTCAGCGTGTCAGGGACGCGCCCTCCGGGTGCGGGCATGCACGCATTCTAGGGCGGCCCGCGAGAACCCAATGGCGCCGCGAGACCACAGGCGCCGGCCGCGTTTTCGCGCCGCGGTTGTGTTCTCGCGGGCGATGACGGCGGTCAGGGCCCGTGCAGGCGGGCGCCGGTAGCCTGGAGGACATGACCGAGAGAGCGCGGGACGCCGCATCCGCCGTGCGCCAGGTGCGCCCGCGCACCGAGGGATGGCAGCAGCAGAAGGACGCCGAGGGGCGCCCGCTGCTGCAGTTCGCGAGCCCCAAGCGCGGCAAGCCCCCCGTGCACCTCGCTGACCTCACCCACGCCGAGCGCGTCGCGAAGGTCACCGAGCTCGGCCTCCCGGGCTTCCGGGCGAAGCAGCTCGAGAAGCACTACTTCACGCACTACACGTCCGACCCCGCGCACATGACCGACCTGCCCGCCGCCGCGCGCGAGGAGCTCGTCGCGGGACTCCTGCCGCCGCTGCTCACCGACGTGCGGCGCCTGGAGACCGACCGCGGCGACACGATCAAGTTCCTGTGGCGCCTGCACGACGGCGCCCTGGTCGAGTCGGTGCTCATGCGCTACCCCGGCCGCATCACGCTGTGCGTGTCGAGCCAGGCCGGATGCGGCATGAACTGCCCCTTCTGCGCCACCGGCCAGGCCGGGCTCACCCGCAACATGTCGGCGGCCGAGATCGTCGAGCAGGTCGTGCGCGCCAACCGGCTCATCGCGGAGGGCGGTCTCAAGGACCCCCGCAAGGTCGGTCACGCGGACGAGCGCGTGACGAACATCGTGTTCATGGGCATGGGGGAGCCGCTGGCCAACTACGCGCGCGTCATGCAGGCCGTCCGCACGATGGTCGACAAGGAGCACGGCCTCGGGATGAGCGCGCGCGGCATCACGGTGTCGACGGTGGGGCTCGTCCCGGCGATCCGCAAGCTCGCCGCCGAAGACATCCCGGTGACGTTCGCGCTGTCGCTGCACGCCCCCGACGACCAGCTGCGCGACGAGCTCATCCCCGTGAACTCCCGCTGGAAGGTCGACGAGGCCCTCGACGCCGCGCGCGAGTACTTCGACAGGACCGGCCGCCGTGTGTCGATCGAGTACGCGCTCATCAAGGACATGAACGACCACGCGTGGCGCGCCGACCTCCTCGCCGAGAAACTCAACGCCCGCGGGCGCGGCTGGGTGCACGTGAACCCGATCCCGCTCAACCCGACGCCCGGCTCGGTGTGGACCGCATCCGAGGTGCCGGTGCAGAACGAGTTCGTGCGGCGCCTGAACGACGCCGGCATCCCGACGACCCTCCGCGACACCCGCGGCAAGGAGATCGACGGAGCGTGCGGGCAGCTCGTCGCGACCGAGGAGGACGAGATCGTCGCCGCCGGGGTCACCCCCGTCTCCTGACGTGATCACCGTCGGCGTCGATCTGGCGGCGGCGGATGCCGGCACCGCCGTCGCGACGATCTCCTGGGCGGGCGGCGTCGCCCGCGTCGAATCGCTCGTGCTCGGAGCATCCGACGCCGGCGTCGTGGCCGCCGCATCCGGAGCCGACCGCGTCGGCATCGACTTCGCGCTCGGGTGGCCCGACGCGTTCGTCGCGTTCGTGTCGGCGCACGCCGAGGGCGACGTCGCCCCCGACGGCGGGGGCGACTGGCGCCGGATGCTGGCATACCGCGAGACCGACCGGGCGGTGCGGGCGCGCACGGGCCGCTGGCCGCTGAGCGTGTCGACCGACCGGCTCGGGCTCACGGCGCTGCGCTGCGCGGGGCTGCTCGGCCGGCTCGCCGCCACCGGACTCGACGTCGATCGCACGGGCGGCGGCGACATCGCCGAGGTGTACCCGGGCGCGAGCCTGCGGCTGTGGGGCTTCGACACCACCCGCTACCGCGTGGACCCCGACGCGCGTGGGGCGCTGCTCGCGGCGCTGCGGGCCGAGGCGCCGTGGCTCGACCTCGGCGGTCACGACGCGCTGACGATCCGCTCCGGCGACGCGTTCGACGCCGTCGTCGCCGCTCTCGCCGCCCGGGCGGTCGCGCTCGGCCGGACGACGCCCCCGGATGCGGCGCAGCTGCGCCGCGCGCGCCGCGAGGGGTGGGTGCACCTGCCCGCCGCCGGGCTCGCCGGCCTCGTCTCCTGACCCTGGCCGCCCGGCATCCGGGCGCGCGGGCCCCGCCGCATCCGCCCGCCGCTAGCGTGGACGCATGGTCAACTATCGCTACCTCGGCAACAGCGGTCTCAAGGTCTCCGAGATCACGTACGGCAACTGGGTGACGCACGCCTCGCAGGTGGATGACGACGCCGCCGTCAAGACGGTGCACGCGGCGCTCGACGCCGGCATCACGACGTTCGACACCGCCGACACGTATGCCAACACCGCCGCCGAGGTCGTGCTCGGCAAGGCGCTGCAGGGGCAGCGCCGCGAGTCGCTCGAGATCTTCACGAAGGTGTACTTCCCGACCGGCCCCCAGGGTCCCAACGACACCGGCCTCAGCCGCAAGCACATCACCGAGTCGATCAACGGGTCGCTCACGCGCCTCGGCACCGACTACGTGGACCTGTACCAGGCGCACCGCTTCGACTACGAGACGCCGCTGGAGGAGACGTTCCAGACGTTCGCCGACCTCGTGCGCCAGGGCAAGGTGCTGTACATCGGCGTGTCGGAGTGGACGGCCGAGCAGCTGCGCGAGGGCCACCGCCTCGCGACCGAGCTGAACATCCAGCTCGTCTCGAACCAGCCGCAGTACTCGATGCTGTGGCGCGTCATCGAGGACAAGGTCGTGCCGACGTCGGAGGAGCTCGGCATCTCGCAGATCGTGTGGTCGCCCATGGCGCAGGGCGTCCTCAGCGGCAAGTACCTTCCCGGCCAGCCGGTGCCCGAGGGGTCGCGCGCGACCGACGAGAAGAGCGGCGCGACCTTCATCAAGCGCTTCCTGAACGACGACACCCTCACCGCGGTGCAGCGACTGAAGCCCGTCGCCGAGCAGGCGGGCCTGACGATGCCGCAGCTCGCGATCGCGTGGGTGCTGCAGAACCCCAACGTCGCGTCGGCGCTCGTCGGCGCCTCGCGCCCCGAGCAGCTCGCCGACACCGTCACGGCCTCGGGGGTCACGCTCGACGCCGACACGATGGCCGCGGTCGACGAGGCGCTCGGCGCCGACGTCGTCGAGCGCGACCCGCAGAAGACGTACGAGACCTCGCCGAAGTCGCGCCTGGTCTGAGCCGACGATGGGGGCGATGAGCGCCGGCATCCTGCTGTACCGGCTCGCCGCCGACGGCCCTCGGGTCGGCGCCACCGCGGCCGAGGTGCTCATCGCCCACATGGGCGGTCCGTTCTGGGCGGCCAAGGACGCCGGCGCGTGGTCGATCCCGAAGGGCGAGTACGACCCCGACGACGAAGGGGCGCTGGAGGCGGCGCGCCGTGAGTTCCGCGAGGAGCTCGGCGCCGAGCCGCCGGACGGCCCGTTCGCCGAGCTCGGCACGTTCGCGTACTCGAGCGGCAAGAGGGTCGTGGTGTTCGTCGCGGACGGCGCCGGGTTCGACGCATCCGGCTTCGACTTCGGCGAGTTCGAGCTCGAGTGGCCGCCGCGGTCGGGGCGGATGCAGCGCTTCCCCGAGGTCGATCGGGCTGAGTGGGTCGGACTCGATCGCGCGCGCGACCTGCTCGTGAAGGGCCAGCGTCCCGCGCTCGACGCCCTCGCCGGGCACCTCGACGCCGTCACCTGACGCGCCGCCGTCCGCACGCGCCGTCCGGCCCAGAACGCGTCAGGGGCGCAAGAGGATCTTGCCCACGCGCCCGGCCGTGCCGCTGGCGCGCACGGCGGCCGCGACGTCGTCGAACGCGTAGGTGCCCGCGACGGGGAGGGTCACGGTGCCGTCGGCGAGGTAGCCGCCGAGCTCGCCGAACAGCTCGGCGCGCTTGGCGGGGGGCATGCTCGTGCTCACCTTGCTGCCCCAGAAGCCCGTGACGGTCACCTGACGGAAGATGACGTCGCCCGACGCGAGCTGCATCGTGGGGGAGTCCATCGCGCCGAACACGACGAGCGTGCCGTTCTCGCCGAGGATCGACAGCACGTCGCCGCTCGCCGTGCCGCCCACCGAGTCGACGCCCGCGACGATCGGGGCACCACCGGTGATCTCCGCGACACGGTCGCGCCAGTCGTCGGCGTCGGTCGCGACGACGCGGTCGATGCCCTGCGCGGCGAGCTCCTCGACGCCGGCGGACCGGCGGACGAGCCCGATGACGTTCAGGCCGCGGGCCGTGCCGATCTGCGCGACCATCCGGCCGACCGCGCCGTTGGCGGCGTTCTGCACGAGCCAGTCGCCCGGGTTCAGCTCGAGGGAGTCGATGAGGCTGATCGCGCTGAACGGCATCGACACGAGCTGCGCCGCCGCCTCGTCGGGCAGCCCGTCGGGCACCGGGATGAGCGCGGCCGCCTTCGCGACGAAGTACTCCGCCCACGCGCCGAACGTGCCGCCGGTCGCGACGCGCTGGCCGATCTCGAGCGTGTCGACGCCCTCGCCGAGCGCATCGACGACGCCCAGTGCCTCGGTGCCGGAGCGCGCGGGCAGCTCGGGCTTGTAGCCGTAGGTGCCGCGCACGGTCCACAGGTCGTGGTTGTGGATGGGCGAGAGGATCGTGCGCACGCGCACCTGGCCGGGGGCGGGCTGGGGGAGCTCGACGTCGCCGACGTGCAGCACGGCGTCGGGCGCGCCGAAGGTGTGGTGGATGAGTGCGCGCATGAGGTGTCTCCGGGGGTCGGTTATTTTGTAACGACTGGTCTACTATAGGTCTGCCGAGAGGAGCGCGCCAATGGGTCGCACCGCCCAGTTCGATCACGACACGGTCGTGCGCGCCGCGCGCGACGTGTTCTGGGATCGTGGCTACGCCGAGACCGGGGTCGCCGAGCTCGAGGCGGCGACCGGGCTCACCCGTTCGAGCCTGTACCACGCCTTCGGAAGCAAGAAGGGTGTCTTCGAGGCCGTCGTCGCGGCGTACCTCGACGACGTCGTGCGCACGCGCCTCGCCCCGCTCCTCGTTCCGGATGCGGCGCCCACCGCGCTCGCGGACTATCTCGCCGAGATGCGCACCGCCATCGCATCGGGCTCGCCCCGCGCGCGCTCGGGCTGCCTGCTGCTGAACGCCGCGTGCGCGCCCGTCGTCGACGACGAGCCCGACGTGCGCGCGCTCGTCGTGGGCTACACCGCGGAGCTGCGCGCGGGCGTGGCGGCCGGCGTCGCGCGGGCGCGCGCCGACCTCGCGCACGACGCGTCCGCGGCGCTCGCCGAGGTGGTCGCGTCGCTCGTCATCGCCGCCCTCGCGCAGGCCCGCACAGACCCCGGCGCCGCCGTGCGTGCGCTCGACGCCGCATCCGCCGCCGTGCGCGCGTGGGCCTGACCGCGAGAGTGCATCATCGCGGCGAGACCGCTCGCCCGGCCGTGCCCTCTCGCGGGGACGATGCACTTTCGGCGAGCCGCGCCGACGCGCGTCAGCCGCGCGGGAACTCGTCGGCGCGCACCCGCTCCCACTCCTCGAGGATCTCGGGCATGCGCGCGGCGATGAAACGGAAGAAGCGCGCCATCTCGGCGGCGTGACCGGTGTCGTCGGTCTCGGCGGCGATGCGGTCCAGCAGCTGCGCGAGCTGCTCGTACAGGGGGTTCTTCCCCGCGAGCGCGGCGTACCACGTGTCGTCGGTGAGCACGTACCGGTCGCGGCGCTCGCCGGGGCGCGACATCCGATGCGCGACCCCCACGGTCTGCAGGTACCGCACCGCCCCCGACACGGCGGCGGCGCTGATCCCCAGCCGCTCGCCGAGCTCCGCGGCGGTGTAGCCGTCGGGCGGCGCGGCGACGAGCGCGGCGAGCACGCGCGAGGGCATCCGCGGCATGCCCGCCGACGCCAGCAGCGCGGCCGTCTGCTCCGCGGCGTCGAGGGCCCGGTGCTCGCGCGGCGTCATCCGTCTGCCTCCAGCTGACGGCTGCGCGCGAGCGCGAGGGCGGTCGCGCCGCCCGCGACCGCGATGGCGACGAGCCACCACAGGCCGCGCACGTCGACCCCGTCGGACTCGACGATCGGGGTCACGGCGATCGGCGACGCGTTCACCACGGCGTCGGGCAGGCCGAGGAGCGGACCGAACAGACCCAGCAGCAGCCCCAGCAGCACGAGCGTCCAGCCGAGGAGGATCGTCAGGCGCGGCGCCACGACGAGGACGAGCGCGGTGACGACGACGAAGACGAGCGCGGCGGGCAGCTGCCCTGCGCCGGCGACCACGGCGTCGCCGGCGAGCGACCAGTCCGGGTCCTGCTGCGAGGCCAGTCCTGCGAGGGCGCCGAGGACGGCGGCCGCGGTCGTCGCGACGACGGCCACGATCGCCACGGCCCCGTACGAGGCGACCCAGCCCACCCGTCCGACCGCTCCCGCGCGCACGGGTTCGGCCAGCCCGTGCGCCTCGTCCTGCCGCGCACGGATGACGGTCTGCACGCCGGCGCAGGCTGCGAGCACCCCGACGAGCGTGAAGAAGATCACCACCGCGCCCTGCTCGAGCGATCCGTCGGCCGACAACGCCGTGACGAGCGCCTGCACCGAGGCGATCGTGTCGCCCAGCTGCGACACCACCGATGCGAGCCGGGTCGCGAGCAGACCGGTCACGAGTCCGCCGATCGCCCACCCGAGCGTCGACGCGCGCGACAGTCGCCACGCGAGAGAAACCGGACCGCGCAGCGACGCGGATGCGGCGGGCCCCCGCCGCTCGGGGAGCAGCGCGCCGCCGACGTCGCGCACGCGCTGGAGGGAAACGGCGACCGCGACCGCGACGACCGCGAGCGCGAGGGACACGAGAAGGGGTCGGGGGTCGTCAGTCGTCCACGGCCGGGTGTTCTCGGCCCACCCGAAGGGCGAGAACCAGGCCAGCGGCGCGCTCTGCAGGCTCTGCAGGTCGTCGCTCGGACGGCCCAGCGCGTTGCCGATGCCGCACACGAGGTACGCGATCATGACGACCCACACCGACGTCGCGTTCGCCGCGCGCGACGTCCGCACGAGCTGGGCGACGAGGAGCGCGAGCGCGAGGAAGGCGATGCCCGTCGCTCCCGTCGCGGTCCCGATCGTGAGGGCGCCGGCGGCGGGCTGCCCGGTCGCGACGAAGGTCGCGGTCACGAGCGCCCCGACGACGACGTTCGCGAGGACGCCGTGCGCGGCGGTCGCCGCGAACGGCCGCACGCGTCCGGCGGGTGTGGCCGCAACGAGCTCGGTGCGCTGCTGCTCCTCGTCGCCGCGCGTGTGGCGCACGGCCAGGAACGTGCTCATGAGGGCCGCCATGAGGGCGAGGAACGGCAGGATCAGGAACGCGATGACCGCGCTCGGATCGCTCCCCGACGGCAGGCCGCGGAAGAGCAGGATGACCGGGTTCGCGAGCACCGCGGCGAGGAGGTTCACGCGGTCCTGCGCGGTCGCGAACTGCTGCGCCACCCCCGCGTCCGCGGCGGCCGCCAGGGCCACGGTGCCGGCGATCCACAGCGTCAGCTGCACGAGGTCGCGACGCCAGCGCTGCGCGTACAGCAGCACGAAGCGCGTCATCGCCGTGCCCGTCTGCGCAGCGGCGCACGCGCCGCGGCGTCCGCGCCGCCGGCGCCGTCGTCCGCCGCCGGCGCCCCCTCTGCGTAGTGCCGGAGGAACAGCTCCTCGAGCGACGGCGGGGCGATCCGCAGGCCCGCGACGTCGTGGGCGGCGAGGGTCGGCAGCACGCCGGCGACGGCGTCGCTGTCGACCGTGAAGCGCGCGCGCCCGTCGGCCACGACGGGATCGTGGGCGCCCGGGACGGCGGCCAGCCACGCCGCATCCGCCGTCTCATCCGCGGCCTCGAACGACACCTCCGTGCGGGTGAGGTGGCGGAGGTCGGCGAGCGTGCCCGACTCCACGGTGCGGCCCGCGCGCACGATGCTCACGCGGTCGCACAGCTGCTCGACCTCGGAGAGGATGTGGCTCGACAGCAGCACCGTCTCGCCGGCGTCCTTGACGCGCTGCAGCTCCCGCTGGAAGACGACCTCCATGAGCGGGTCGAGGCCGCTCGTGGGCTCGTCGAAGACGTACAGGTCGGCGGATGCGGCGAACGCGGCGACCAGCGCGACCTTCTGCCGGTTGCCCTTGGAGTACGCGCGGCCCCTCTTGCGCGGGTCGAGCTCGAACGCGTGGAGCAGCCGCTCGCGCTCGGCGCGATAGGCCGCGTCGCGCGGCGTGCCGCGCAGGCCCGCGAGCAGGTCGATCGCCTGTCCGCCGGAAAGGTTCGGCCACAGGCTCACGTCGCCCGGCACATACGCGATGCGGCGGTGCAGGCGCGCGGCGTCGTGCCACGGATCGCCGCCGAGCACCCGCACCTCGCCGGAGGTCGCGCGCACGAGCCCGAGCAGGATGCGCAGTGTGGTCGACTTGCCGGCGCCGTTCGGGCCGAGGAAGCCGTGCACCTCGCCGGGGGCGACGTCGAGGTCGAGCCCGTCGAGGGCGAGGGTGCGGCCATAGCGCTTGACGAGGCCGCGAACACGGATCGGTGCGTCCATGCGCGGGACGTTACGCTCATTTCACAAATTTGTGAATACTCTGTCGCTGCGCTCAGGCCGAAGCATGCGTCTCCTCCTCGGAGTCCTCGTCGGCGCCGCCGACCAGGTCGGCCGTCACGATGCGCGCCACGCGGCGAGCGGCCTCGATGACGGCGGCATCGGGCACGTCCGCGGAGGCGGCTGCCTGCACGGCCGCGTTGATCGAGAGGAGCGCCATCCGCACCATGACGACGGCGGTGGGCGTTCGTCGGGGCAGGAGGCGGGCGAGTTCTTCTGCCAGCTGCGCAAGACCGCTCGCGACGCGAGGGGTCTCATCGTCCGCGAGGCGCGCCAGCAGCAGCGGATTCGCGGCCATGAACCGGATCCCCTGCAGCTTCTCGTCGGTGAACGACTCCACCCACCGCATCACGGCCTGAGCGAAGAGCGTCCGGGACTGCGGCTGCTCGCGCACCCAGGCGACGAGGCGCTCCGCTTCGTCTCCCCGCTCGTCGAGCAGCGACTGGACGATGGCCTCCTTGCTGGCGAAGTAGTAATACAGCGACGCCTTGTTGATCCCCACTTCGTCGGCGATCTGTCGCATCGAGGTGGCGTCGTAGCCGCGTTCGGTGAAGAGACGGAGCGCTGCGCGACGTGCGGACTCGCGCGTCTGCGCGCCGCGGCCGCGGCGAGGTGCTGTGTCACGCGCGCCAACCATGTCTTCACTCTATCTACCCTGCGTGAGGTAATCTACCGACCGGTAGGTAGACTGCGTGACTCCGAGAGAGAGGAGCCGACATGTCGGGATATTCGGTGACCCGTGTCTACCCCTATCCGGTCGACGAGGTATGGGCCGTCGTGACACGGGCCGAGCTGGTCGCCCGCTGGACCACGACCGGGCGCGGCGGTCGCCCGGAAGGGTTCGCGGCCATACCGGGCACGCGGTTCCGATTCGTCGGCAGGCCCACGATCGGGTGGGCCGGCGTGGTCTTCTGTGAGGTCGTCGCCGTCGACCCGCCACACGCGCTGCACTACACGTGGCGTGGCGAAGAGGGCGCCGACAGCGTCACCGACGTGCGGTACAGCTTGGAGGAGGTGCCCCGTGGCACGCGCTTCACGTGGTCGCACACGGGCTTCGCGGGTGTCGGCGGCTTCGCGATGTCGCGCCTGCTCGGCCGCGTGCGCCGGAGGATGCTGTCCGAGGGCGTGCCGGCTGTGCTGGAGGAGTACCACCGCGCCGGCTCATGACCCGCAGGCCGCCCGGAGTGCGCCGTCGTGGCCCATCCCGCTCCCCGGAACAGGTGCTCTCGCCTCTGGGGGGCGCTTTCGGGGCAGAGTGGGGGCATGGACACGCGAGACAGGGTTGTCATCCTCGCCGGGGCGCGCACGCCGATCGGAAGCTTCGGCGGGGCGCTGTCGGGGGTCGACGCGTACGAGCTCGGCGCACGCGCGGTGACCGCCGCGCTCGAGCGGTCGGCCGTCGACGGCGCCGACGTCGGCGAGGTCGTGATGGGATGCATCGCGCAGAACGGGCCCGACGCGTACAACGCGCGACGCGTGGCGCTCGCGGCGGGCTTGGCCCCCCGCATCCCCGCCTTCACCGTCAACCGGCTGTGCGGCTCCGGTCTGCAGGCGATCTGGTCGGGGGCGCAGGAGCTGCTGTGGGGCGGCGTGAACGTCGTCGTCGCGGGCGGCGACGAGAGCATGTCGCGCACCCCCTTCCTCGACTTCTCCGCGCGCGGCAACGCGCGCCTGGGTGACCGGACGCTGCTCGACGGGACGCTCGCGATCCTCACCGACCCGTTCAGCGGGCGGCACATGGGCACGACGGCCGAGACCGTCGCCGAGCGGTACGGCGTGACGCGCGCGGAGCAGGACGCATTCGCGGCCGAGAGCCAGCGGCGGGCGGCGACGGATGCGGCGCGCGCGGCGTTCGCCGAGGAGATCATCCCCGTGACGACCGGCGGGAAGCGCCCCGTCGAGGTGGCGGTCGACGAGCATCCGCGGCCCGGAACGACCGTCGAGGTGCTCGGGGGGCTGCGGCCGGCGTTCGTCGCGGGCGGCACGGTCACGGCGGGCAACTCGTCGGGCATCAACGACGGCGCCGCCGCCACGGTGCTGATGCGCGAGCGCGACGCGCGCGAGCGGGGCCTCGCCGGGCTCGCGACGATCGAGGCGGTCGCGACCGCCGGCATCGAGCCGGAGATCATGGGCTACGCGCCGGTCATCGCCCTCGAGCGGCTGTGGGCGCAGACCGGCTTGACGCCCGCCGACGTCGATGTGGTCGAGCTCAACGAGGCGTTCGCGGCGCAGGCGGTCGCGGTGATCCGCGATGCCGGGCTCGACCCCGAGAAGACGAACCCGTACGGCGGTGCGATCGCGCTCGGCCACCCCGTCGGTGCGACCGGCGCGATCCTCACGGTGCGCGCCGCGATGGACCTGCACCGCCGCCACCTGGAGTATGCGGTCGCGACGATGTGCATCGGCGGGGGTCAGGCGCTCGCCGCGCTCCTTCGGCGTTGGGACGGCTGACTCAGCGACCGTTGCGCGGCGCGGTCGACACGTCGAGCTTCGGGTGCGACCCGAGGGACGACCACGCCGACTCGACGCCCTTCGCGGCGTGCTCGGCCGCGCGCACGGCGCGCTCGTCGGCCCACGCGTTCAGGACGTGCCCCGAGTGCCCGCGCACGTGCTCGAGCACGACATCCGGGAGCCCCGCGGCCCGGCGGGCGTCGCGCGCGGCGATGAGCTTCTCGAGCAGGTCGCGGTTCTTCGTCGGCGCGCCGGTCGAGGTCTTCCAGCCGCGCCGGCGATGGCCGTCCATCCAGCTCGAGTACGTGTCGATCGCGTACTTCGAGTCCGCCTGCACGACGAGCTCGCGCACGTCGGCGTGGTCTTCGATCGCGCGCAGGAGCCCCAGCAGCTCGCCGATGTTGTTCGTGCCGACGGGCAGCGCGCCGGCGGCCCATTCGCCGTCTTCGCCGACCCACGCCCACCCGGTCGGCCCGGGATTTCCCTTGCACGCGCCGTCGGTCGCGACGACGTAGCGATCCGCACTCACTCGCTCCACGCTACCGTGCGGCTCACCCGCCACCACGGCGCGGACGCGAGCCCCCTCGCGCCGAGAACGGGCGAATCGGCCGGATGCAGCAGGTTTCGCGCGCGTTGGTGCTGCATCCGACCGATTCTCCTGCGGTTCACGCGCGAGCGGTCGCCCGTTCTGTCGTCACGCGGTGGTGGTCCGCCGCTTGCGCAGGGTGACGGCGAGGCCGCCGGCGACCAGGAGGAGCGCGCCGGCCAGCGCGATGCCCCACGGCGTCTCGGCGCCGGTGGCCGCGAGGGCTCCGGGGCGCACGACGGTCACCCCGACCTGGATGGGGTCCTGCCCGGCGGTCGTGATCACGAGCCGGTGCGCGCCGAGGTCGAACCCGGCCGGGATCTGCACGGCGAACCGGGTCGTGCCCGACGCATCCGCCGCGGGGATGTTCGACACCGTGATCGGGGTGGAGAACAGCGTCGCCGCGACGCGCTGACCCGGGGTGAGCCCCGTGAGGGTGACCTGCAGAGCCGTGCCCTGCTCGACACGGCCGCCGTTGGAGAGCGCGACCTTCGCCCACGTGCCGCCGGTCTGCACGCCGGAACCCGGGATGCTGCCGCCCGGGTTCGCCGGGGCCGGCGGCGCGCCCGCACCCGGCGCCGTCGGCGACGGGGTGGGCGTGGGAGTGGTGGGCGGGGTCGACGTGCCTTCGTCGACGGGCGACGTGCCGACGAGGTACGCGCGGCCGAGCGGCGAGGGGGCGACCGTCTTCTTCGCGGCGAAGAAGTCCACCGTCGCCTGCAGGTCGATCTGCCCCGAGTCGGCCTTGCCGGTGCCCTGCGCGAACGACGTGAAGTTGTCGCCGCCGGCGGCGAGGAACGAGTTCGTCACGACCCGGTACGACGCGCTCGGGTCGATCTTCACGCCGTTCAGCTGCATCGACACGATGCGCGAGCCCTTCACGGCGTTCGGGTCGTACTCGAACGCGAAGCCCTTCGAGACGCCGAGCGCGAGCACGGGACGCGACGCCGACGCCGGCTGCCACTGCTCCTCGAGCACCGACTTCAGCTGGGCGCCGGTGAGCGAGAGGGTCACGAGCGTGTTGCCGAAGGGCTGCACGTTCGCAGCCTCGCGGTACGAGACCGAGCCGTTGTCCGAGCCGTAGAGGAGATCGGCGCGCAGGCCGCCCGGGTTCATGAACGCGATCTGCGCGTCCTGGCCGTTGAAGCCCGGGTTCTCGCTCGTGGCCCACAGGTAGACGTCCGCCACGGTATTGCCGAGCGTCGAGTACGCGCCCCGGTCCTCGCCGCCCTGCGCCGTCTTGGCCCGGGTGATGTCGGCGGTGATCTTCCCGACCTCCACCTGGCCCTTCACGTCCGCCGTCTGACGCGCCTGGGCGACGATCGCGGCCGTGGCCGGCTGCGGGTAGGCGATGTACTGCCCCACCGTCGCGTCGTACAGCGACCGCACGCCGGGCGTGATGGAGACGAGCTTGCCCGCGTCGTCGAGGTCGATGTCCAGGGTGCCGAGGTTCGTGCCGTACTGGCCGGCCTGGATCACCGGCCGCCCGCCGATCTCGCACGCGTACTTCTGGTGCGTGTGGCCCGACACGATCGCGTCGATGTCCTTCGATGCGCCGCGGACGAGGTCGCCGTAGTCGCCGGACTCGGTGGCGATGGCCGCGCAGTCCGTGCCTTCGGAGCCCTCGTGGGCGAGCAGCACGACGATGTCGGCACCGGCCTTGCGCGCGTTCTTCGCCTCCCGGTTGGCCGCCTCGACCTGGTCGCCGAACTCGATGCCGGCGATGCCGGACGGGTCGACGATGCCGGCCGTCTGCTCCGTCACGGTGCCGACGAAGGCCACCTTCGTGCCGTCGACGTCCTTGATCGTGTAGGGCTTCAGGGCCGGGGTCTTCGTGCCCTTGACGTACACGTTCGCGCCGAAGGCGAAGTCCTTGCCGCCGTCGGAGTCGGGCTCACCCGTCGCGTAGCGCGGGATGACGCGCCCCGTCAGGTCGTCGAACCCCTGGTCGAACTCGTGGTTGCCCACGGCGCTGACATCCAGCGTCGCGGCCTTCAGAGCGTCAATGGTGGGGTTGTCCTGGTCGATGAACGACTCGAACGCGCTCGCACCGATGTTGTCGCCGGCCGACACGAGCAGCGTGTTCGGGTTCTGCTGGCGGTACTTCTCGACGGCGCCCGCCACGACGGCCGCGCCCGCGACCCCGCCGGTCTCCGGCACGAGCCGGCCGTGGAAGTCGTTGATCGAGAGGATCTGCAGATCGGGCTTCGTGCCCACGAGCGAGCGCACGTCGAACACCGTCGTCGTGCCCGACACCTCGTTGCCCACCACGAGCAGCGGCGAGGCGGTGGGCGAGCGGAGGGCCGAGACGAAGGTCAGCCCCTCCGGGCCGAGGTCGCCCGCGGCGGCGGTCTTGACGTCCTTGGTCGCGTCGCGGTTGTTGACGTACGTGACGTACGCGGCCTTCGTGGGGTCGGTGATGTCGTAGACCATCACGCCGCCGGCGCGCTCGAGACCGATGAACGCGTAGGTCCGGCCGTCGACGACGCCGATCACGACGCCCTCGGGCTCGGGGCCCTTGTCGTCGCTGCGGTCGTCGACGGAGTTGTTGTCGTTCGACACGTTGAACAGCTGCGGCGCGACGCGCTTGAGCGTCTGCTCGAACTGGTCGCCCGAGTCGAAGACGAGCGTGCCCTTCGTGTCCCAGATCGAGAACGAGCGCCCGCCGTACGCGTACAGCTCGCCGTAGCAGCCGTCGGCGGTCTTGCCGAGGTCGGTGATGATCTTGAGGCGTCCGATCTGGGCGTCGGCGGTCTGCGAGGCCTGGGGGCTCGTCGCGCAGATCGCGCCGAGGCCGTTCTTGCCGAGGTCCTTCACGCGGGCCTCGTCGATGAACGAGCCCCACTCGCGGCCGTCGCCCTCGTTGGCGGTCACGAGGTAGGTGCCGGTCTTGCCGGCCACGCTCGCGCTGTACGAGGCGATCGCGTCGGGCATGTACACGCCCTTCACGCCGGGCAGGGCGCGGATGTCGGCGGCGCCGTCCTTGTCGGACGGATCGATGCCGTTGCCGGCCACGCCGAAGTCCTTGTACCCGAGCGGGAGGATCGAGGTCACCTCGGCCTTGACGAGGTCGACCACGGCGATCGCGTTCGCCTCCTGCAGCGTCGCGTAGGCAGTGGTGCCGTCGACCGTGATGTACTCCGGTTCGAGGTTGCGGCTGACGCGGTTGGTGGCGAGGGTCGCGGGGTCCTGTCCGGGCGCGGCGACGTCGGGGCCGAAGACGCGCACCCGCGGGTCGAGGGGCTTGGAGCCCCCGGGCTCGAACGCGCGGAAGC
Source organism: Microbacterium sp. 10M-3C3 (assembly GCF_003931875.1). NCBI lineage: Bacteria > Bacillati > Actinomycetota > Actinomycetes > Micrococcales > Microbacteriaceae > Microbacterium > Microbacterium sp. 10M-3C3. The sequence continues at coordinate 3,098,515 of NZ_CP034245.1, read as the reverse complement.
CAGCCGTCGCGACGTCCTTCTGGGCCGGCGAGGCGATCGTCGTCGGCAGCTTCACGACGCCGATGGACCCCTCCGGGTCCACGGAGAAGTCGTTCGCGGGCTCGGCCTCGTTGGCGACGACCGCGTAGGCGCCGTCCTTCGAGATCGTCACCATGTCGGGGAGCGCGCCGACCGTCACCTGGCCGAGCTTGGCCGCGTCGCCGTCCTTGTTCGCGTCGAAGAACAGCAGGAATCCGGGATCGGTCTTCGTCGTCGCCTCGAACGCGACCACGCCGAGGCCGTCGTCGCGGATCGCGAGGGAGTTCGCGACGCCGGCCGCACCGATCGAGAACAGCTTCACGGGCTTCGTCGGGTCACTGCTGTCGAGCACGTCCACCGAGCCGGCCTGAGCGTTGACGGTGAAGATGCGGTTCCTGTACGTCTGGACGATCTCGGCGGCCGAGGCCTTGTAGGAGCCGGTCTCGTACGTGCCGATCGGCGCGACGCCGATCGGTGCGCCGGCGGCGGTGTCGGAGACGACGGGCGAGACGATCGCGGCGGAGGCCGCGGTCGCGCCGGTCAGCGCGAGCGAGCAGGCGGCCGTGGTGGTCGCGGCGATCGCGACGGCACGGCGCAGGAGGGTCGAAGGCATGCGTGTCCTCGGTGCAGGGGGTTCGGGATCGGCCCCTGGCGTTGCCGCGCGCGGGGGTCGCGGACGACCCTGCCCGCCCTCGGTGACGCCCGAGTGAACGCGGCGCGAACATCCGCCCCGTCGCCGTCGAAAAAGGGCGAATCGGCCGGATGCAGCAGGTCTCGCGTCCTTTCGTCCTGCATTCGGCCGATTCGCCCGCCTTCCCCGCGCAAGGAGCGCGGACGGGCTAGGAGATAGTAGGGCGTCCTAGTAATGTGGCGGGTGCGGCGAAGGCGCCGCATCCGAGAGGAACGACACATGGACGCCACCCCTGTCCCCGTGCTCGAGCCGGTCGCCATCAGCGACGAGGAACGAGCTGCCATCGTCGAGGCCGTCCGCGAGTACGCGGCCGCCGAACTCGCCCCGCACGCGCTCCAGCGCGACCGGGACGAGGAGCTGCCGCTCGAGAGCCTCCGCCGCGGCGGCGAGCTCGGGCTCGGCGCGCTGTTCGTGCGCCCCGACGTCGGCGGCACGGGCCTCGGCCGCGCCGACGCGGTGCCGATCTTCGAGGAGCTCGCCGCGGCCGACCCCGCGATCGCGTCGTACATCTCGATCCACAACATGGTCGCCACGATGATCGACCGCCACGGCACGCCCGACCAGCGGAAGCGCTGGCTGCCGGGTCTCGCGGCGATGACCGACCTGAGCGCGTATTGCCTCACCGAGCCCGGCGCCGGATCGGATGCGGCGGCCATCACGACCTCCGCCATCCGCCAGGGCGACGAGTTCGTGCTGACCGGCGTCAAGCAGTTCATCTCGGGCGCCGGTTCGGCCGCCGTGTACGTCGTCATGGCCCGCACCGGCGAGCCGGGTGCGCGCGGCATCAGCGCGTTCCTCGTGCCCGCCGACGCCGACGGGCTTTCGTTCGGGCCGCCCGAGCACAAGATGGGCTGGCGCGCGCAGCCCACCCGCCCCGTCATCCTCGACGAGGTCCGAGTGCCGGCGTCCGCGATGCTCGGCACGGAGGGGCGCGGTTTCGCGATCGCGATGCAGGCGCTCGACGGCGGCCGCATCAACATCGCCGCGTGCTCGCTCGGCGGCGCCCGCGAGGCGCTGGACCGCGCGGTGCGCTACGTGCACGAGCGCTTCACGTTCGGCGAGGCCCTCGCGCAGAAGCAGGCCGTGATGTTCGCGGTCGCCGACATGGCCACCGAGCTGAGCGCTGCGCGCCTGCTCGTGCACGACGCGGCGGTCGCTGTGGACGCCGGCACCCCCGACGCGTCGGCGCGCGCGGCGATGGCCAAGCGCTTCGCGACAGACGTCGGCTTCCGCGTCGCCAACGAGGCGCTGCAGCTGCACGGCGGCTACGGCTACCTCGCCGACTACGGCATCGAGAAGATCGTGCGCGACCTGCGCGTGCACCAGATCCTCGAGGGCACGAACGAGATCATGCGCCTCGTGATCGCCCGGAGCGTCCTGGGGAGCGAGGCTCGCGGCACCGACGGGCGGGCGGCATGACCGGGCGCATCGCCTTCCTCGGCCTCGGACACATGGGCCTGCCGATGGCGGCGAATCTGGCCGCCGCCGGGCACGACGTGAGGGTGTTCGACGTCGTCCCGGCAGCCCGTGATGCGGCGCGCGAGCGCGGCCTCGCGGTCGCGGAGTCGGGCGCGGATGCGGCGGCCGGCGCCGCGGTCGTCTTCACGATGTTCCCCGAGGGGGCGCACGTGCTCTCGGCCTACCGCGGCGACGACGCCGCGGTAGGCCTCCTCGCCGCCGCGGCGTCCGGCACCCTCTTCGTCGACTGCTCGACGATCGCCGTCGACGACGCGCGCGCGGCGCACGCGCTCGCCGAGGCGGCCGGCCACCGCAGCCTCGACGCCCCGGTCTCCGGCGGCGTCGTGGGGGCGGAGAACGGCACGCTCGCGTTCATGGTCGGCGGCGCCGCATCCGACCTCGACGAGGTGCGGCCCCTGCTGGAGGCGATGGGCGCGCGCATCGTCCACTGCGGCGGCGCCGGCCTCGGGCAGGCGGCGAAGATGTGCAACAACATGATCCTCGGCGTCAGCCAGATCGTCGTGGCCGAGGCCTTCGTCCTCGGCGAGCGGCTCGGCCTCGCGCCCGAAGCGCTGTACGACGTCGCGGCGCACGCGTCGGGGCAGTGCTGGGCGCTCACGGTGAACTGCCCCGTGCCCGACATCGTGCCGACCAGTCCCGCGTCGCACGACTACCGCCCGGGCTTCGCCGGCGCGCTCATGGCCAAGGATCTCGGGCTCGCCGAGCGCGCGATCGCCGAGACGGGCGTCGAGGCCCGCATGGGGCTGCTCGCCCGCGAGATCTACAAGGCCTTCGCATCCGGGCCCGGCGCCGGGCAGGATTTCTCCGGGGTGATCCACTCCATCCGGTCGGAGAGCGCAGCGCGAGGGGTGTCATGACGGCATACGAGACGATCATCGTCGAGCAGAAGGGCCGCGTCGGCTGGATCACGCTGAACCGCCCGGATGCGCTCAACGCCCTGAACACGCAGGCGATGCGCGAGATCGTGGCCGCCGCCGAGGCGTTCGACGCCGACCGCGGCGTCGGGGCGATCGTCGTGACGGGCTCCGAGCGCGCGTTCGCCGCCGGCGCCGACATCAAGGAGATGGAGGGCAAGTCCTCCGTCGACATGGTGCTCGACGAGCACTTCGGCGCGTGGAGCCGGTTCGCGGCCGTGCGCACGCCGGTGATCGCCGCCGTCGCCGGCTACGCCCTGGGCGGCGGCTGCGAGCTCGCCCTCATGTGCGACATCGTGCTCGCCGCCGACACGGCGCAGTTCGGCCAGCCGGAGATCACGCTCGGCGTCATCCCCGGAATGGGCGGCAGCCAGCGGCTCGTGCGCGCGATCGGCTTCTACAAGGCCGCCGACCTCGTGCTGACCGGGCGCCGGATGCTGGCCGACGAGGCCGAGCGGGCGGGCCTCGTCTCGCGCGTCGTCCCCGCCGCCGACCTGCTGACGGTCGCGGGGGAGGTCGCCGACCAGATCGCCGCGCGGTCGCTGCCGTCGCTGTACGCCGCGAAGGCGGCCCTGGATGCGGCACTCGAGACGCCGCTCGCGGAGGGGCTCCGCTACGAGAGCACCGTGTTCGCGTCACTGTTCGCCACCGCCGACCAGAAGGAGGGCATGGCCGCCTTCCGCGAGAAGCGCGCCCCCGGGTTCACCCACCGGTGAGCGCCGGGGACACGTCGCGCGCGGGTCGGCCGGCCGGGCCGGCCGTCATGCGGGGCCGGCTCACAGGGGCGGCGGCTGCGGCGCGGGGTCGGCGAAGTCGCCGGCGTTCCTGCGGAACCGCGCGATGATGCGCACGAGTTCGCGCTCGTCGCCGTCGTCGAAGCCGAGGTCGGCGAACACGGCGTTGAGCGCCGTCGTCGCCTCGTCGACGCGCGCGCGTCCGGCGTCGGTCAGCACGAGCAGGGCCGCCCGGCCGTCGGTCGGGTGCGGCTCGCGGCGCACGAGCCCGTCGCGGGCGAGCCGCTCGACCGTGCTCGTCACGCTCGTCGCGTGCACCTGCAGCCGGGCCACGGCGCTCGCGAGCGGGATGCGGCCCTCCCGCGTGAAGGCGAGCATCCGCAGCAGCTCGAACCTCGCGAAGGTGAGGTCGAGCGGACGCAGCGCGGCGTCGATGCGCGCGAACGCGAGCTGCTGCGCCCGCACGAGCGAGATGACCGTCGTCATGCCGTCGGCCGCCGCATCCCAGCCGTGCGCGAGCCACTGCCGCTTCGCCTCGGCGATCGGATCCACCCGCAGCCGCTTGACCATGACGCCTCCCCTGCGCCCACGGTATCCGGCCGTCGCCGGCACGCCGAGGGCGCGGCGGGCGCGCCGCCTAGACTCGATCCGACGTGAGGAGCCCCATCGATGAGGATCGTCGTTCTCGTGAAAGAAGTGCCCGACACGTGGGGGGATCGCACCCTCGATCTGGAGACCGGACTGGCCGATCGCGGTGCATCCGAGGCCGTGCTCGACGAGATCGGCGAGCGCGCGCTCGAGGTCGCGCTGTCGTACGCCGACGCGCACGCGGGCACCGAGGTCGTCGCGATCATGATGGCCCCCGAGTCGGCCGCTGCGACGCTGCGGAAGGCTCTCGCGATGGGCGCGAGCTCCGCCGTGCACGTGGCGGACGAGAAGCTCCACGGCGCCGACCTGTCGCTGACCGCCGACGTGCTCGCCGCCGCCGTCCGTCGCGCCGGGGCCGATCTCGTCGTCACCGGCAACCTCTCCACCGACGGCGCGGGCGGTGTGCTCCCCGCGATGCTCGCCGAGCACCTCGCCCTCCCGCAGCTGACGGCGCTCACGAGCGTCGACGTCGCCGACGACCGCGTCGCGGGTACGCGCGCGTCCGACGCCGGGACGGTGTCGGTCTCGGCGCCGCTTCCCGCCGTGATCTCGATCACCGAGGCGCTGCCGGACGCCCGGTTCCCGAACTTCAAGGGCATCATGGCGGCCAAGAAGAAGCCGTTCGAGACGCTGACGGCCGCCGACCTCGGCGTCGACCCCGAGGACTTCTCGGTGCCGCGGGCGATCATGGTGTCGGTCGCGCAGCGCCCGCCCCGCGCGGCGGGGACGAAGATCGTCGACGAGGGAGACGCGGGCACGCAGCTCGCCGACTTCCTCGTGCAGAACCGGCTGGCGTGAGGGGCGACGATATGACGAACGACATCCTGGTGCTCGCCGAGACGACGCCCGACGGCGCGCTCGCGTCGTCGGCCGCGGGCCTGATCGGCGCCGCCGCCGGTATCGGCACGCCGGTCGCGCTCGTGGTCGCGCCGGCGGGAAGCGGCGACGCGCTCGCCGCCGCCGCGGGCGCGCTCGGTGCCGCCCGCGTCCTGGTGGCCGACGCCGACGCCGCGGCGCTCACCGTCCCCGTGGTCGACGCGCTCGCCGCCGCGGTGGCGGCCGTGCAGCCCGACGCCGTGCTCGTGGCGAACTCGATCGAGGGACGCGATGCGGCGGGCCGCCTGGCCGCGCGCCTGCGTCTCGCCCTCGCCGCCGACGCGGTCGGCGTCGTGCGCGACGACGAGGGCGTCGTCGCCGAGCACTCCGTCTACGGCGGTGCGTACACGACGACCGCCGCCGCCACCTTCGGCCCGCTCGTGGTGACCGTCCGCCAGGGGGCCGTCGACGCGCGCGCCGCCGGGGTGGACGCACCCGCGATCGAGCGTCTCGACGTCGCCGCATCCGGGGCGCCCGCCGCGCACGTCGACGGCTTCGAGGCCGCTGTCGCGACCTCCGCCCGACCCGAGCTGCGGGGGGCCGCGCGCGTGGTGTCGGGCGGCCGCGGGCTCGGCTCGGCGGAGAGGTTCGCGCTCGTCGAGCAGCTCGCCGACGCGCTCGGCGCCGCCGTCGGCGCCTCGCGAGCGGCCGTCGACGCCGGGTACATCGCCTCGACCGCGCAGGTCGGTCAGACGGGCGTCTCCGTGTCGCCGCAGCTGTATGTCGCCCTCGGCATATCCGGGGCGATCCAGCACCGCGCGGGGATGCAGACGGCCAAGACCATCGTCGCGATCAACAAGGATCCCGACGCCCCGATCTTCTCGATCGCCGACTTCGGCGTCGTCGGCGACGTCTTCACGGTCGTGCCGCAGCTGATCGCGGCGCTCGAGGAACGCAAGAAGTGAGCCCGGCGCTCCGGCGCGGTTTGCCGCGCGTGCGCGGCGGCGAGCCGTGGCCTCCCGCCGATGCCGTGGGCGCGGCCGAGCCCGCTCCGGCTCCGGCGGAGGCGGCTGCGGATGGGGTCGCTGCATCCTCGGCGGTGGCGGTTGCGAAGGGAGCGGGCTCCGGAGCGGACGGGTTGCGGGCGGATCCGGTGCCGCCGGCCGTGGATGCTGCGCCCGCGAGCACGGGTCGCGCCCGGACGGCCGCCGCACCGGCGCTGCGCCGCGGCCTTCCGCGTGTGCCCGGCGGCGAGGCGTGGCCGCCCGCGGCGGCGTCCGCCGGATCGCGGGCGGATTTCGTGCAGCCGGGCGCGGACTTCGCGCCCGCGAGCGCGGGCGGCGCCCGCAACGCCGCGCCGGTCGCGGCGCCCGAGCCCGCCGCATCCGATGTCCGGGAGGCCGGGTCGTCGCGGCCGCCCGAGACCGAGGTCGCCGCGACCGCTGCGGTGGGCGGGCGGATGCTGCGCCGCGGCCTGCCGCGCGTGCCCGGCGGCGAGCCGTGGCCGCCCGCGGGCATCGCCGCACCCGCGTCCGTCGCCCCTCCCGCCGAGGCGCCGCGGGCGGCGTCGCACACGGCTGCCGCGTCGGTCGACACGGATGCGCCGGCCCCGGCGTCCGAGCCCGCCGCGGCCGCGCCGGCGCCCGCCGCATCCGCGGTCGAGCTCGCCCCGGCGTCCGCCGCAGCGCCGGCCGTCCCCGACGGACCGCGGCCGCCGCTGCCGTTCCCGCGCACGGTGCGGGCGGGGGCCGCCGCATCCGCCCCGCGCACGCCGGCGCCCGAGCCGGTCCGCATCGGACCGTACACGCGCGGCCAGTGGGCGGGTGCGACGCTCGTCGTCGGCGCCGCGCTGCTGATCGCGGCGGGCATGGCGGTCGCGGCAGTGCGATTCCTGCTGTCGACGACGGCGGGTCAGGACTTCCTCGCAGCCTTCCCCGGCGAGTACCACCTGCCCGCGAGCGCGCCGGTCGGGCTTCCGGCGTGGCTCGGGTGGCAGCACTTCCTCAACGGCTTCTTCATGCTGCTGATCATCCGCACGGGGCTGCAGGTGCGGCGCGAGAAGCGGCCCAGCATCTTCTGGTCGCCGCGCGGCAACAAGAAGCGCAAGATCAGCCTCGCGCTGTGGACGCACCAGGCGATCGACCTGCTGTGGGTGCTCAACGGCGTCGTGTTCATCGTGCTGCTCTTCGTGACCGGCCAGTGGATGCGCATCGTGCCGACCTCATGGGAGGTCGTCCCCAACGCGATCTCGGCGGGCCTGCAGTACGTGTCGCTCGACTGGCCGACCGAGAACGGCTGGGTGAACTACAACAGCCTGCAGCAGCTCGCGTACTTCGCGACGACGTTCATCGCCGCGCCGCTGGCGATCGTCACGGGCGTGCGCATGTCGGGGCTGTGGCCGAAGAACGCGGCGACTCTCAACCGGCTGTATCCGGTCGAGTGGGCGCGCAAGGTGCACTACCCGGTCATGCTGTACTTCGTCGCGTTCATCGTCGTACACGTCGCGCTCGTGTTCGCGACAGGCGCCCTCCGCAACCTCAACCACATGTACGCGGCGCAGGATGCGGTGAACTGGACGGGGTTCTGGATCTTCGTGGCATCGCTCGTGGTGATGGCCGCCGGCTGGATCGCCGCCCGTCCGCTCGTCCTCGTGCCGATCGCGCGCCTCTTCGGCACGGTCAAGGGCCGCTGACCCCGCCGCGCACGCTGCGCCGCGCCGCGACCGCTGCGTCGGAGGTTCGCGCGTGCGTCGGAGCGTGGGGCGCGGATCCTCCGACGCCGACGCGATCCTCCGACGGTGCGCGCGTGCCGAGCGCGGACTCGGACGGCGGCCGCGGATTCGGATGCTCCGGCTCGCCGCATCCGCGCCCGCGTCCGTCGCCAAATCCGCTCCACGGATGGTCGCCCACGTCCGGCTCGCCGCATCCGCGTCCGCGTCCGCGTCCGCGTCCGCTCCACGATGGTCGCCCACGTCCGGCTCGCCGCATCCGCGTCCGCGTCCGCGCCCGCGCCCGCGTCCGCATCCGCGCCCGCGTCCGGGCTGGCGTCGCACCCGGTGCGGGCGAATCGGCCCGAATCAGTACGTTCTGCGCGAATTCCTCCTGCATCCGGCCGATTCGCCTGTGTTCGGCCGCGCTGCGCGCGCCGGCGGCGGGGTCAGCGGCCGGCGAGGCGCGCGGTGAGCGCGGCGGCGGCCTGCCGCACGGCGGCGCCGAGCCCCGCCTCGACGGCGGCCTGCCGCACGGCGGCGCCGAGCCCCGCCTCGACGGCGGCCTGCCGCACGGCGGCGCCGAGCCCCGCCTCGACGGCGGCGGCGTGCCGCACGGCGGCGCCGAGCTCCGCCTCGACGGCGGCGCCGAGCTCCGCCTCGACGGCGGCGCCCCGCTCCGTCTCCACCCCCGCGGACACGGCGCTTTCCACGCGGAAGGTCACGCCGACGGATGCGACGGGGTAGCCGTTGCGGTCGACCGCCGCGGCGGCGACCGAGGCGTAGCCGGCCGTGATCTCGCCGTCTTCGCGGGCCCAGCCGCGTCGGCGGGTGTCGCGTAGCAGCGCGTCGAGCTCGCCGAGCGTGGCCGGCCCCGGACCCACCCGCCGGTACAGCGCGTCGCGGTGCGGGTACAGTGCCCGCACCTGGTCGCGGGAGAGCATCGCGAGCGCCGCACGCCCGGTTGCGGTGAGGTGCGCCGGCAGCCGCACGCCGACGTTCGACACCGTCGTCGGCGCGCGCGGCGCCGACACCCGGTCGACATACGTCACGTCGGCCCCGGCGACGGACGCGCCGGTGAGCACGGCGAGATGCCCCACGACCGGGAGGGCGGCGGATGCGGCGAGCCGCTCGAGCAGCGGATGCGCCAGGCGCGCAGCCGGTCGGTGTGGAGCGACCCCGCTCCGATCTCCGACACGAGCGACGACAGCCCGTACGCGCGCTCCTCCGGGTAGTGCACGAGGAAGCCCTCGTCCATCATCGCGCGGGCCAGCTGGTACAGCGACGACCGCGGCACTCCGAGCTCGCGCGCGAGGGTCGCGGCGGGCACGGGGGCGGTGCGCTCCGCGAGGAGTCGCAGCATCCGGAGCGCGTATCGGGCAGCGGGAGCCGCCATCGCCACCTCCGCAGTGTCTGAGATCCCAGACACCATATCGCCCGAACCGGGCGCGCGAGCGAGCGCCGACCGGCTTCACTGGCGGCATGCAGGACATCGTCGTGGGCACCGCGCCCCTCGCCATCGCCGACGCCGTCGCCGTCGCCCGCCACGGGGCGCCCGTGCGCCTGAGCGACGACGCCCTCGAGCGGATGCGGCACACCCGCGCCGTGATCGAGCGACTCGCGAGCGACACGGCGCCCCACTACGGCGTGTCGACGGGCTTCGGCGCCCTCGCGACGACCCCCATCCCGCCCGCCGACCGTCGGCAGCTGCAGCGCTCGCTCGTGCGCAGCCACGCCGCGAGCGCGGGACCCGAGGTCGAGCGTGAGGTCGTGCGGGGCACGATGCTGCTGCGCCTGGCGACGCTCGCGACCGGGCGCACCGGCGTCCGCCCGCTCGTGGCCGAGACCTACGCCGCGCTCCTGAACGCCGGCATCACCCCGATCGTCGGCGAGTACGGCTCGCTCGGCTGCTCGGGCGACCTCGCACCGCTCGCGCACTGCGCCCTCGCCGCGATGGGCGAAGGCGACGTGCGCGACGCAGCGGGGAAGCGGATGCCCGCCGCCGCGGCGTTGGAGGCCGCGGGCATCGAGCCGCTCGTGCTCGAGGAGAAGGAGGGCCTCGCCCTCATCAACGGCACGGACGGCATGCTCGGCATGCTGGCGCTCGCGATCACCGACCTCGATCTGCTGCTGGCCACCGCCGATGTCGCCGCGGCGATGAGCGTCGAGGGCGTCGCGGGCACCGACTCGGTCTTCGCCGCCGACCTGCACGCCCTGCGGCCGCACCCGGGTCAGATCGCGTCGGCCGCGGCCATGCGGGCGATGCTCGAGGGCTCGCCCGTCATCGCCGCCCACCGGTCGACCGGCTTCACGCGCGTGCAGGACGCGTATTCGCTGCGGTGCGCGCCGCAGGTGCACGGCGCCGCGCGCGACACCGTCGAGCACGCGCGCACGGTCGCCGGACGCGAGCTCGCGAGCGCGATCGACAACCCCGTCGTCACGCTCGACGACCGCGTCGAGTCGAACGGCAACTTCCACGGTGCGCCCGTCGGCTACGTGCTCGACTTCCTCGCGATCGCGGCCGCCGACGTCGCGAGCATGAGCGAGCGGCGCACCGACCGGATGCTCGACCGCGCGCGCAGCCACGGGCTGCCGCCGTTCCTCGCGGGAGATCCGGGCGTCGACAGCGGGCACATGATCGCGCAGTACACGCAGGCCGGAATCGTCAGCGAGCTCAAGCGGCTCGCGGTGCCCGCATCCGTCGACTCGATCCCGACGAGCGCGATGCAGGAGGACCACGTGTCGATGGGCTGGAGCGCCGCGCGCAAGCTCCGCCGCGCGATCGACGGCCTCACGCGCGTGCTCGCGATCGAGGTGCTCACCGCCGCGCGCGCGATCGACCTGCGCGGCGAGGGCTCCGCCCCTGCCTCGGCGCGCGTCGTCGCCGAGCTGCGCACGCGCGTCGAGGGCCCCGGCCCCGACCGCTACCTGTCGCCCGAGATCGCGGCGGCCACCGACCTGGTCGCCAGCGGTGCCGTCGTGCGCGCCGCGGGCGTCGCCCCGAAGGAGGAGAACCGATGACCCGTGCGTATCGCGGCTCGACGCTGCACACCCTCGGCTGGCCGCAGGAGGCGGCACTGCGGATGCTGCAGAACAACCTCGACCCGGAGGTCGCCGAGCATCCCGAGCAGCTCGTCGTCTACGGCGGCACCGGCAAGGCGGCGCGCGACCACGCGAGCCTGCGCGCGATCATGCGGACGCTGGAGACCCTGCGCGGCGACGAGACGCTGCTCGTGCAGTCGGGGAAGCCGGTCGGCGTGCTGCAGACGCACGAGTGGGCGCCGCGCGTGCTGCTGGCGAACTCGAACCTCGTCGGCGACTGGGCGACCTGGGACGAGTTCCGCCGCCTCGAGCAGCTCGGGCTCACGATGTACGGGCAGATGACCGCCGGGTCGTGGATCTACATCGGCACGCAGGGCATCCTGCAGGGCACGTACGAGACCTTCGCCGCGGTCGCGGCGCAGCGCTTCGGCGGGAGCCTCGCCGGCACGATCACCCTCACCGCGGGCCTGGGCGGCATGGGCGGCGCGCAGCCGCTCGCCGTCACGATGAACGACGGCGTCGCGATCTGCGTCGACGTCGACCCGTCGCGCATCGCCCGCCGCATCGCGCACGGCTACCTGGACGTGCAGGCCGACAGCCTCGACGACGCGCTCGCCCAGGCGTACGCGGCGCGCGACGCCGAGCGGCCGCTGTCGATCGGCGTGCTCGGCAACGCCGCCGAGGTGCTGCCGGAGCTCCTCGCCCGGGGTGCCGAGATCGACATCGTCACCGACCAGACGAGCGCGCACGACCCGCTCGCGTACCTGCCGATCGGTGTCGCGTTCGAGGACGGGGCCGACGCCCGCCGGGACCCCGGCTTCGTGCAGCGGGCGCGGGAGTCGATGGCGGTGCACGTCGAGGCGATGGTCGGGTTCCAGCGGGCCGGCGCCGAGGTTTTCGACTACGGCAACAACATCCGCACCGAGGCGAAGGCCGCCGGCTACGCCGACGCGTTCGCGTTCCCCGGCTTCGTGCCGGCGTACATCCGGCCGCTGTTCGCCGAGGGCAAGGGGCCGTTCCGCTGGGCGGCGCTCAGCGGCGAGGCATCCGACATCGCCAAGACGGATGCGGCGGTGCTGGAGCTGTTCCCCGAGAACGCGTCGCTCGCCCGCTGGATCCGCCTCGCGCGCGAGAAGGTGCATTTCCAGGGCCTTCCCGCCCGCATCTGCTGGCTCGGGTACGGCGAGCGGGATGTCGCGGGGCTCCGCTTCAACGACATGGTCGCGTCGGGCGAGCTCGCCGCGCCGCTCGCGATCGGCCGCGACCACCTCGACTCCGGCTCGGTCGCGAGCCCGTACCGGGAGACCGAGGCGATGAAGGACGGCTCCGACGCGATCGCCGACTGGCCGCTGCTGAACGCGCTCGTCAACACCGCCTCGGGCGCGAGCTGGGTGTCGATCCACCACGGCGGCGGGGTCGGCATCGGCCGCAGCATCCACGCCGGCCAGGTCACGGTCGCCGACGGCACTGCGCTGGCGGGGGAGAAGATCGCCCGCGTGCTGCGCAACGACCCCGGCATGGGTGTGCTGCGGCACGTGGACGCCGGCTACGACGAGGCGATCGCCACCGCCGACGAACGGGGCGTGCGGGTGCCGATGCGCGAGGGCGACTGACCGTGCTGCTCGACGAGCTCGAGGGCGTCGGGCGCTCGCCCGACGGCGGCGTCACCCGCTTCGCGTGGACGCGCGCCGACGCCGAGCTGCGCGAGTGGTTCGCCGCCCGCGCGGCCGCGGTCGGGCTCGACGTCGAGGTCGACGGCAACGGCAACCTCTGGGCCTGGCACGGCGCCGACCTCCCCGGCGACGCGTTCGTGGTCGGCTCGCACCTCGACAGCGTGCGCAGCGGCGGGCAGTGGGACGGCCCGCTCGGCGTGGTCGCCGCGCTCGAGGCCGTCGGGCGGCTGCGCACCGAGGGCTGGCGGCCGACGCGGCCGTTCGCGATCGCCGTGTTCGCCGACGAGGAGGGCGGCCGCTTCGGCGTCGCGTGCCTGGGCTCGCGGCTGCTCGCCGGAGCGATCGCGCCCGAGCGCGCCCTCGCCCTCCGCGACGACGACGGTACGACCCTCGCCGACGCGCTGCGCAGCGCGGGCCTCGAGCCCGCGCGGGTGGGCGCCGACCCCGCCCGCGTGGCCCGGATCGGCGGGTTCGTCGAGCTGCACGTGGAGCAGGGCCGGATGCGGCTTCCGGGCGGTGCACGCGGCCTCGCCGGCGCCGGGCGCGCCCTGGGTGTCGCGAGCGAGATCTGGCCGCACGGACGCTGGCGCCTCGACCTCGCGGGGCGCCCCGACCACGCCGGCACCACTGCGCTCGCCGACCGCGACGACCCCGTGCTCGCGATGGGTCGCGCGATCGTGGCGGTGCGCGACGCGGCCGAGGAACTCGGCGTGCTCGCGACGGTCGGCCGCGTGGCGGTGCATCCGGGAGCCGTCAACGCGATCGCCGCGCGCGCATCGCTGTGGATCGATGCGCGCGGCGGCGACCCCGATCGGGTGCGGGCGCTCGTCGCGCGCATCGAGTCCTCGGCGGGAGCCGCGGCGGCCGAGGAGAGCTGGACCGCGGTGACGCGCTTCGACCGCGCCCTCACGGTGGAGGCCGCATCCGTCATCGGCGCCGACGTGCCGGTGCTCCCCTCCGGGGCCGGCCACGACGCCGGCGTGCTCGCGCTCGCGGGCGTGCCGACGGCGATGATCCTCGTCCGCAACCCCACCGGCGTCTCGCACGCGCCCGACGAGCGCGCCGAGGAGGCCGACGCCCTCGAAGGCGTACGCGCGCTCGCCGACCTCATCCGGAAGCGCACCGCGTGAGCGCGTACTGGCTCGCCCACGCGGTGGTCGACGGGGACGTCCAGGCCGACGTGCGCGTCTCGCACGACGGCGGGGTGATCACCGCAGTGTCGATCGGCGCGGCGGCGGAGCCGGGCGACGTCGTGCGCGACGGGCTGACGCTGCCGGGCATCGCGAACGCGCACTCGCACGCGTTCCACCGCGCTCTCCGCGGCCGCACCCACGGCGACGGCGGCGATTTCTGGGCGTGGCGCGAGCGCATGTACGCCGCCGCCGCACGGCTCGATCCCGAGCGCTATCGTGCGCTCGCGACGGCGTTCTTCGCCGAGCTGCTACAGGCCGGGTACACCGCCGTCGGCGAGTTCCACTACGTGCACGGTCCTCGATCGGCGCCGGACCCCACCACGGTCATGGCGGAGGCGGTCACGCAGGCCGCGCGCGACACCGGCATCCGCCTCACGCTCCTGCACACGCTCTACCGCCACGGCGGGCGGGACGACGCCGGCCGGGCGCTGCCCCTCGCTCCCGAGCAACGCGCGTTCGGCGACCGGGACGTCGACGTGTGGCTCGGGCGGCACGAGCGGATCGCGGTCGGCGGCACCGTGCGGCGCGGCGCGGCGGTGCACTCGCTCCGCGCGGTCGACCCCGACGACATCGCCCGCGTCGCCGCGTCGATCGGCGGCGAGCCGCTGCACGCCCACGTGTCGGAGCAGCCCGTCGAGAACGCGCAGGTCGCGGCCGCCTTCGGCCGGACGCCGGTCGCGGTGCTCCGCGACGCCGGTGCGCTCGGACCGCGCTTCACGGCCGTGCACGCGACGCATCTGACCGACGCCGACATCGCCGACCTCGCCGGCAGCACGGTGTGCGCGTGCCCGACGACCGAGCGCGACCTCGCCGACGGCATCGGACCGCTCCGCGCGCTCGCCGATGCCGGGGCGCGGCTCGCGATCGGCAGCGACCAGCACGCCGTCGTCGACCCGTTCGACGAGCTGCGGGCGCTCGAAGGGCACGAGCGGCTGCGCACCGGCCGCCGCGGCCGCTTCTCGCCGCGCGCGCTGCTCGACGCCGCCACGGTCGACGGCTACCGGAGCCTGGGGTGGATCGGCGGCATCGCGGTCGGGGCCGCGTGCGACCTCGTCACGGTCGCGACGGCCTCACCGCGCACGGCGGGCGCCGACCTCGACCAGCTGTGGCTCGCCGCATCCGCCGCCGACGTCACCGACGTCATCGTGGCGGGAGAGCCGGTCGTGTCGGGCGGGGTGTCGCGCGCGGGCGACGTCGGCGCGATGCTGGACGCGGCGCTGCGGGAGGTGCGATGACGACGACCGTGATCCGCGGCATCGGCGAGCTGACGACGTGGGACGACGAGCGCCCGGTGCGGCACGGGGCGGCGCTCGTGCTCGAGGACGGCGTCGTCCGCTGGGTCGGTGACGACGCCGCCGCGCCCGCCGCCGACCAGGCGATCGACGCGGACGGATGCGCCGTCATCCCGGGCTTCGTCGACAGCCACAGCCACGTCGTGTTCGCCGGCGACCGGGCCGACGAGTTCGCCGCGCGCATGGCGGGCGAGCGGTACGCAGCAGGGGGAATCCGCCGGACGGTGCGGCTCACGCGCGCGGCGTCGGACGACGCGCTCCTCGCGCGTGCGCGCACCCTCGTGGCCGAGATGCGCCGCCAGGGCACGACGACGGTGGAGATCAAGAGCGGCTACGGCCTCACCGTCGCCGACGAGGAGCGTGCGCTGCGCCTCGCCCGGCAGCTCACCCCCGAGACGACGTTCCTCGGCGCGCACGTCGTGCCCGAGGAGTACGCCGACGACCGCGCCGCGTACGTCGAGCTCGTGTGCGGGCCGATGCTCGACGCGTGCGCGCCGCACGCCCGCTGGATCGACGTGTTCTGCGAGACCGGCGCCTTCGACGAGGACGAGGCGCGTCGCATCCTCCTCGCCGGGCGCGACCGCGGCCTCGGCCTGCGCATGCACGCCGGGCAGCTCGCCGAATCGGGGGCCGTGCGCCTCGCCGTCGAGCTCGGCTGCGCGAGCGTCGACCACTGCACATTCCTCGGCGAGGGGGACGTCGCCGCGCTCGCCGCATCCGACACCGTCGCGACGCTCCTGCCGGGCGTGGAGTTCTCCACGCGCCAGCCGTCCCCGTCGATGCGGCGGCTGCTCGACGCCGGCGCGGAGGTCGCGCTCGCCTCGGACTGCAACCCCGGCTCGTCGTTCACGTCGTCGATGCCGTTCTGCATCGCCGTGGCCGTGCGCGACATGGGCGCGACGCCGCTCGAGGCGCTGCGCGCGGCGACCCTCGGCGGCGCGCGAGCCCTCCGCCGCGACGACGTCGGGCACCTCCGCGTGGGCGCGACCGGCGGCGCCGTGCTCCTCGACGCCCCCTCGGCCGTGCACCTCGCCTACCGCCCCGGCGTGCCGCTCGTCACCCGCGTCGTCGCCTGAGCCCCGCCGGCCGCAAAACCGGGCAAATCGGCCGAGATCAGTAGTCCGCGCGCCGTTTCATCCTGCATCCGGCCGATTCGCCTGCTCTCGGCGCGCGGCAGGGGTCAGCGGAGGCGGACGCCGGGCAGGGCCTCGACCGCGTCGGCGAGCTCGGCCACGGGCCGGCGGCCGTCGAGCTCGAGGGTCGCCCGCCGCGAGGAGCGCCGTCATCCGCGGCTCGTCCCCCGGGCCGCCGTCGCCGTCGGTCCACCCGTCGAGGTCGGTGTCGACCGTGCGGTGCCCGCGCGCGGCGAGCTCGGCGAGGAGCGTCGACGTGCCCGCGCCCGACATCCCCGTGATGAGCACGCTCGCCATCCGCTCACCGTACCCGCCCTCCGCTGACCGCATGCCCCACTTTCCGCGGAAAGTGGGACAAGCCCGCGGCGCGGGCGGGCGAGGACGTCAGGCGGATGCGGCGCCGGCGGCGAAGCCCGCGGCGTAGGCCTCGTCGGCACCGAGGTGGAACATGTCGCGCTCGGCGGGCCGCACGATCGAGCGCGCGCCGGGCAGGTCGAGGTCGCCCACGAGGTCGGCGCGACCGCGGACGACGGCGACGGGGCGGCGCGAGGCCTTGCCCTTGACGAGGTCGGCGGCCGAGGCGAGCTCGTCGGCGACGCACGGCATCGTCACGACGAGGGGCCGCCCCTCCGCATCGGTCGAGCCGCGGAGGTCTTCGAACACGTGCACGCCGGCCGCGCCGATCGCCGCGTCGGTCTGGCCCTCGCGCCACGCGCGGCCGAGGGTGTCCGACACGATGACGCCGATCCGCGCGCCGGTGCGGGCGCGGAGGCCCTCCGCGAGGGCGCGAGCCGACGCATCCGGATCCTCCGGCAGCAGCAGCACGGTGCCCTCCGGCGTGTTCGACGCGTCGACGCCGGCCGCCGCCGACACGATGCCCAGGCGGTTCTCGACGATGCGCGTGACGTGCCCCGACGGCGCCGTGCGCGTCGCGACCACGCGCACGGTCTCGGCCGTGATCGCGTCCTCGCGGTCGTCGGCGGCGAGGATCCGGCCCTCGGCCTTGGACACGATCTTGCTCGTCACGACGAGGATGTCGCCGTCGCGGAGGACCAGCTCCGGCCCCCCGGCGCGCACCGTCTCCGCCGCCGCATCCGCGATCGCCGACACGAGGTCGGCGCCCGGCGTGATCTCGTCGATGCCGTCGAGCGCCCAGACCTGCAGCACGTCAGCGGACGAAGCGCACCTCGGTGAGGCTCTCACCGAGGAACGGCTCGTCGTGCGAGGCGCCGTCGAGCGTGAAGCCGTTGCGCGTGTAGAAGCGGTGCGCGCGGGGGTTGTCCTCGGCGACCCACAGGTACACGCCCTCGTCCGGCTCGACGGCCGCGTCGAACAGCTGCTGCCCGATGCCGGTGCCGTGCCACGCGTCGAGGAGGTAGATGAAGTACAGCTCGCGCTCGCGCGGGGCGTCGTCGTCGCGGGCGGGACCCGACCCGACGAAGCCGACGATGTCGCCCTCGACGAGGGCGGCGCGCATCCTGTACTCGGGGCCCTGTGCGGCCCAGTGGGTCCACAGCTCCGCCATGCGTCGGGCCGACACGCGCTCGAGCGCGGCAGTGCTGATGAGGTGGTCGTAGGTCTCGTGCCAGCAGGTGGCGTGCACGCGGCCGAGTGCTTCGGCGTCCACGTCGCGCACCGGACGGACGACGACGTCGCGCTGGATCTCGGCGGGGATCTCGGGGCTCATGGCGAGACTCTACGCGGGGGTCCGCGGCGCGGGAAATCGGCCGGAAGAGGGTGTATACGGCCATGCGGCCATTGTGCGGAGCGCACAACGGAATGGTCGGATCGACCGCTGCTGGCTACGATCGCCGCTCGTGAACGTCCTGTGGCGCACCCTCCTCGTCCTCGCCCGCGCGCGCCGTCTCGTGCGCCGCGGCCGCTCGCTCGACCCGACCGCGGTGAGCCGCCTGCCGCTGCGGACGCTCCCCACCGACATCGACGTGCTCCGCCACATGAACAACGGCCGCTACCTGTCGCTGTTCGACCTCGGCCGGTGGGACCTGCTGGTGCGCACGGGCCTGCTCGACGCCACGCGCGAGCGCGGCTGGTACCCCGTCGTCTCGAGCGAGACGATCACGTTCCGCAAGTCCCTGCAGCTGTGGCAGCGCTTCGTCGTCGAGACGCGCTTCCTCGGGCACGACGACCGCGCGCTGTACCTCGAGCACCGCGCGGTGGTCCGCGGCGAGATCTACGCGCGCGCGATCATCCGGGCGCGGATGCTGCGCCGCGGCGGCGGCACCGTCGACCACGACGAGCTCTTCGCCGCCGTGGGGCGGCCCGAGGGGCTTCCGGACGTGGAGCCGTGGGTGCAC